>JABCYV010000160.1 GCA_013290025.1 Acidobacteriota bacterium
CGTCGCGTCTCCGCCTTGCGGCCGGAGACCAAAGTTCTCTACATGTCCGGTTATACCGAGAATGCGATCGCCCACAACGGCATCCTGGACGAGGGAATTGCCCTGCTCCAGAAGCCCTTTACGCTCATCACTCTGAGAACCAAGGTGAGGGAGAAGCTCTCCTCCCGGTTCCGCGCGCCACGTTTCAATCTTCGGGTGCCGCTGAAATACCGGCCGGTGGGCGAAGGCGCCTGGCGCAAGGGCTCCACCGAAAACATTAGCCGTTCGGGAATGTTGTTCCGGGGAGACGAAATGATTCAACCGAAAGCCCAGCTCGAGATCAATCTGGTGCTGCCCGCAGAAATTGCAGGACTCTCCGCGGCCGAAGTCGTCTGCCGTGGCGAGGTTGTTCGCACCGTGAAGCCCGAGCAACCCACCATGAGACCGGCTCTGGCCGCGAAGATTCTGCAGTATCAGTTCCAGCCCGGGTCACAGCAGCCTCCAGGATAACCCGAGGCATGGCAAGAAACTGCAGCGAGCGAACTATGGGGGAGGATGGCGGCTTGTCTTCCCGCGCCAGGACCAAAACCCAACAAAAAGTAATCGGCAGCGTATGCGCCAGCGCACATGCAACATCCATCCCTGAGGCCGGCGGTTTAGGTCTTGCCTAATGTCTTGCGGCGATTAGAAAATTCTTAGTTATCCACAGCTCCTACCCGCATATAGATCACTCGGGGCATATACTTCGCCGGGCGTGAAATCTGCGCCTCGGAGAACTCCCCTATGAACAAGACAGTCGAGATCGTGCTAATCGCTATAGCGCTGGCCGGGATGTTTTGTGCAATTCCAAAGAGCTCTGCACCAGTCGGCAGTCCTTTTGATCGAGCAGAACAGGCGGTGTTAGTTGCTGATGGTAGCGACCCTATGCCCTTACGCCGGAGCGTTCGCAAGTAGAGTGAATACATAAGTCGACGAACCGGGCGGCCACGATAAAAACCGTTGCAGGGCCGCCGAAGGAGAGGTATGCTTCTGGGCTTCGGGTGCAGAAGGAATGAACTGGTTAATGTACGTGAGCTGGCTCGTGGGTCCGGCGCTGCAGATCACCCTTCTCACCTTCATGATCCTGCGCAAGCTGCACCTGGTTTTTCCCCGATTCTCCTCCTATATCCTGTTTCAGGTTGTTAAGTCCGGAATTCTGTTCGTCATATATCACTATTATGACGGAAGCTACTTCGACGCATACTGGACTGGAAACGCCATCAGCGTGCTGCTGGCCGTCACGGTGATGGACGAAATATTGCACCATCTGTTTCAACAATATGGAGGCATTCAGAATTTAGGATCCATCATATTCCGATGGGCCTGTGGACTGCTGCTCCTGCTTTCAATTGTGAGTGCCTTTTCGAGCCAGCAGGCAAGTGCCGACAGGGTGGTGTCGGCGGTGCTGGCCTTTGACCGCAGCGTGCGAGTGATGCAGTGTGGGCTCTTCTTCCTTTTGATGATTCTTTGTCGTTTTCTCAGAAATTGCTGGCGGCAACACGTATTCGGAATCGCGTTGGGATTCGGAATTTTTGCCAGCATTGAACTAATACTGGTCTCCATCGTGATGCACTACGGCGACGGTCCAGCTGCGATCGTCAGCCTGGTGAAGAGTGCGGCATACAACGCAGTTACTCTTCTCTGGCTTATCTACCTAAGGCGTGAGAGCGAATCGATAGTGAAGGTTGACCTGGCTCCACAACTTGACGGACTGAATGTCGCATTAGTCGGGTCGATCCAAGCAGGGGATGGCGGCTTTCTTTCCACGGTGGAGCACGCCGTGGAGCGGGTCTTGTCGCGTGGCTCCTGGCCGAAACCAGCTGTAAGGGGGTCTCAAATCGTCGGCCGGAAACCTGAACCAGAAGAGCACAACTGAAGTCCCGCCAGGTGTTAGCAAATGAAACCCACGGCGAATGAAGTAGGCACCGCTGCGAGCTGGCCTCCAGAAGAAGGGCAAATCATCAGATTCAAGTCCGTCGGCGGTTTGAAAACCGGCACTCTCAAAGAGCTGAGGTGGGGACTTGTGTGGCGAGATTTCATTCTTGAAGACGGGCGAGTGATACCGGAGCACAAGATCTTGGGGTGTCCCGAGCCGCCAGTTTGGCGCAAGGCCGATGAGGTTACTCAGGATGAGCGAGAGGCCTGGGAGAGGCGGCTCGTTTCCATGGCCGAGACCGGGTTGGATCCTCGGGATCGGGAGCAGTCTTTCTGGGCCGACCTGAACCAGTATCTGGCGTACACATATCTCAGGTTCAAGCAAGCCGGGTATAAAGCGCCTGATGCTCAGTGACGAATGGAACTTAGGTTGGAGCAACAGTCAGGCCGCGATCAGAACGGAGTGTAGAGCCGTGAGCCGACCATATGAGAGATCCGAGAAAGAACGGGTTTGGAAATTGCTTTTGGAAGCTGGTTTCACAGACATAGCACTCGATGAGTTTCCAGAACGGATCAAAGAAGCTAAGCAGGTTGTCATGGGACGGCTGAGTGAATTGCTAGAACTGACAACTGACATTCAGGAGCGCCAATCCGCAGCATACTCGCTGGCCATGTTAAAGAAATTAGAGACGACAGTGTGGCGAACCGGAAAACATCGCAGTTCCGATTGAGCAGGGACGGCCCCTGATATTGCAGCTTAATCCTGCTCTCTGCGATTCTTTTTTCGGGCACGCTTTCGCGCCAAAGCTTGCTTAAGTCGGCGCTTCTCGCCCGGCTTCAGGTAGTAGGAGTGGCGCTTCACTTCCTTAATGATGTCTTCCGTCTGAACCTTGCGCTTGAACCGACGGAGGGCGTTCTCCAGCGACTCACCCTCTTGCAGTCGAACTTCTGCCAAACTGATCACCCCCAAACGAGTCCTGATGAGACAAATTTGAGCATACATCACTCCGAGTAGCCATCATCATCTTCATCGTCATCATCATTATCGTTGCCGTCGCCTTCGTCTTTTTCTTCGTCGGGTTCTTGTCGA
Source organism: Acidobacteriota bacterium (assembly GCA_013290025.1). GTDB lineage: Bacteria > Acidobacteriota > Terriglobia > Terriglobales > Acidobacteriaceae > JABCYV01. The sequence continues at coordinate 2,984 of JABCYV010000160.1, forward strand.
AAGAGGGCATCTGCAGCTACAAATGCTATTCGAGCGAGAGAAGACATGACTCCTCCTGAGGCGGCTCGCGAACATTTTACGCTCGTGGCTTGTGGGACCAGACTGCCGAGGGAAAATATTGTTGTCGTAAACAAGCCGTTTACAGTGCGCCGTGAAAGGTGCTGGACCACACCGGGACGAAAGAGATTTGCGCGCCTCGCCTCTGCACAAGAAAACGGGGCTGTTTTGTGCCAGAGCGGTTTTTACCAGGAAAATCGGATTATCCGGGTCATTGTCCTTGTCCTTCAATGGGGTGAGCAACCCACTTTCGGGCCATTGCGGGAACGACCGAGTGGAGAGATTCTTTGAATGAGAAGCAGGCCGAGAACTTACTAATGGCGAAGATAATTGAGTTCTACACACCCAACAATTGACGAAAAAAGGCGACGTGGATTCCCCCAGAACAACGCGGCAAGCTGATCGAATTCTCCGGCCGGGTAAAGAAATCGGCCTGAGCCGCGCGGGGCTATGAGATAGCCGGGCTGTAAAGCGCCTTCTGAACTAAGTTCAACCCAAACGTAGACTCAGGAAAGACATCCTTCAAACCGCACCACCGATTACCGGCGAACTGAGACTCGGAGCTGAGCGAGGTGGGCCTTCGAAAACAGGTATCAACCGTTTGATTCTCTTCTACTGAACCGAGCCGGGGCGAATCGCCCTTCAAAGCGGGTTGCTAATTACGAGGCGCAGCGAACGCCGGAGCGGCAACGAAAAGGGCTGACGTGGGGGCTCAGGGCATCATGCCTTCTCCTCGACGACCGAAATCAAGCTGACGATGAGACTTCAGAATTGCAGGCGCCCCATTCTCCGGGGACTCGAACTGCCGGAAAGAAATTCTGGCCATGGCGAGTCCTTCTGGGTGGTGAGTGTTCTGCATGAATTCACTGGAAAGTTATGGAACTCGTCGGAATCCAGGTTGGTCAGACGCTTTGAAAACTCGCTTGTGCCCTTTGTCCATCGCGGCATGATATTACTTGCGCTTTTTGTTTGCCAATGTCGAAGCTGCGGCGCGAGGGATGGTCGTAGGCGGCACGCTCTAATCCGTACAGCAAACACTGTATTGCCTGTTAGTAATAATTCGCACTACGCTCGACGCCATTATCTGATCTGTGGCGGTCATGGGCTAGTGTTCGCGCTCTCCAGCCCGCGACATTCTCGGCCCTTACGACCGCCTTTCCTGGGTTGGGCATTCTGCAGCGACACTCCCGTTTATCCGGGACTTCTTATTAAGGCAATCTTAAGGCAATCCTAGTTAGGCTGTGCGAGATGCCTAAGCGCATTTTCATTGTCGATGACAATGCTTCAGTACGCCGTCTATTGCGAGCGGTGTTTGAGCAGCCGGGTTGGGAAGTGTGCGGAGAAGCAGTGAACGGGCAGGATGCGATCGATAAAGCGCGAGAATCGAAGCCCGATCTGATCGTACTGGATCTGTCAATGCCAATCATGAATGGAATACAAGCAGCCCCCGTGCTCAAGCGCATGCTGCCGACTGTGCCGATCGTCCTGTTCACGCTCTACGGTAGTGATGATCTTGAGCAGGCAGCATCCTCGGCAGGCGTCGCTGCTGTCGTTTCCAAGAACGCTGCCCTGAAGATGCTGGTCGATCAGGCACGAGATTTGCTAGAGCCGCGTGAGTCTGATTCCCAATCGGGGAAAACCAGACCTTCGATAAAATCCGTTGAGTCGAGGGTTGTACCCTGACGGTGCCAGTATCCGCCACGAACGAGCCATTCACCAACCCGAGAGGCGAGCCTAGTCTGCCTTCTCAAGACCTCTGGCCAAGAAAAGCAGAGAAAATGACAGAGACGACACGATGTCCCTATTGTGTCTTAAATCTTGAATTCCGACCGATGCTAGCGCATATGGACGGTAGGTTCATCTGCGACAAATGCGGACATACGACGCATCCTGAGGATCTGAGATACCAGTGTCGCTGTTTCAGGTGTGTAGAGAAGGCGCGATGGGCAAACGGAAACAATGGCCAGGCGGGTGTGAGCCCGAAACGGCGTTTCTCGGCTGCATCAAGAAGGAGAATGGCAGCAGCTCAAAGAGCGCGATGGGCTAGATTCAATCAGAGAAAAGCGGCTTAGACCTTAAGGGAATAATGGCATCTGTCACCTCTGGTTGGGCGTTCAGATGCCGGTGTGACTACTGCTCATGCTTTCGACACGAACCTAACCGATTCGCCCGAATTTCGATGCAGAATTCCTTGTTTGTTCCGGAAACCGAACACCAGTCGGCCAAGGATTTGCTTCGAGCCGACTGAGCTTAATTCCCAATCGGGAAAGTTCAGGCCGTCAGTTTAAGAATCTTCAGTGGGTTGATCGCATCCTCGATTGCCTGATGCTCGGTGTCCCCGTCTCTAGCGTCACTCAATTGCTGGCGTGTGCGAAGATGTGTTTCGCTTTAAATTCGCGCCCTGGGTTTTCTGGACGCAAAATAGAGCGGAGGCCTTATCTGGGGGTATCCATGAGCCAAGAAGAAGCGCATTTCTGGCGAGAGCGCTATCAGACATTGTTCGAGAGGAACATTGCTGGGGTCATTTTGACCAGTGCTGCAGGTCAGATCATAGATTGCAATGAGCCGTGTGCGAGGATCTTCGGGTTCGACTCACGGGATGAGATGCTCAACCATACAGCGTGGGATTTCTATTTCCACCGGGAGGAGCGTGAAAGACTTCTCGACGAACTTCACACACAACGGGATTGCCCGATGGAAGAAGTTTGCATGCGGCACCGGAGTGGCAGGCCGGTTTGGATATTGGCAACGCGCACAGTCGTGAGCTTCGCGGAAGGCCGACCAGATCTCCTCCAGGGCACACTTATAGATATCACAGTGCAGAGAAAGGCGCGGGCGCCATGGGAGCACTTAAACCACGAATTACCGGCTAGCAAGCGGGAAGGTGACGCTGAAAAGATGACGGACTTGGCCCAAACGCTGGCGACCCTTCTTCTGCATGCAAGCGAAATCCTTCATCCAAACAATCTGCCAAGAATTGGCAAATCCGAGATCCAAGACTTCGTCCTTACCTTTGAACAAATGAAAATGATCATGTCTGACTTGGAGATCCTCAACCTTTTCCATGAGTGAACGGTGCCAGGATAGTGCTGGATATTCTTCCACTCTGAGCGGCAGGAATACTGGGAATCTTTTCAGGGTGTGGCCCAATCGGGCTGCGCCTTTTTGCTTTGTCCGGAAGGCGGACAGATCTAAGCGGTTTCATTTTTGTTCGTGAGTTCGGTGCTCGCCTTAAACGGGTTTTCGTAACAAAAACTTGTCGAAAATCGGTGACTAGTAGGTGAATTTCTGCTTAAAAGAAGCGTACACGGTCGCCGAGCTTAGCGTCCGCTGTGCGGACGCCGCGCAAGGCGACGCTACCAAGATTTATCGTCTCGGTCTGCAGCTCCCCTAATGACCCACCTAATGTTTGGGATGCTGCTAGATAGGATCGCAGAGCGGGCAGAGGGAGCGGGGTGGCATTTCGCCATGTGCTCGATCGGCCGCGCCTCGACGCCGGAACAGATCCGGATCGCGGGGCTCGATTTTCCGCATGGGTTTGGTCACTCTAGCCAGCCGAAAATCCTGTACTCACCCAGCCGAGATTCCCATGGTGAAAACCGCTTTGTTCTGTTTTTAGAGCAAAGGGTTCCTGTGCGGTAGGGGCGGACCGGCCGAGATCCCAATAGGCAAAGGTCCTTGTTCTGTTTTCAGAACAGAAAGTTCTTGCGCGCTAGGGGCGAAGCTGGTTCAATTAGGAACCCATGAAATCCTCTTTTCGTCCGCGGCGCAGCTCTGCCCTAGTTCGTCCCTTGCGTGATGAGATCATCGTCGATCAAAAAGAGAGCTTCCATGTCCATGCCCTCAACTCGACTGCGGTGGAGGCCTGGAAACTCGCAGATGGGACTCAGTCGCCGAGATCGCCCACTTCCACACGGCCGATCTTTTGCGCTCTAATCTTTTGGGGCAGGGAAGGTGTCTCTCAGAAAAATCTCCTGGGGGAGGCAAAAAAGTGAAAGATAACGCGTCGAATTTTGTGCCCATGCATAAACATGGCATCGTTGTAAAAGTGGGCGATGAGACGCTCGTATACCAGAAAGAAAACCATAAGGCGCATTGTTTGAATCGCACCGCGGCAGAAGTGTGGAAGCTTTGTGACGGCACCAAGACTGTCGCGGAGATCGCGGCGATTCTGTCGAAAGAATCGCAGTCTTCGGTTGACGAAGAGTTGGTCTGGCTGACTTTACGCAGGCTGTCGAAATCGGGGCTGTTGGTGAAGAAAAAGAAAGACGCGCAAGTCCTTGCATCCCGCAGGGCTGCCATGCGCAAGATAGGGGTGGCGGCCCTGGCATTGCCGCTGGTAACCTCCATACTTGTGCCGACGGCAGCGGCAGCCGGCTCGTGCTCGGGGTTCGGCGGGCAGTGTCAGACGCTTCCATGTTGCCCGCCGTTTGTTTGCAATACCTTAACTCACCTTTGTGTTTAATAAGGTGTCGGGGTTGATTTGGAGCGTGCATCTCGAACGAATCGGCTATGAGGTCCTAGGGCCGTCACCCTTCGAGCATGCACCCGTGGAAGATCCGAACCTGTACCGCGAACCCCAGCGCCGGCAACCACGACGGAGAGTAACAGTCACTTTATGCTACGGACTCTCGATAAAGCCGAACCAGCCGAGCGGCTTCGTACGCAAGTGTGAAACCTTGCAGGATAGTTTTGCGAGCTGCCGCGCCCATCTCGCGGCGAAGCTGCGCTCGCTGCAACAGCACAGTGAGGGTTTCACTTAATTCAACTAAATCGTCTGGATCGATAAGACAACCGTTGATGCCCTGTTCAATTACTTCTTCGATGGCCTGGCCTCGGCAGGCAATGACCGGTTTCGCTGCGGACATTGCTTCCAGGTAGACACGGCCCAAGCCTTCGTCGCGGCTGGGCAATGCGAAGATTGTGCCGCGCCGCATTGCACCTGCAATGTCGCTTCGATACCTGGGTCCGAGGAAGCGTATCTTTTCTGCAATGCCAAGCTCACGGCCCAACTTCTCCAAACGCGATTGTTCCGGACCGTCCCCGATTATCTCCCACGAAAAATCTCCACAACTCTGATGAATGGCCCCGAGCGCTCGCAGTAGGGGTTCGTGCCCTTTGATGGGAATCAGATTACCGACGCTGAGGATTACTGCGGGCACAGCGTCACTGCTCGAAGGAGTGAAAATCTGCGGATCGACACCGCCGTAAATTACTTGAGTGTTTACCGGCGCTGCAGCGCCTTCGATTACTTGGTCGCGAACCGTTTCACTGCCGCATATCACTCGGCGCGCCGAGCGATAGACCAACCGCGAGACACGTTTACACCACTTCTTTGCGTAACTCTTGACCTGATTGGTGGAGTACGCGTCCAGCCCGTGAACTGTTACCACAAAGGGGATCTTCAGTTCACGGCTAAGCAAAGCGGCGGCGTGCCCACAAGGCAAGGCCACGTGCGCATGGATGACATCAATCGGGCGAGTCTGATGCAGGCGGCGAATTTCCGCCAAAAGGCTAGTGAAAAGAAACACTCCAGACGTCGGGAGGCCGAAACCGCCGGGCAGCGCAAAAAAGTGGCGCCGACGGGCTGGGATCCCGGAATTGCAGGGGCGTGCGTGAGCGCGGTAAAAGGGCTGTACTGCGACCACCGTGTTTATCACGCCGAGTCGTTCCAGCCAAGGTAGGGATTCGGCGACAGAACAACCGCGAGCATCGTCGTCCAGGAGAGAATAAAAGGGAGTGAGGGTCAGCACGTGAAGAGTTTTTCCAGGCGGGATGAATATTTCCGCTGATAGCGAAGGGCCGGAAGTTATGGCAGGTTTCCCGTCTTCTTGCACGACATCATAATAATCGTAATAATTAATGATAGCCGGAAGGGAATAGTACTGGCACCCGGACACAACACTGTGCTCAACACCGTGAATTTATTCGGTGCCTCAGACGGGTGCCGCATCTTAACGTCCACGGAAACCCATCCATGCGTTGCCTTGAATCTTCCACGAGTCGCAACGTCGTACAAATCACTGTCATGCACGTACAACAAATTGGGATACTTTGCTTCGAACGTGCAAAGGAAGTCGTCCAGTGCTTGCAATGTGGGCCCGCGGAAATCCTTCAGTGAGGAATTGATGGGAACGCGTAGAGAAATTTCGCTTCCCAGAAATCCGCAGAAATTAGATCGCGTCAGGATGCCCTACGAACGACTTTCTCTGGTCGGCTAGATATTTTCTATCCCCCAAATTTTCCCTGATTTCTGAAATCTCGAGTTTTTCAACACCCACAGATGGGATGAGAAGGCCGGTCTCCGACGGGATGCTGTACGCTCCCAAGTTATCGACGTGCTGGAAGCACAAGAGATAAAGGAGACCGGCAATGAAGAAGGTTAGCACCGCTGTGGCGAAACAGATCAGGATTTTTTCCGAATCAAAGCTGACGATCGGGTTGGACTTGGGCGATCGCTCCAGCTGGTATTGCGTGTTGGGCGAGACTGGAACAAAAGCTGGGCACAACTCCGAAAGCCATGAAAGAGGTGTTGGGAGGAAGGCCGTATTTTTAGCTCGCCGACGAAAGTCTGCGGATGCAAACAGGCCGGCTAGTTACTTCTAACTACTACTCACTTACAGAATTTGCCTAATTGACCAGCCCGTCAGTACGCCGTAGTATTCAGGACTGCTGCGGCATGGGCACGACAGCCCTTTCGTTTCCAGCCATGGAAGCGGAAAGGAGCATTTGCGCGGACACCGGTTGTTGCACCCACGACGACTCCCGGCTAAGTCCTAGAAGGTTACGGCCCCATTGAAAGACGCAGTCGTGGCGAGGCGGAGACCGCCAAATGCCAAAGGGAAACCTGAAACGAAAAATACTCGACCCTGAAAATGAGATCACTGACAAGGCGGATGAGCCAATATCCGCGGTCTTAGACAAGGTTGTCGAACAGGTATTTTGGCTAACGCGCGCCAATGGCGCTGCGATTGCTCTCCGCGACTCGCAGGGTTTGTCGTGCCGAGCCAGTCTAGGCCTGGCTCCGCCTGTAGGCGCACGACTGCTATCTGACTCCGGGTTTACCAGAGAATGCTTTGAAACTGGCCAGGTGGTGCTTTGTGAAGACGCCGAAAATGATCCACGAATTCGGCCGCCAATCGCAAGGACCTTGCAGTTGCGTTCCGCCCTGGCTGTTCCGATCCTCGGACGAGACTCAGTTCTTGGCGTAATTTTGGTGTTCTCTTCGAGCCCTTCCGCCTTTCATACCGCTTATGTCGCTGCCTTGCAACGTATCGCCCATTCGCTTGCTTCCATTTCGGCTCCAGAGCCGGCGCAGGATGAGCCACCGGTTACAGGCGGTCGCGTCGCGGCCGCAGCGCTCGCGTTCTCACTTGCCGAAGATCAACCGGCAGCCCGACTGCCTCTTGTTATGAGTCCTCTGGAGCGTCTGATCGATTCGCCGAACTCCACTCAAAGGGCTGAGGCCAGAAAGCCCGTTTCTTCGCGGCTCACTCTCGGCATCTTTCATCGGCTCGATGCGCGAGCATGGCTCGCTGTTGGATCGGCCCTTTCTCTTCTCTTCCTCTTGCTCCTCTTCGGACTGTCCCATCACAGGTCGACGAAGATACCCGCTGGCAACCCACGCGCCGTTGAGTCTCGGAGCCGCAAGAACTCGGATCTTCCGTCCCGCCTCGCAGCCACCCACCCAGATTCGAAGACGCTAATCGAGATAGACCTCGTAAGGAGAGTCACCACCCCGGCTTCACCAGCGCTTGTCATCGAAGGAGCGCCCAGAGGGACGCAGATTTTCGTCGATGATCGCTTGACCGGTGTAATAGGTTTGAGTGGTCAGGCAAAAATATCAACGGTTGCGCCCGGCCAACACCGCCTGCGTTTGACGCTGAATGGTTATCAAGACTACGAACTGGGCGTCGATCTACATGGCGGACAGACTTCCACGGTCACGGCTAAGCTGAAACCATTCGAGCTGCCGGCTTTGATTGCGCCCGCGAAGGCGCCCATTCTGATGGTCACCCGAGCAATTCCTCCGCCCGTCATATCCATAAGTATTTCCTCATCCGATTTCGTGCTGGCACGCACCCTCAAAGGCCACTCCGGCTGGGTCACTACCATGGCGTTCAGTCCGGATGGGGAGCGACTCGCCACAGGAAGTTGGGACCAAACCGTCAAGTTGTGGGAGGTCTCAACCGGAGAACAACTGAGCACCACGGCGAAAAAGAACAAGGAGATCCAAGCGTTGGCGTTCAGCCGGGACGGGCGTTGGCTAGCGACTGAGAATTCCTCGGACACGGTGACTCTGCGGGACGCAAGAACTGGCCAGGAACTGCGTGAGCTGGCAAGCGACAAGCCTCTGGGACCTTTAGGCAGTAACTGGGTTTATTCCATTGCTTTTAGCCCGGATGGCCGATGGCTGGCGACGGGCGTGGACGATAAGACAGTGAGGCTGTGGGACGTCAACACCGGAACCAGGGTGCGTGACTTTGCCACGTCCCGACGACGGGTGACCTACACAGCATTTAGCCCCGATGGCCGGCTGTTCGCTTCGGGAGACAACGACAAGACGATCACGATTTGGAATACCGCTGACGGCGAAGTACTGAAAAAGCTCACCGGTCACCGAAAGCCGA
>JABCYV010000161.1 GCA_013290025.1 Acidobacteriota bacterium
TCTGCACCGTGGTTCTGGTAACCGGGCCGCTGTGGGCGCGTCCGGTATGGGGAATCTGGTGGACCTGGGACGTGCGCCTGACTTCCACGTTAGTGCTGTGGCTGATTTACGTCAGCTATCTGATGCTCCGACGATTCTCGACGAGCAGCCAGACTCCCCTGCTGGCGGCGGCGCTGGCGGTGTTCGGCGCGCTCGATGTCCCGCTCGTCTATTTCTCCATCTGGATTTTCCGCAGCCAACATCCCCAGCCCGTCATTGGAGGTGGAGGCTCGATTGATCCGCGCATGCTACATATCCTGCTGCTCAATTGGGTTGCGTTCCTCTGTTTCGCTGCGCTGATTTGCTGGTCGCGTTACCGATTGGAGCGCCTGCGGCGCGAAGTGGAAGAAACTCAAGCCCTGGAATCGCTCCTCGAACCCCGGAGTTTACGATGACCTTCCTTTATGCCGCCTACGCCGCCACGTGGATCATTCACATCACATATCTCAGCACCCTGGTGCGCCGATACAAACGTCTGCAAAGGGAAATCGAGGAGTTGCAGAAGTAAGCAAGGAGCCAGAGGTTGCGCATCCGGCGGGAGACTTGAGATCGTCCTCGCTAGTGCATGCTGCTGAGGTGGTCCGCGCCTGGGTTGGTGCGCAGGAATTCGTATTCTTCAATCAGAGCAGCTACGCCAACCCGAGAGACCGGCAGCGGCGCCTCTACGCGAACCACGCGCGCCGTAAACCGCACGCGCACCGGATCGGTAAGAGTGACGTGCGGCGAGAACGTCATGGTTACCTCAATCCGCGTACCTTCGGGGACCGCCCGGTCCAGATAAAAAAACACCCCACGAGCGCTTACATTCTGGGTTTCCGTGAAGACCTCATCTGGAACGCGATCGCCCACTCGGATTAACGCTGGCAGGCGCATGTCGAACCGCCTCATGGTGCGTCGTTCCTCTGTCGGCTGCCGCACCGTGCTTTCTTTTCTTAGAAACATTTATCTGGACGCGTCGCCAAATTTCCCGTGCTCAACTCCAGAGAAACATGACTGCAAAAACGAGACCGCTATGGTTCCAAAGGTTACGTACCGAACGCCCGTTTGCAAGCGCAAAACGCACGAGGAATTGAATCGGTTAACGCTACCGCGCTGTGGAACTGGGTCCGCACTTTTGCGGCTTTAGGCGGCATCTCCGGGAGGCGGTGGACGCATCTGACCAAACGTCTTACCAAACCAGGCCTGAACGTCGGTGCGCAGCTTGACAGCCTATCCGTCAGATGTTTAAGTAGTTATTTATTTTTTCGACCATAATCAGGTGACCAGTGCACATGCCGCGTCGCGAGCGCGAGTAGCGTCGCTGTTTGTCTGCCAATTTTCTTCTTCCTCTCCATGAAACCAGGAATTCGGAGGAGCTAGTGAGATTGAATTGCCGTAGGTCGGGGACTGTTTGGGCGCGAAGCCGGATTCTGTTGCTATTCGTTGCGCTGGTGAGCGTGGCAACCGTCACCCTGGGAGGGTTTGGCCGCAGCGCCGGGAAGAGTCTCGGCAGCGGCAGCGAAGTCGCTAGCGCGCCGTTTTTCTCCCCCAGCTCAGCTAGTGGCCATGCCGGCCTGAGCGCGGTCTACAGCCATCTTCCTCTGGCCTTCGAACCGAATCAGGGGCAGAGCGATCCACGGGTAAAGTTCTTGGCCAGAGGCGGTGCTTACGGACTATTCCTCACCGCCGATGAAGCCGTGCTGGTGCTGCAGAACGTGGCCAAAAGCACTCCCCAGTCAGCAAACCGCACGGCTGTGGTTCGCATGGCATTGGATGGAGCAAATAGTTCCGCCGCAGCTGGAACCGACCCTCTTCCGGGCAAGAGCAATTATTTTATTGGCAATGATCCGGCTAAGTGGCATCGCAATATTCCGCAGTTCGCCCGCGTCCGTTATCAAAATGTTTATCCCGGCATTGATCTGGTTTACTACGGCAATCAGGGGCGGCTTGAGTACGACTTCGAAGTCTCTCCCGGCGCCGATCCGAGCGCTATCGCTCTCCGATTCCCTGACGTGCAAAAGCTGACGCTGGATGCACATAGTGAACTGGTGCTGGTGAGCGGCGGGAGTCAAGCGCGGTTTGAAGCCCCACGTATCTATCAGAAGATTGGCGGGGAAGAGAAAGCGGTTCCGGGACGTTTCATCCAGCGTGGGAAGAATCGGGTTGGCTTTGCGCTTGGAGATTACGATCGCAGCCAGACGTTGATTATCGATCCGGTGCTGGCTTACTCGACCTATCTGGGAGGCACCGGGGAGGAGGCTTGTTCCGCAATCTCGCCGATCACCGTGCCGACCTCAGGTTGCCCTGCAGTGGCGGTGGATCCGAGTGGCAACATTTACATCACGGGCGCGACCACCTCAACGGACTTTCCGCCAGCAGGCACGGGCGTGTTCCAGCCGGCATACGGCGGCGGGTCAAGCGACGCCTTCATCGCTAAGATCAACCCGTCCGCCAGCCCTGCGAGCCAGTTAATTTATTCGACCTATCTGGGTGGTAGCGGCGGTGAGAGTACCGCCGGCGTGGGCGTGGATTCGGGCCTCAATGTTATCGTGGCGGGCAATACCAATTCGCCGAATTTCCCCACGAATGGCGAGGTTACCCCTTTTCAGCAGATGCCTGAAGTGCCAGGCAGCCACGGCTTTCTCAGCAAGCTCGATTCGACCGGTGCCCACCTGATTTACTCCACTTTCCTCTCTGGCCACGGAACCGATACGGTCAGCGGTCTTGCGTTGGATGTCAAAGGTAAAGCCTACGTCACTGGGACGACTACTTCTAAGGACACACCGACAGCAACGACCGCGTTTCCTGCTACCCTTGGGGCTTTTCAGACCGTATCGAAGGCCGCCAACCAATTCTTCATGAGCAAGATCGATCCATCGCTTACGGGGTTCTCAAGTTTGGCCTATTCCACCTACATAGGGGGCAGCACGCCCGCCACTGGCGCGAACTTGACCCTAGGTGGAGGCATCGCCGTCGACACTGGTTTCAATGTCTACATTACGGGCGGCACCGATTTCACTGATATGCCGGTGCTGAATGCCTTCCAAGGCACCCTGAAGGGGGGCGTGGACGTTTGGGTTGCAAAGTTCAATCCCGCAGCCTCATCCGGGGCGCAACTTCTCTATCTGACTTACCTGGGCGGGAGCGGGGACGACATCGGCTACGGAGTGGCGGTCGATTCGGGGACGAACGTGTATCTGACCGGTTCAACGAACTCATCGGACTTTCCGGCAGCAGGCACGGGCGTGTTCCAGCCCGCTTACGGCGGCGGACCAAGTGATGCCTTTGTCGCCAAAATTGGGCCTCCATGCACGACGACGACGACGACCTGTCCACAGGGCACTGTCCCGTTGCTTTACTTCACATATCTCGGTGGTGAGCTTACTGATGTCGGTCTGGCCATTGCGGTGGATTCGATCCAGGGAGCGCAGGTCACCGGATACACGAATTCCACGAAGTTCCCGCTGAACTGCTCCTCTCCGTGCGTTCCGGTTCAGGGGGCTCTGGGTGGACTTAATGACGCGTTTATCTCCCGCATCGATACGACGGCGACCAGTGCTACTGCCCTGGGCCACTTCGGCACCTACCTGGGCGGCACTGGCAAGGATGCTGGAACCAGCATCGCCCTCGATACGCAAAACTTGACGTACGTCGGCGGAGAAACCTTCTCTCTCCCCCCCAGCATTTTCTCAAACGCCAATTCATTCCAGAGTAGTCTAAAAGGATCCAGTGACGCATTCATCGCCAAGCTCGGCCCAACACTGAACTTGGCTGTGACGGAAACCGCGAGCCCGAACCCCGTGGGTGCTGGCAACCAGGTCAGCTTCGTGTACACGGTTAAGGACAATGGCGACCCGACAAGCGGCATTATCTTCACGGACAGTTTTCCCTCCACCGGAGTCACTTTCGTCTCCGCCAACAGTTCGCCGGGAACTTGCGGGACGGCTTTGGCGGGTAGCGTTACCTGCTCCGTAGGAACGCTCAACGGCGGCGCCAGCGCAACCGTAACCGTCATCCTGATCCCAACCTCGAGCGGGTCGCTGAGTGATGCTGGTCAAGTGACCGTTTTCGGTTCCATTGACATCTTTAAGCCCATCCCTCCCTTCACCGGGGCCACCGTGAATGACTTTACACTCACTGTGGCTCCGACGGTCGCCACCGTGCCGGCTGGCACACCAGCCACTTACACGGTCACAGCCGCACCCACCGGCGTGCCGTACCCGGATACGGTGACCCTGGGGGTAAGTTCGACGCTGCCCCCAGGAGTTATGCAAAGCTTTCAAAACAGTGCGAGCTCGATCCCAAACTTGAACAGCGGAGCGCAGAGCCGGGTTTTGGTACTCAGCACTAGCCTTCGAGTTACTACCCCGGCGAGTTTGTGGCGCAAGGGCGAACCGCTCTATGCTGCCTGGCTGCCAGTTTCCGGGTTGGCGCTACTCGGCGCTGGTTTCGGAAGGAAGAAGACGTGGCGGCGGCGCTGGCTGATGGGAGTCTTGTTGGGCGGTTTCCTCACGCTGACATTGTTCCAGACAAACTGCGGCAGCTCAGCCCCGACACCCACGACTACCGGTACCCCGGCTGGAACTTACACCCTCACTGTGAGTGGCACTTCGGGCTCGGTATCACATACCCAGCAGATCTCCCTGGTCGTGCAGTAATCGAATCACGGGAATCGGGCTAGGTGCGCTGTAGGAGCTGGCTTACGCGCCTGCCGACAGCTTGTGATGGCTTTTGCTCTGACTCTGGGCGATGCCGTATTGCCGGATCTTATAGAGCAGAGCCTTGTAGCTGATTTGCAGCAGCGCTGCGGCTTGCTTGCGGTTCCAGTTGGTTTCTTCAAGCGCCTTGGTGATGGCTCCGGCTTCAGCTTCATCCTTGGCGGTCCGGGCCAGTGACTTCAAACCACCCGCGGATTCGGGAGGGTGGGATGTAGTTCCGTCGAAATGGGCGCCACTGCCGTCGTTCCTGGGTTGCAGTTCGGTGATCGCCAGCTTCTCGTCGCCGAGTACGAGATACCGCTTGATGAAATTGTTCAACTCCCGCAGATTGCCGGGCCAGGTGTGATCCAGGCAGGCCTGTAACATGGTTTGCGACATCGGCAGTGGAGCCCGCGCGTACTCCTCTGACATACGCGACATGAAGTGCTTCAGCAGGATGGGAATCTCTTCCTTACGTTCCCGTAGAGGAGGAATCTGCAGGGTGAAAGCATTCAGCCGGTAGTAAAGGTCCTCGCGTAGAAGCTTGTTCGCCAGCGCTTGCTGGATGTTGATGTTCGTGGCCGCCAGAATACGCACATCGACCTTGATCACCGAGCGGCTGCCTAGACGCGAGAACTGCTGGTCCTGCAGTACGTGCAACAGTTTGGCTTGCAGCCCTGGGGGCATTTCGCCGATTTCGTCCAGCAAGATTGTTCCCTTGTTACACATTTCGAATTTGCCGGGTTTAGGATGGGTTGCGCCGGTGAAAGCGCCCGCTTCATAGCCAAACAATTCGCTCTCCAGCAAATCGGCTGGAACGGCCGCGCAATTCACTTTGAGGAAAGTGCGATGTGCGCGCGGAGACAATTGATGAATCAGTCGCGCCACTACTTCCTTTCCGGTGCCACTCTCGCCCAGCAATAGAACCGGAATGTCGACATTGGCCACCAGTGCGGCTTGCGAACGAATCTTGCGCATGACCGGACTGGCTGCAACAAAAAACACATCATCGCTAAGTTCTTCGACGTCGCCGGCATAATTCTGCTGGTTGGTTCCGAGGCACTGGTCGATAACCGCGTCCAGTTCTGCTTTCTGGAAAGGCTTGGTCAGGTAGTCGTGGGCGCCAAGGCGGATAGCCTGCACCACTTTGCGGGTGTCACTGACGCAGGAAAGCATTACCACTTTCACGCCTGGCTGAAGCTGGCGTAGTTGCTCCAGCGTCTGCAAGCCATCGATCCCGGGCATGAGCAGATCCAGCAGCACCAAGTCAGGCTGAAGACCTTTTTGCACTCGCTCCAGTGCTTCTTCGCCGGTGCTGGCGGTTTCCACCTTGTAGTCATCGACCTCGAGCAAGGTGCGGATATAGCGGAGCATTCCGGGTTCATCGTCCACTAGTAATATCTTGGACGTCTCACTCATTTGCTTTTCCCTCTGCTGGCGGTTGTGGGGACGGGTTGGAGGGGAATGATGAAAGAGAATTTGCAGCCCGCGCCGGGATCACTTTCCACCCAGATTTTTCCACCCATGCCATTGACCAGACGGCGCGCAATGGCCAGCCCAAGGCCCATTCCATCGGATTGATTCTCGCTTTGCGGCAGCCGGAAGAAATCATCGAACACTTCGATGTGATATTCCGCAGGAATTCCGGGCCCGGTATCCGACACGCTGACTTTGGCTGAATTGGGGAGCGCATTGTCGTGACGGCGCCGCTCGCTCGCAACGCCCGGCTTGTTGCTGCTTCGACGTTCCCACATGTAAGGTTCGGCATGCAACCATACTGTGCCGCCGGCAGGGGTGAACTTAGAAGCATTCTCCAGGAGATTCGAGATCACGCGCTGAACTTTTGCCGAATCAAACGGAAAAGCCGCCACCTTGTCATTTCCCAGGAAGTAAAGTGCCAATCCATTCTCCTGAAAGCGGTGCGACCACAGCCTGCATACCTCGGAGAGGCAGGCATTCATGTCAGCGGTCTCGTAGCGCATTTTCATCTCGCCGATCTCGAGCACGCTGAAGCTGAGAAAGTCCTGAATGAAGTGCTGCAGCCGTTGACCGCTGGAATGCATGTCGTGAAGGATTTCGCTCTGGCGCTGATTGAGAGCGCCAAGTCTCTCGCTCTCTAGCAATTCAATGTATCCGTTCAGAATGGCAAGTGGCGTCTTCAGGTCGTGGGCGGCCGAGGCTAGCGCGTTCGTTGTGCGCAGAAATCGTTCCCTAAGTTGGTTGTATTCACGTAGCAGTTCGTCGTAGTCAGCTGTATCCGCCAGTGGCCGCTCGCTAGGACGGGGCTCTGGCTGTGATCGGGTTTTCACTTCTTGAGGCAGACACGTGTTTTCTGGCGTTGGGCCCATAACCCTAGGGAACTCGTGGCTTGGCGGACCGGGGAGGGGGCGATCTTGGACTGGTTCGTTAATAATGCTATGTCAGGCCTTTACCACTGTCAACGAAAATGAAATGAAATGGTCACATAAGGGAAAAACATTGCGGTTGTGGGCAAGAAAATGCTCAATTTTAGGGCTTCTTCGATGGGATCGGCAGTTGCAATGGAAGCCGTCAGATTCGGCTGCAGTAGCGAAGTTTCAAGGAATCGTCCGTGTTATAGGGGCTTTTGTACGGGAGAGTACCCATCCATGATACATGGTTTGGCCCCTAAGGTGCGGGTAAACCATGGGTTATTTCGCGCCAAGGGGTAGGTGTGAACCGACGGAAGCCGGAAAAAGAACGCCGCCAGTGGGTGCGTCTGCCACTTGCAATCCCCGTCTTCGTTCGTAGTCGAGACGACAAGGGCAAAGAATTTCTTGAGTTTGCTACCGCCCTCAATGTTTCCGCCGGAGGGGCACTGGTGGCAGTCCGCCGCTCCTTGCCCCTATCCGCACGGGTTCTGCTGGAAATCCCTAGCGCACCCTTGGCTGCCATCAATGCGTTACCAAAAGCATCCCGCACCCTTCGGGCCCGAACGGTTAGGGTAACTCACGCTGAAGGTTACCACTTACTGGGTTTGAAGTTTTCCCACCCTCTCTTGGCTCCAGAACCGGAGCGGCACCCCGTACGAAGGAAAGTTGCTTCTCTAGTGTGAAAATCTTTTCCTATGTCCCGCGCCCGGTTTAGCAGGGTTTAGCGCCTCCACACGGGTTCACGCTACTTTCCATCGATCCCTTGGAAGTTATTGACTTGTCGACGCTTAACAGGCATGTACAAGCCAACCCTAACGCTGTATGGGGTTTGGCTTTCGGGGTGCACTCCAGAGGCCGCGTATAGGAGTCATAGCGACACAATGCCCGTCACAAACTCAGGTTCAGTCAGTTCACTGGTCCAGTCCTTAGGTGAATTTCCACCCGACGCCATTGTTTTTGGACGCTCCGAGGTCATGCAGTCGCTCCGCGACCGTATGGACAAGGTAGCGAGCGCCAACGTCCCCGTCCTCATTCAGGGCGAAAGCGGTACCGGCAAGGACATCGTCGCGCGGATGATCCACAGCCTTTCACCTTGGAAGACCGGTCCGTATGTCAAGGTGAACTGCCCCGCCATTCCGGGCACGCTGCTGGAAAGCGAGCTCTTCGGATACGAGAAAGGCGCTTTCACCGGGGCCTACGGCACCAAGCCGGGACGCGTGGAGATGGCCCATCGCGGCACGCTTTTTCTTGACGAGATTTCGGAACTGGATCTGGGGCTGCAGTCCAAGCTTTTACAGTTGCTTCAGGATGGACAGTTTTGTCGCATTGGCGCCCAGGAAGATAAGAAAGTCGAAGTTCGAGTTGTTTGTGCCACGAACCGCAAACTGGAAGTGGAGATCGAAAACGGGACCTTCCGCCAAGATCTTTTCTACAGGATCAATGTGGTGAACTTGCAAATGCCGCCGTTGCGTGAGCGGCGTGGCGACATCGAAGACCTGGCTGCGTATTTCCTCGATTATTACAACCGCAAATACAATTGCCGGGCCCGCGAATTGTCCACCGACCTGAAAGCTGCCCTGCAGAAGTATCATTGGCCGGGCAACATCCGCGAACTGGAAAATCTCATCAAGCGCTATGTGATCTTGGGAAACGAAGATGTGATCACAACCGACCTGGTGGCGGGCGAACGGGAGTACTTCAATCCTGACATCAATCTGGATGGCCCCATTTCGCTTAAGAAGCTGACCCGCCAGGCAACCCGCGAACTGGAGCGCAAGGTCATCCTGAAAGTCTTGCAAGCGCATCACTGGAATCGGAAACAGGCGGCACGCGCGCTCAGCATCAGCTATCGCGCCCTGCTCTACAAGATCCGCGATGCCGGCTTGCCACCCAATCGCGCTTCCCGCCGGCGTGCTGAACCAATCGCGAACCTGGGGGCGCCGCCGACTGATGGAATTCATTCGACGCCGCACTAGCGGCCATCCGTCACTGACTTGCTACCGTCTTGTGGGACCCAATCCATCCGCTGATTTTTTCTTCCAACACGTCGAGTGGTAGAACCCCCTGGTCGAGCACAGCGTCGTGAAAGGCGCGAATGTCGAACTTATCGCCCAATTCGCGCCGGGCGCGTTCGCGCAGGTCGAGGATTTTCATTTGTCCAAGTTTGTACGATAGGGCTTGCGCCGGCCAGGCAATGTAGCGGTCGACTTCGGTCTGAATGTTCTGGTCGTCCATGGCCGTATGCTGCCGGAAGAAATCTACCATCTGCTCGCGCGACCAACGTTTGTAGTGCACGCCAGTATCGACTACCAGGCGGACTGAGCGCCACATTTCGTTTCCCAGACGCCCGTAGTCGCTGTACGGATCCTGATAGAATCCGATCTCTTTGCCCAGACGTTCCGAGTAAAATGCCCAGCCTTCCGAATAAGCGTTGTAGTCGATGCCAAACTTGCGGAAGGCTGGAAGGTCAGTGAGTTCGTGCGCGACCGAGAACTGCAAATGATGGCCGGGCACGCCTTCGTGATATGCGATGGCCTCCACATTCAGCAACAGGCGAGCCTGCGGATTATATTCGTTGACATTGATCCGCCCCGGCAGTGAGTTATCTCCTGCGCCAGGGCTGTAGTCGGCGGGAACCGCGTCTGGGCTGCGATAGGATTGCATCGGAACCACGGCCAATTTATTTTTCGGCAATTTGCCAAAGAGCTGGGGAAGCTTTCCATACATCTGATCGGCATAGTGCTGGTAGAGATCGAGCAACTGCTGGCCGGATATAGCGTGCAAATGGGCGTCTTTCCGGATGTGCTCATTGAAGCTCTGCAGGTCGTCGAAGCCCTGCTGACGGGCGATCTTGAGCATCTGGCTTTCGATTTCCGTCACCTGGTTGAGGCCGAGCTGGTGAATTTCCTCTGGGCTCAAGTTGGTTGTGGTCATGGTTCGAACCGCAAACTGGTAACGCGCATCGCCCTCGGGCAGCGCCCAAACCCCTAAGTCGGTGCGTCCCCTGGGAGCATATTCGGTGCGCACAAAGGTCGCGAACTTGCCGTAGGTTGGCGATATATCATTCTTCACGGCGGCGAAGACCGCAGCCCGCAGGCGTTTCTGGTCAGCCTCAGAGATACTTTCCGGAAACTTGAGAACGGGCTGGCTGAATGGGCTGGCCTCGGGCGAATCATCGGAAATTCGCTGCGCCTGTGTGACAACTTTTTCTAACAGATATCGGGGTGGCATCAGATGATCACGCAGACCCAGACGCATATCAGTCGTCACTTGATCGAAAAGACGCGGCAGTTGGTGCAGGCGCGACAGGTAGTCTTCATAGTCTTTGACGGAGTGAAAGGAAGTGTTTGACGCCAGACTGACGTATTCCATGTGCGGGCCGCCGAACTGGGTGACTGGCATCTCCCATTCCTTGAACTGGGCAGACTCAATTTGTTCGCGCAGACCACGCAGCATTAGCACTTTGTTCAGCTTTTCCTGCTCTGGGAAGCCCGTTGTGTCGATCGCATCAATGCGCGCCAGCATTTGCTGGTCATGCTGCAGGTCAGCGGCGAAGAATTCGGGAGAGAAATCGCTGACCTTATCGTTGTAGCGATTGTCGCCAGTGTGGCTCGCCAGTTCCGGGTTTGTTCGGAGCCTATACTCCCACTCTTCCTGCAGGACTGCATTGAATTGCGCGCGGCGAGTGTCCACGGGCGCCTGGGCAACCGCGTTCGATACAAATAGTGTGGCGATCACGATCGACAAAAGTACGCTCAATATCCAGTTCATCTCTGGAAGCCTCTTTTGGACTCAATGGACTGACGATTCTCACACTTCTGAGCGCAAACTACCAGAGGAGGCAGAAGTAGTTTGTCTGCTAAGGAGACGGGACCCCGTAAATTTAAGCCTTGAGGAAGGAGAAAGAAAGGGCGGGAAGCGATGGACCGCCCGCCCTGATCAACTGGAGGACACCGGAGTTTCCCGAACTGGTACCTACCCCTACTGCTCGAAAACACCCTTCGAGCGTAGTTGGAACTCAACGTTCCGTTCGCGATTCATGCGTACCGATTCGTACAAGTCCAAACTCTCCACGGGCAGAAGTTTTTCATTGCTGCCCTGGGTCACGCAGTGCATCTGACCGCCGTCGACCCAGTAGTCGCTTGCCACGTAGGCAACTCCGCCCTTAAGAACAATCAGCGTAGGCTGCTGCTCCCGCGGCGAGCCTCCGGTTACATAGGTGGGCTTAGTCACCGAAGCCGACGCTTCGGAGATCTTAAGTGTCGCCGGTTTCCAAAGCGTTGGGGAAGACGCTTCATAGCGGCTAGGAGAGGCCCATGGAGGCATCGGCACTGAGTTGTTGGCGACCGAGCGAAGCGGAACCTCAACATCTTCCATCAGTCGCAGGGTCATTCGGGTTTCGCCCTTCAATGTGGGGAAGGGTCCACGCGCGGGTAGTGTGAGAACCTTGATCGGCCAGAGAACAGGAATCGCCCATTCCACCGCATCGCGAGTGGGGTGGCCCTTGC
>JABCYV010000162.1 GCA_013290025.1 Acidobacteriota bacterium
AATCCCAAGATGAAGGAATACATCTTCGGAGAGCGCAACGGGATTTACATCATTGATCTGCAAAAGACGCTAAAGATGTTCAAGGAAGCGTCAAAATTTGTGGCCGAGCTGGCTTCGCAAGGCAAGATTGTGCTGTTCGTGGGCACCAAACGCCAGGCCCAGGACGCGATCGCCGAAGAGGCAACGCGCTGCGGCGGTTTCTACGTGAACCAGCGCTGGCTGGGCGGGCTGCTCACAAATTGGGTCACGGTGCAGAAGTCGGTGAAGCGGCTTAAGGAACTCGATGAGATGGCCACGGATGGCCGTTACGAGCTCCTGCCCAAGAAAGAAGTCATCAAGCTGGAACGTGAGCGCAAGCACCTGCAGGCCAACCTTGCGGGCATCAAGAACATGAACCGCTTGCCGGACACCATCTTCGTTATCGACTCGAACAAAGAGCAGATCGCCGTGCGCGAGGCGCGGAAGTTGGGCATCCCGGTGGTTGCGGTAGTGGACACGAACTGCGATCCCAGCGAAGTAGACTACGTAATTCCCGGCAACGACGATGCGCTGCGGGCGATCCGCCTGTTCGCCTCCAAGATCGCGGATTCGGTGGTCGAAGGCGCGCAGTTGATGAACGACAAACAGGTAGCGGATCTGGCTGCCGCTGTATACAGCGAGCCGGCTCAAGGAACTCCCGAGGGAGAGGTTGCGGCGGAGGCGGCTGCGGGCAACGGCGTGGCTGACACGGGAGCCGAGGACATCAGCATGGAAGAGGTGCTGGGCAGCGGAGCGCGCAAATTACCGGCCACCGCCAAGGAGACGGCTGGAGAAGACGTTCCCCAGGTCGAGACCCAGACTTATTGAAGCGGTCGTTCGGCGTCGCTTGTCAGTCATCGATGAACAAGAAAATCCGGACTTCAGCCCACGAGGGCAACGTGACCCGCGCGTCGTCCGGCGCGGGTCAAAGTTTGTTAGGGTGCATCTATATTGTCGCGACGTTGTATGCAGTCAGTGATTGAGGCGTAAAGCTACGTTTCTATAGTAAGGATTTATTAGCAATGAGCACATCTACCGTGAATATTTCTGCTACACAAGTGAAAGAGCTCCGGGAAAAAACCGGAGCGCCAATGATGGATTGCAAGCAGGCTCTGACGGAAGCCAAGGGCGACATGGAGCAGGCAGTCGTCGTTCTGCGCAAGCGGGGAGTTTCCGTGGCCGCCAAGAAGGCAGCGCGAGTGACCAGCGAAGGCGCGGTGACGAGCTACATCCACGCCGGAGGCAAGATCGGCGTGCTGGTGGAGGTGAATTGCGAAAGCGATTTTGTGGCCCGCACCGACGACTTCAAGGAGTTGGTGCACGACATCGCTATGCATATCGCCGCCAGCGACCCGAAGTTTGTCCGCAAGGAGGATGTCACGCCCGAGGCCTATGAACGGGAGAAGGACATCTACCGCGCCCAGGCCGCGGCAACCGGCAAACCTCCGCAGGTGGTGGAAAAGATTGTCGAGGGCAAGATGAGCAAGTTCTATGAGGAAGTCTGCCTGTTGGAGCAGCCTTTTATCAAGGACCAGACGGTCAGCATCGGGCAGCTCATTGCCGCCAAGATCGGCAAGCTAGGCGAGAATATCGCGGTGCGCCGCTTCGCGCGCTTTAAGGTGGGCGACACGGGCGAGACCATCGCGATTACTAAGCCCGAACAAAAACCTGAATGACCCCGGGGCGCCTACGGGCGCCCTTTTTTTGTGCTTCGAGTGCTCGCAGGACAGTCAGCGCTACAATACAACCACCCATGTCAACTCCAGTGTTCAAGCGCATTCTGCTTAAACTTTCTGGCGAGGCCCTCGCCGCGACCCAAGGTTTCGGTGTCGATCCCTATCGCATCCATGAGATTGCAGCCGAACTGGCGGACGTGAGGTCGCTGGGAGTGCAGATCGCCATAGTGGTCGGCGGCGGCAATTTCTTTCGAGGCGTGACCGAGCAGGCGAAAGAAATGGACCGCGTTTCCGCAGACCATATGGGCATGCTGGCTACCGTGATCAACGCACTTGCCCTGCAGGATGCGCTCGAAAAGCAGGGTGTCTTTACCCGTGTCCAGTCCGCCATTGAGATGAACCAGGTGGCCGAGCCTTTTATTCGACGGCGTGCGATCCGGCATCTCGAAAAGGGACGGGTGGTGATTTTTGCCGGAGGCACCGGGAACCCATATTTCTCGACCGATACCGCAGCGTCGCTGCGCGCTATGGAAATTAAAGCCGAGGCTATCCTGAAAGCAACGAAAGTAGACGGCATTTACGACGCCGATCCCATGCTGGTGAAGGACGCCAAGAAATTTAGCGAAATCAGTTATATGGAAGTGCTGAAGCAGGGACTCAAGGTGATGGATTCGACCGCCATCTCACTCTGCAAAGACAATAATCTTCCCATTATCATTTTCAATCTCAATCAGCGCGGGAACATCCGAAGAGTCGTCAGCGGAGAGAAAATTGGCTCGCTAGTAAGCGCGTGAAAACGGCCACGGATCTGCACGGATTTCCACGGATTGCTCTTATGACCAAGCCTTCAGCTTCAGGGGAATCCATGGCGGCTTCAGTTTTACAAGGGGTATAATTCACGGTTTTGATATCTGATTCTTTACGGAGCTGACGATGGCTGATACCGGCCCGCTTAGAGATATCCGCATTCAACTAAAGACGCGGATGGACAAGGCAGTGGAGGACTTTCGCAAGGCGATGGCCGCCACGCGGACAGGGCGCGCATCAGTCCACATGCTGGATTCAGTCAACGTCGAGTACTACGGTTCGCAAATGCCGCTGAATCAGATCGCGCAGGTCCACGCGCCGGAAGCCCAGCTCATCACGGTACAGCCCTTTGATCCGACGTCGTTGGGGGCAATTGAGAAAGCCATCCGCATCGGGGACCTCGGGCTCAATCCGATGAATGACGGCAAGATCATCCGAGTTCCAATTCCTGCGCTTACCGAGGAGCGCCGCAAGGACATGGTGAAGCACCTGCACAAGGTGCTCGAGGAACATCGCACCGCGGTGAGAAACATCCGGCGCGATGGCAACGACGCCATCAAGAAGGCGATGAAAGATAAGAAAATCACCGAGGATGACGAGAAGCGGGCCATGGAAGAAATCCAGAAACTCACCGACGATGAGATCAAGAAGATGGAAGACATGAGCAAAGCCAAGGAAAAGGAAGTCATGGAGATCTAGTGGGTTCTAGTCCGGTCTTCGAATAAACATTTGGTGCGCCCAGGCAAGTTCGTGAACCAGCGGAGAACAAGATATGCGCTGTGCCTGATCAGTCTAACGATTATTCTTACTTTCATGAGCATTGCGGCGGGAGATATAGTGGTGCCCAAGATTGTCGAACAGAAAGAATTTTCGATCATCGGGATCGAGGCCCGGACGAATAACGCCAAAGAAGCGACTGGCGATGGCATTATCGCCAAGCAGTGGGACAAGTTCATCAAGGAAGGAATCCTCCAGAAAATTCCTAATAAAGCCGATCCAACCATTTTCGTGGTTTACACCGACTACGCGAGTGACCGGAACGGCGACTATGCTTACGTCATTGGAGCGAAGGTAAGCGATGTGTCTACTGTGCCGCCTGGAATGGTGCTGAAAAAAGTACCCAAAGGAAGATACGCAGTTCTAACCAGCGCTAAGGGTCAAGTGCAAAAGATTGTTCCAGAAGCGTGGCGAGAGATTTGGAGCCTGGAAGATAAGTCGCAACTGGGTGGGCCTCGCGCCTACAAAACAGATTTCGAAGTCTACGACCAGCGCAGTCAAAACCCGCAGGATTCCCAGGTCGACATCTACGTCGGAATCAAATAACACTCGGTAAGAGTTTCCTGTTAAAGGTCCGCGAACCTATACCCAAGCCCGGCTTTCCAAAGCGCTGTGACCGTATAATCTAGACATCATGAAAAAGGTCGTCCACGCCGCATGTCCGCATGATTGCCCCGATGCTTGCGGTGTGCTGATTACGGTAGAGGATAGGCGGGCGACTAAGATTGTGGGCGATCCCGTGCATCCGGTTACCCGGGGCTTCCTGTGCGGAAAAGTGGCGAAGTATCTGGACCGGGTGTATTCGCCAGAGCGTGTGCTTTATCCGATGAGAAGAATGGCTCCGAAGGGAGTAGTTTCGGCGCAGTCTTTTGAGCGCATTTCGTGGGACCAGGCCGTCGATGAAATCACGTCTCGATTCAAGAAAATCGTTTCTGAGTTCGGCAGCGAGGCGATCCTGCCTTACTCTTACGGAGGCACGCTAGGCGCGCTGAACGGCGCCTCCATGGATCGGCGATTCTTCCATCGGCTTGGAGCTTCGCAACTAGCTCGTAACATCTGTTCGGCAGCGGGGGAAGCGGGCCTGAAATCTGTCATCGGGGTGAAGCTGGGAACTGAACCAGAACAGTTTCGCCATTCCCGCTACATCATTGCCTGGGCGTCGAACATTCACGGCAACAACATCCATTTGTGGCCATTCATTGAAGAGGCCCGCCGTGAGGGCGCAAAACTCGTGGTCATCGATCCCTATCGCACCCGTACTGCCGTCTGTGCCGACTGGTATTTGCCGATCAATCCCGGAACCGATGCGGCTCTTGCGCTGGGAATGATGCACGTCATCATCAATGAGAATCTCTATAACGCGGATTACGTGGCGCGCTACACCGTAGGTTTCGACAAGCTTCGCGAGAAAGTGCAGGCATATTCGCCTGAGCAGGCGGCGAAGTGGACCGGAATTTCGGCGTCTGACATTGTGAAATTGGCCCGCGAATACGCCACCGTGCGCCCGGCAGTGATCCGGCTGAACTATGGAGTGCAGCGTTCAGAGGGCGGCGGCATGGCCACACGCGCCGTCGCCATGCTGCCCTGCATCACGGGCTCCTGGGCAGAAGTTGGAGGCGGGCTGCAGCTCTCTACCAGCGGTGCTTTCGGGCTAAACCGGAATGCATTGGAACGTACCGATCTCATGAACAAGACGCTGGGCCGCCCGGCTCGCATAGTCAACATGGTGGAGTTGGGCAAGGCGCTGAACAGGCTCGAGGATCCGCCCATTCAGTCACTATTCGTTTACAACTCGAACCCCGCAGCGGTTTGTCCTAACCACAATGAAGTGATTCGCGGGCTGCGGAGGTCGGACCTTTTCACCGTGGTCCACGAGCAGTTTTTTACCGATACCACCGATTACGCGGATATCGTCTTGCCGGCGACGACCTTCTTCGAGCACAAAGAGCTGCAAGCGGCGTACGGTCATTATTATCTGCAAATGTCGCATCAGGCGGTCGAACCGCTGGGCGAGTGCCGCTCCAACGTGGAATCCTTTCGCGCACTAGCCGAGGGCATGGGATTTGAAGAGGAATGCTTCCACGAGTCGGTCGACGACATGATGGATGTCGCATTGGATTCGGGAAATCCCTGGCTGAAGGGCATTGATCGGGAACGGCTGGAGCGCGAAGGGCATGTAAGATTGAAATTTGAAAGCCAGTCGCCGGGCGTAGGTCCTCAGGCATCAGGTGTGTTCCTTCCGTTCGCGCGTGGCAACTTCCAAACCGCAAGCGGCAAAGCGGAACTTTACAGTGAGGCTCTCAAGGCCGAAGGTTTGGATCCGGTGGTGGAGTTCACGCCACCCAGCGAATCGCGACACAGCACGCAGGCCAAAGTCTTCCCGTTGGAAATGTTGGCGCGAAAAGCGGACAATTTTCTCAATTCGTCCTTCGCTAACCTGAAAACAGTGCAAGCTATGGAGGAAACGGGTTTGCTGGAGATCAATTCAGTCGATGCGGGTGCGCGCGGGATCTCGGATGGTGATCCGGTGCGAGTGTTCAATCGTCGGGGAGATATCGTGCTAAAGGCTCGCGTGGATGGCAAAGTACAACCCGGCGTGGTCTCCGCACAGCTCAATTGGGCCAAGCTGACTCCAGGCAGTCGCAATATTAATGTTCTCACCTCGGAAAAACTTACGGACCTAGGCAACTCCGCTACGTTTTATTCCGTCTTGGTTGAAGTGGAGCTCTCCAAACCGACTTCCTGAACAAACTGTGATGGCCTGCGGCTTGGACGCTTTCCACTGCGCTACCGTATAATTGCGGTTTTCCATACTCCCGGAAAATGAGGTAGTAGCGATTCTTCGTTTTCATCAGGATAGCCCTGCAGTAACGAAGAGGAAGGGCGGCCTCGCGCCTCCTGGCCGAACGCTTCAGTCGGCGACATCTCCTTCATTTACAAAGCCTTGGCACGCGTTCCGTTGGCTCGTCTTTCTGCTTCTGTTTGGCTCGAACGGGTTCGGTCAGCAGGACATAATTACTGAAATTAACATCCACGGGAATCGGCGAATTCCGGCGGAAACGGTCCGCGCGCGTATTTTCTCCCGTCCCGGCGACGTCTATGACGCGGCCGCCCTCGAGCGCGACTTCAACTCGCTTTGGAACACAGGGTACTTTGAGGATATCCGCTTTGAGCGGGAGCAGACGCCCAAAGGATGGCGCATCGAAATCTATGTCAAGGAACGGCCGACCATCCGGGAGATTCTCTACGAAGGACTAAACGCAGTTTCCAAGAGCGACGTACTCGATCGTTTCAAGGAACGCAAGGTGGGACTATCGCAGGAGAGTCAGTATGATCCCACCAAAGTGAAGAAAGCTGAAGTCACCATCAAAGAATTGCTTGCCGAGCACGGTCGGCAGTTCGCCACGGTGCGTACTGAAGTTCGACCCATCCCGCCGGCGCATGTGAGTATCACATTCGTGGTTAAAGAGGGGCCAAAGGTCAAGGTGGGAAAGATCCGCTTCGAAGGCAATAAGAATGTGAAGAGCCGAATCCTTCGCGGCGCTATGAAGAACCTGAAGCCGATTGGTGTTCCGCACTCCATCTTTCTGGAAAATCTTTTCGCCAAGACCTACGACGCCACCAAGCTGGAGGAAGATACGGAGCGCGTCCGCGCAGAATACCAGAACCGCGGCTACTTCAAGGCGGTGGTGCAGAATCCGAAGGTGGAGATCCACGATACCGGCAACAAAGGAGGTCTTCACATCCCGCTAATCTCAAAGGGGCCGGGCAAGGAGGTGGACATCACCATGCCGATCGAGGAAGGGGATAAGTACACCCTGGGTTCGATTACCTTCAAGAATAATAAGGCAGTCCCCGACGTGAAGGCATTGCGCCAATTGTTTCCAATCAAAGACGGCGACACGTTTGACCGCAGCAAGATCGCGAAAGGCCTGGAAAACCTGCAAAAGGCCTATGGCACACTCGGATACATCAATTTCACTTCGATTCCCAATACCGGTTTCAATGAACAGAAGAAGCAGGTGTTGCTCGACATCGACGTGGACGAAGGGAAGCAGTTCTATGTGCGGAGAATCGAGTTCTCCGGCAATACCACCACTCGCGACAAAGTGATCCGGCGCGAAATCGCGCTGGAAGAGGGCCAGGTCTACAATTCGCGCCTTTGGGAATTCAGCCTGTCCCGTCTGAATCAGTTGGGTTACTTCGAACAGTTGAAACCAGATGACCCCAATGTCACCGAGCGCCATTTGGACGAAAAAAATGGCCTGGTTGACCTGACTCTCAAGCTGAGGGAAAGAGGGAAGAACAGCATCGGGCTAAACGGCGGTGTCAGCGGCCTGGCTGGAGCTTTCGTCGGGCTGAGCTACAGTACGAATAACTTTCTGGGACTGGGGGAGACGCTTACGGTGAACGCCAGCATCGGCAACCTGGCGCGCAACGTGACCTTCGGTTTCACACAGCCTTATCTGTTTGATCGTCCGCTGCAGGGCGGCTTCACCATCTTCACTTCGAAATACAACTATAACCAGGCACGGAACGCGGCAATTGCCACCGGCCAGCAACTGAATTTACCTTCCCCTCTTTTGCAGAACCTGCAGAACTATACCCAATCCACCACCGGCTTCACGCTTTCTCTCAGCTACCCGTTGCATCGCTCATACAAGCGCCTGGGGCTCACCTACTCATTGGATCGTTCGTCTCTAGTTGCGCTCACCACGGCCTCCAAAAGCCTGTTCAGTTTTGTCGCCTTTGAGGGCATCAATGGGCCGAACGCTCTTAATGGAATCGTCACCAGCAAGATCCTTCCGACTTTCTCGTTCAGTAGCATCAATAATCCATACTCCCCTAAAAGCGGGAGCAGTATGACGCTGGGTGCTGAGATTGCAGGATTGGGTGGCACGGTGAGGTCAATACGTCCGATCATCCAATACAAACACTTCATTCCAGTCCAGAAGGGCCGTAACACCGTAGGATTCAATCTCCAGGCATCTTATCTATCGGGCTACGGCAGCCTAGTGGCACCGCCCTTCGAGCGCTTCTACATGGGCGGCGAAAATGATTTGCGCGGATTCGATATTCGCTCCGTCTCGCCGGTGGCGTATTTGCCCAACAAGAGCGCGATTGTGCTGCGCAACGGCGATGGCTCCGTCGTCCCCCGCGATCCCAGCAATCCATTGCTAGGCGCCTGGACGGTTCCGGTCCCCATCGAGCAAATAGTTTTCCCGGGCGGGGATACAAGCCTGGTTGCCAATATGGAATACCGCATCACCATCGCCGGCCCGGTTGCCCTAGCTCCATTTGTGGATACTGGCTTTGACGGCATCCTGCGGCGCTCTCAATTGCAAATTACTCCGCAGCAATTGAGTACTCTCGACCAG
Source organism: Acidobacteriota bacterium (assembly GCA_013290025.1). GTDB lineage: Bacteria > Acidobacteriota > Terriglobia > Terriglobales > Acidobacteriaceae > JABCYV01. The sequence goes on from JABCYV010000162.1 coordinate 8,657, forward strand.
ACTATCTTTGGCTGCCCCAAGCTCGACGTTGGATTCAATTGTACCGGCGGAAGCACCCATACGTTTCCTGCGACCCTGCAGACCGCAGGCGGAACCAACTGGGTCCCACGCATGTCTGCTGGGTTGGAGTTGCAGATGTTCTTGCCAGTCGTCAACGCTCCGTTTCGTATTTATTGGGCCTATAATCCGATCCGCTTGGACACCAGCAGTTCGTCGCCAGTGCCGATTACTCGCGGTATGTTCCCCGGTCCGACTTGCTTGCCGGCCCGCGCCTGTTCAGCGGGCGATTTCACGTTCTTGAATGCAGTCAACACCTTCGCCCCAACCTTTCAATTGCGCGAACCCCGCAAGACATTCCGGTTCACGGTGGCCACAACATTCTGAGATCCGAGAATGGATCTTTGGACGTCGGACCTGGGATTTTGGGTCCCGTCACGAATCCGCCGCCCGAAGGCTGCGGTTTGACGTCAGGCAGCGGCTATCCCTATAATCCCATTATCCACGCCCTGAAAAATGGTAATCTACGGGGTGGTCGCCACGCCGCCAGGTTCGGCGTGAGGGACTGGGGAGAATCAGCCCGCCTTCCCCAGTGACATCGAGCCTTACAGTTGATCCTGGATGGAGTGCGCATTTGCTCGTAAGTTAAGAGGATCTGAGCAATTTTCCTCACATAATTTCTCCAAGGAGTCCAAAACAAGCCCCATGACAAGCAAGCTAGTGCGATTTCTTCTGGGCACGGCGTTCGTTCTTCCCGCTCTGGCGTTTGCGCAGTCCAACGGCGCGCCTGCAGCTTTGCCAGCAGCGCCCAGTGCCACTGCCTCTAACGCCGCTACTCCGGCGGTCACTAATCCGAGCGGAACGAAACTAGGTACGATCAACATTGAGCAAGCCATCTTCGCCACCAACGAAGGGCAGCGAGATTTCGAGGCCTTGAGCAAGAAGCTGGAACCCAAGCAGAACGAGCTTAAGGGTTTGAACGACGAAGTGGAGAATCTGAAGAAACAGCTCAACACCCAGGGAGACAAGCTTAGCGACGACGCCCGCGGTACCCTGGTGAAGCAGATCGAGCAAAAGCAGAAATCGCTGGAGCGCTCAGTCCAGGATGCTCGCGATGACGCTCAAAACCAACAAAACGAAATTGCGCAGCGGATTCTACAGAAAATGGCCCCGATGCTGGTGAAGTATGCGGGCGACAATGGATTCGGCGTCATCATGGATACCTCGAATCCGTGGCCAAACGGACCGGTGCTTTGGGCGGGTCCCTCTCTAGACATCACCAAGCCGGTGGTGGATGCTTACAATGCCCAGTCTGGCGTGCCGGCGCCTGCTCCAGGGACGCCAAGGTCGCCCGGAGCCAAGCCAAGTGGTTCTACGGGAACTAAGCCGGCCGCTCCGGCCGCCAAGCCGCAGAGTAGCGCTCCTCCGAAGTGAGTTAGTGACACCTGAGCCGTTTCGAAAGTTCCTCCAGGCCGCGCCTTCACGCGGCCTTTTTTCTTTGCATTTTCCTGGAAAGTTCGCGCTAAGAATCGCGAGCCGGTGTCCATAGGGATAGCACGATCCGTCTGATCTCAGCGAGGACGCCATGTTTGCTGATTCTTTGTGTGAGTCTGCCTCGACCAATCGTTCTCGCCGGGCTTGGACCACTGTAGTGTCTTTCGGCGTGCAGGCCCTGGCCGTCGGCGGGTTGTTGACGTTGCCCTTCTGGTATACGCGAAGCCTTCCGCAACTGCGCTCGATGATCGAGCCTATCGCGCCGCCATCTGCGCGGTCCTCCGACGCTCAGCACCAGCGAACAACTTCTTCGTCGGCGAACGACACGAGGGGAAAATTGCTTGTCACGCCGCCTCACATTCCGAACGTCACCGAAATTAGGATCGAAACTGCAGTGCCGCCGGCATCCGACCTTCCTGGAGGATATGGTGTCTCACTGGGTGCGGATGGTCGAGGATCATTGAATCCAGTATTTGGCTCCATAGGCGACGGCACCAATCCGATCGTTTTGCCGCCACCGCCGCCGGTCGCCCGTCAGGTGCGTCCCTCCCACATGATGGAGGGTAATCTAATTTATCGAGTGCAGCCTGTGTATCCAGCGTTGGCGAGGCAGGCGCGTATCCAAGGCACAGTTCTGCTGCGAGCCGTGATCAGCCGCGAGGGGACAATTGAAAATCTGCAAGTCGTCAGCGGCCCTCCCATGCTGGTACCGGCCGCAATCGACGCGGTGCGGCAGTGGAGATACCGTCCGTATTTCTTGAATGATCAGCCGGTGGAAGTCGAGACTCAAGTTACGGTGAAGTTCGTGTTGTCAGGTGGATAGTGGAGAAACAGCGCCGAGTTGTAGCACAGCGGTAATGTGGGTGCTTGCCCCTTGCCCGCTATAATCGATTGCAATGGCTACAGCTGAAATTGTCACGCGAGCGGCGACTCGTCCTACCTGGGCCGAAGTTTCCCTCGGAAATCTACGCTACAACTTCGGCGTCGTGCAGCGTCAGGTAGGCACGAGTGTCACGGTATGCGCAGTAGTCAAAGCAGATGCCTATGGCCACGGCGCCACGGAATGCGCTCGAGCACTCGAAGAGGAGGGAGCGCAGTGGTTGGGTGTGACCTCTCTCGACGAAGCGATCCCCCTGCGGGACGCCGGTATTGAGTCGCGCATTCTGCTGATGACGGGTTTCTGGCGGAGAGAAGAAGAGGAAATTGTCCGTCTCAGGCTAACGCCCACCGTCTGGGAGCCCGGGCAAGTCGAATTACTGGAAAAGGCTGCCGCTCGGCTTGGCGTGGCGAGGCACGCTGTCCACTTGAAAGTCGACACCGGCATGGGCCGCTTGGGCGTCGCGCCGGAGGATTTGCCCCAAGTCTGTTCCGCTCTCAAGTCATCGCCTCATCTCGTGCTCGAAGGATTGTCTACTCATCTGGCT
>JABCYV010000163.1 GCA_013290025.1 Acidobacteriota bacterium
CGTGGCAATTTACGGCTTGATGGGTTCCGGACGCGGGATCAGCGGTGTGGCCATGAATACCAGCATCATGGAGCAGGTGCCTCCGCATTTCATGGGACGGGTGCAGAATACGTTCTATTTTGCCGGCACCTGTCTGCAAATTGTTCTGGGATTTCTGGTAGGTGCCGCAGCGCAACTTAATCTGGTCGCCGGTTTTGCCATCATCGGATTGGTGTATGCGGTGGCGTTTGTCAGTGCGAGTTGGCCGGTGAGAACGCCCGAATCCATCCGCGAAGCCGCGCCGGTGGAGTGATTTCAGATTGTAGATTTTAGATTTTAGACTTAAGAGTGTAAGCTCGCTGCGAGATAGGCCGGTCTGGGCTTTCATTCCTAAATCTGAAATCTAAAATCTGAAATCACAACAGGAGCCTGCAATCTTACTTCTTCCTCCCCAAGCTGCTATTCTTTCTCTTCAAATTTCATCAGGAGACCTGCATGTCATCCAGCCTTGAAGGTCGGATTGCCGTTGTCTTCGGAGTGGCCAACAAACGCTCGATCGCATGGTCGATTGCGCAGGGACTGCACAACGCCGGCGCCAAGCTCGCTATCAGCTACCAGAACGAGCGGATGGAATTGGAAGCTAAGGACCTGATTCTCTCCTTGCCGGGCGCCGAAGCCTTCATGTGCGATGTGTCGAATGATGCGGAAATTGAGCGAGTCTTCGGCCAACTGAAAGAACGGTACGGCAAGCTGCACGTTTTGGTGCATAGCGTGGCCTTCGCGCCCGCCGATGAATTAAAGGGCAAATTCATCAACACTACCCGCGAAGGCTTTCGCATCGCTCACGACGTCAGCGTGTATTCGCTGATCGCGCTTTCCCGCGCCGCCGCTCCGCTCATGGAAGATGGCGGCTCCATCATCACCATGACCTATTACGCCGCCGACAAAGTAGTTCCTCACTACAATGTGATGGCGGTGGCGAAGGCTGCTCTGGAATGCTCGGTCCGATATTTATCCTATGATCTTGGTAAGAAAAAGATTCGCGTGAATGCCATATCCGCAGGGCCGCTCAAAACCCTGGCTGCGCGCGGCATCTCCGGTTTGGGAGACATGCTCAAATCCCATGCTGAACGCGCTCCCCTCGGCCGCAATGTCGACGTGAGCGAAGTCGGATCAACCGGCGTGTTCCTGGCTTCCGATGCGAGCTCTGGCATCACTGGGGAGGTTATTTACGTGGACTGCGGCTACAACATCATGGGATTTTGAAAGGACGCATCCGCGCTATTTGCGGCGCGCAGTTTGAACTACGCTTGCGTCATCCCGAGCTCGGCGAGGGGATCTGGCGTGCAGCGGCACAAACATCGGGAAAGCCCCACGCGAGGTCCCTCACTCCGGCTTAACTGCGCGGGGTTTCGGGATGACTCCGCGACAAGATTCAAATTGATCGGATGGCGCCTGGAACGCGTAGAATCATGGTGAATGCAGGTACCTAGCATGAGCCGACGCTTGGTTTTCGCTCTCTTCGCCGCCTGCATCCTGTTCGCGATGTTGCGGGAGTGGAACGCACCCGTGGCTTGCTGGCGGCCATTCCGTCAACCGGCAGCGTCTTCGAAATTGCCGTAACGCAGTCCTCGCCGACTTCCCTATCCTTTTTTCTTTTTCAGCTTACGGCGGATGTCAGGCCAGAATTCTTTCACTACGATCGTGATTGTGTCGTACCCAACCTGCGTGCCCCATACGCTCAGCGTGTTCCCGATATTTCGATCGCTTCTGGGATGATAGCTATAAGTTGAAATACCGGCCGAGAGCGCGCTGCCGAAAACTTCAGAGTAGTTGAATTGCTGACCTCCAGAATCGGTGCGGGTCACGAAGATCCGGCTTATCGAATATTCGGTACGGCGCCAGAACCCTCCTTGGCCCGATTGAAAGAAACGAGGATCCTGATGGAGGAGCGAGGGCAAGATGGCGCCGGTCATGAAATTCTCAATCGTTCCATCGGCATAGTACGCCCCGTAACGTTTTCCGTAACCCTCGGCTCCCTGACCATAGCCGGCCTCACTATCTTCCGCCTGGCTTATGCCAGCCAGAAAACCGTACCAGGGGATCTGAATATAGTCGAATGAGCCGCGGGCCACTACCTTGAACTTTTGTCCAGTGGTGAGGGGGGGAACCTGGCCGGCATTTTCCAGGGTCAAAAAATTTGGCAGGGCGTAGAAAAGCCGGTCCTTGGAGGTGCCCTCGCTTTGCTGCGGGCTCGTGTTGTCCTTATCGCCCTTGCTCTTATCTCCGGATTGGGACACGGGTGAGGCGGGTGGGTTGGACGTCGGCCTTTGCTGAGTTTGCTGAGCGTCAACTGCGGGCTGTTGTCCCGACGTAGTTTTAGCGTTCGGCGTCTGCGACTGTGGTGCGGATTGAGTGAAGCAAAAAATGCTAGTTAGTAACAGGCAGGCAAGTGCAGGTCCCGTAATTCTCAATTTTGTCCAGGCTCCAAATTCCGGCAAAGAAAAATGCACCCCGGTTCACGGAGTCAGCGGGTAGTAAGTTGGATTCTCCGCCCGCTCTCTCCCACCCGCTGTAGAGCGATTTCCACATCCCGCTCGCGCGCTAAGTGTGGGAACTTCTCTCCCCACTCTATCAGGAGAACGCCGTTTTCGGCCATTAGGTCATCCAGAGCAAGAGTCTCCAACTCGCGCTCGGTATCCACCCGATACAGATCAATGTGGTAGAGGTTGACCGAAGGCGCGCGATACTCATGGACCAAGGTAAAGGTGGGGCTAGTGACGTCTTCCTCGGAGGCGGCATCAAAACCTTCGGCGATGCCCTTGACCAGCGTGGTTTTGCCGGCGCCCAAGTCGCCGCGCAACAGCACCAGCTTGGGAGGAGCTAGCATCGCGGCCAGCTTGCGTCCCAGGGCGACGGTCTCTTCGGCTGATTGTGTGGTGAATTCCTGCGTGCTCATCCTGATCGCGGGAGTTGACCCTGGCGTGAGATAGCCAGCATTTGGTTCAACTCCACCAGACCAGTATATCGAGGGTGAAACGCAGGAGCGCAGCGACGCGAGTAGCGGACAAATTTCTCAGTGTGATTTAGGAACCGCCCACTGACTGGATCGGATTCCCTGGAAGCTGCGGTCCGTTACCGAATCGACCACCATGCGCAACGTGCGATGATCATCGTCCCCCAACGCGATGAAGCGGAAGGGCTGCATGATTCCCTCGCTCGGTGCCCGCACGGGAGTCAGCATCTCGGCCATGCCATGAACCGGGCCAGACTGCGTCTGAAAAGCGATCTCGACAAAATCGCCTTGTCCCAAAGACCTGCCCAAACGCAGCAGGCCACCGGTTACGGAAACAGTTTGGAGTTTGGCTTTAGCGCGCTGTCCATCTTCCAACATGACCAGAGCTGCAATCGAGCCGCCTAGGTGAACTCGGGGAGCGCGCCGCTGAGGGTGCGGTTGGGGAAAGTGAGTCATAGCCAAGAATCACTATGTCACTGCAGAGCGGCACGAGACAGGTTACGGAAGAACGTGTCCGGATTCGAGTACATCAGAATGCGCAAACCTCAGTAATCGCGCGGGTTACAGGCACATAGCCTAATAAGAATTGATTAATATTTCACCGATACTAGATTCAGATGCGGACCAGTTTTTCTTGCGCGGTTTCTCGCACTCGACGAAAGGCTTCGGGGAAGGCCTTCAGGAGATCAGTCGCGACCAGGGAATGCTCACCCATGTTTTCGCGAGCCACATCACCCGCCAAGCCGTGAAGATGAACCGCTGCGACTACGGCCTCCAAAACCCGCTTTGGATTTTGTGCAACTAAGCCCGCAGTCATGCCGGTCAATATGTCGCCTGTTCCGCCGGTCGCCATCCCAGGATTGCCGGTTGTGTTCACCCAGACCGTCCCGTCGGGATGCGCAATCAAAGTCCGATGGCCCTTCAGCACGACGATCAATTCATGTTCCCGGGCAAAACTTCGTGCGATGTTGATGCGATCGCGCTGTACCGCGGCGGTGATCGATCCGATAAGTCGGGCCATTTCCCCGGGATGCGGCGTGATCACCAGCATCCGATCTTTGCCGCTCAGTTCCGCAGCATGGTTTTCGAAAGCATTCAGGCCGTCTGCATCCAGGACGGTCGGCGTTTTGCGATTCTTCACAATGTTGCGCACGAACTCTGCAGTCTCCGTGTTTCGCGAGACGCCGGGACCCACCGCCAGCACCGTCTTGCCTTCCACTAATCGGTCGACTCGACCATATTCCAAGGCGCGCAACGAGATGCTGCCGGCTTCGGTTTCCTCTAGCGGCTCGGTCATGAGCTCGGGATGAAAGCCGGCAACCGTGGGCAGCACAGACTTGGGACTTGCGACGGTGGACAAACCTGCGCCCACGCGCAATGCTGCCATGCCAGCCATCGCGGCCGCGCCTGCTTTCCCCAGTGATCCGCCCAGAACCAAGACGTGCCCAAAGTTTCTCTTGTTGGCGGCGGCAGGCCGCGGACCGATCAGCGGCGCCACGTCTCGCGGTGTGGTCACGTTGAATTGTAGAGAGGAAACAATGGCTTCGTCCGGCGAGCCGATCGGTGCAACTAAAATCGGACCGTGGGTGAGTAGTCCGAAAATGTGCGCTGGCCGCGGCGCAGTGAAAGTAACAATTGCGTCGGCGCGCGCGACCGCCCCGGTCTGTTCGCCCATCACGTCGGCATCGGCGCCCGACGGGATATCGACCGCGACCACTGGCGCGTCACTGGCGTTCAGTGCCGCAATTGCATCGGCATACAACCCGGTTACGGGTGGTCGAAAGCCGGTGCCCAAGATGGCATCGACGAGGATATCGGCATGAAGCGCTGCCCGCGCTGCTTCATTTGCCAATTCTTCCGAGGAACGCACGGACACGGGCTCAACGGGCAGTTTAGTGAACATTTCCGCCGCATCACCCCGTAACTCCGCACGGTCGGCCAGCAGAACGATGTGCACGTCCTTGCCAGATTCGTGCAGCTTTCGCGCAATCACGAAACCGTCCCCGCCATTGTTTCCTTTGCCGCAGATGACTGTGATGCGCTTGGCCGCGGGGTATTGAGACAGCGTAAATTCGGCCACGGCGGTGCCCGCATTTTCCATCAGAGTCAGCGAGGGGACACCGAAGCGCTCACTGGTGGCGCGGTCAATCTCGCGCATTTCGGCCGCAGTGACGATTTTCATGGGGGTTCGGCCGTTAGTCGTTGGTCGTGAGCTCGCGCCGAGTAAACTCAATATTGAAGGATGATACGAACGCCGAGGCGACCTGGCCAACGACGAACGACCAATGACCTACGACCAACTCCCGACTATAAAACAAAAAAGCCCTCCGCGTCCGTGCGGAAGGCCCCGTTTGGGTTGAGTGTAGATCTCAGTCCGCCATCGAAGGTGCGGGTTTGGGCTCAACCGGCAGTAGAGCCGCCTGCACTCTGCTGTGATGCCGACTGTAACTAAAATAGATCACAAGTCCGATGATTAACCAGATGATTAACCGAGCCCAATTGACCCAGCCCAGCTTGTACATCATGTATCCGTTTGAGATAACGCCAAGTACCGGAACCAGCGGCACCCACGGAGTGCGGAACGGCCTCGGCTGGCCAGGATTGGTATACCGCAAGACCATCACGGAAATCGACACGATCACAAATGCCAGCAGGGTTCCAATGTTCACCATCTTGCCGATATCGTCGATGGGGGTCAGGCTGCCCACAATTGCCGCCAGGAGTCCTACAAGAATCGTATTCTTCCAGGGGGTCCGGAATTTGGGATGGACAGCGGCGAAGAATTTCTTAGGCAGCAGGCCGTCATTGGCCATCGCGTAGAGCACACGCGTTTGCCCGAGCAGCATCACCAGCATCACGCTGGTAAGCCCAGCCAGCGCGCCAAGCGTAATGATGTGCGACGCGGTGCTCAGGCCGCGATCCAGAAATGCGCGCGCGACTGGCGCCTCGATGTTGATTTGCTGCCAGCGCACCATCCCTGTCAGCACACCAGCTACGGCAATATACAAGACGGTGCAGATCGCCAGCGAGGCGATCATGCCGATGGGTAAGTCCCGCTGTGGATTCTTGGCTTCCTGCGCTGTGGTCGAGACTGCATCGAACCCGATGTAGGCAAAGAAAATATATGCCGCGCCTGCTCCGATTCCCGCGAATCCATGGGGCGCAAACGAACTCCAATCAACACCCCAGTTGCTGCTGTTGATGTACCGGGAGCCCAACGCGATCACAAAAAGCACGACTGACACCTTAATCACCACAATCCCAGTGTTGAATCTCGCGCTCTCCTTGATCCCGATGACCAGAATCGCGGTTATCACCAGAGCGATAAGGAAGGCCGGCAGGTTCAGGCCGATTTCCATTCCAAGTAAGTGTGGCGCACCCAGCAAATCGTGCCCCCGCTGCAACAACTCAGGAGACTGCGAACTCACGATGGCGGTAACTTTGTCGAGGAACGGTTGCGAGCCTGGCACCAGGGATGGGTCTGAGACCTGGGCTATCTGGCGAGCAACAATATTCTCGGCGGTCTTCAATGCTGTCCAGTGATCATAAGCCAGCCATAGCGGCATCTTGATGTGGAAGATATTCAGCAGCTCGATGAAGTGGTTCGACCAACCCGAAGACACCGTGCTGGCGCCCATGGCATACTCGAGCGTCAGATCCCAGCCGATGATCCAGGCAAGTAACTCGCCAAGCGTAGCGTAGGCATAGGTGTAAGCGCTGCCCGCCAGCGGAATCATGGCAGCGAACTCGGCATAGCACAGACCGGCAAACGCGCAGCCCAGCCCGGACAAAACGAACGACAGCGTGAGTCCCGGACCAGCGTACTGCGCTCCCAGCCCGACCATGACAAAAATGCCGGCGCCGATAATCGCGCCCACACCCAGCGCCGTGAGTTGAAAAGGTCCGAGAGTGCGTTTGAGGCAGTGTTCGCCGCCTTCGCGCGACTCCTCCATGAGCAGATTTAGCGGCTTGGTGGCCAGCAGATTTGTCATCCGTTTAGGTTGCTCCTTCGCAGCTAAGCTGAGGCGCTTCCCGCTGCCTGACGGGAATGCCGCGACCACAAGTAGTAGACCGGAATCCCCAGCAGCACGATCATCAGTCCTGGCCAGGTATATTGCGGTTTATAGCGCAATAGTACGACATCAATAAACAAAGCCATCACAATATAAATCGCCGGAAGTACAGGGTAACCAATCGCCCGATAGGGCCTGTCGACGGTGGGACGAGTGCGCCGCAGGACGAATAGTCCAAAGATCGTCAGGATGTAGAAGACCAGCACGGCGAAGATAATGTAATCCAGCAGTTGCCCGTAACTCCCGGAGACGCAAAGGATGCAGGTCCAGACCATCTGTACCATCAGCGAAACCGCCGGCGTCTTATACGTGGGATGCAATTTCGCCACGTTACGGAAGAATAGCCCGTCCTTGGCCATGGCGTAGTAGACGCGCGCTCCCGACAGAATTAGCCCGTTGGCGCAGCCAAAGCTGGAAAGCAAAATGGCAAAAGCCATCAGGAAACCGCCCGCGGACCCTAACATCTGGGTCATGACGGCGGTGCCAACCCGATCTTCAGCAGCGTATTTGATGCCGCGTTCAACAATGGTCGCGCCTGTGGGGCTACCATCCAGTGGCAGCACACTCAGATAGACGAAGTTGCACGCGATGTACAGAGCGATCACCACGCCCGTGCCCAGTGCTAACGACAGCGGTAGGTTGCGACTAGGATTTTTCACCTCGCCGGCGGTGAAAGTCACGTTGTTCCAGGCGTCAGCAGAAAACAACGACCCGACTTGGGCTACGGCCAGAATCGTAAGCGTGCCCACCATCAACATCGGGCCGCCGACTCCTACCTGCACCGCATGCTGAGCGCCGAATCCTGCATTGTTCCAGAAATTCCCGTGGAAGTTGGCCGCCACAGCTTGCGCGTTCCTTCCGATAAACAGCCCAAGCAACGCCACGCCCAGCAAAGCTGAAACCTTAGCCGTGGTGAAGATATTCTGAATCAGCGCTCCGGTCTTTACGCCGAAGATGTTGATCACCGACAACGCGACCACGACCAGAATCGCCACCAGGTTCTGCGTGTTCAGTCCCACATCCATGTTGCCCAGAACCATGGGTCCAATTCCAATAGGAGGCACTTTCCCGAAGTGGAGGACCCAGTTTGAAGATGAAACGGAAGGAATGAAGATGCCGAGGAACTTGCCAAAAGCCACGCCCACGGCGGCGATGGTCCCGGTTTGGATCACAAGGAAAAGCGTCCAGCCGTAAAGAAATCCCCACAGCGGGCCCAGGGCCTCGCGGAGATAGACGTACTGCCCACCCGCCCGCGGCATCATTGCTGCCAACTCGCCGTAAGACAGGGCCCCGACAATGGTCAGGAAGCCGGTCACCACCCAGGCTCCAATCAGCAACGCTGGCGAGTTCACTTCCCGCGCGATTTCCGCGGACACAATAAAGATGCCGGAGCCGATCATAGACCCCATGACCAGCATGGTGGCGCTGGTCAATCCCAGGGCTTTAACTAGTTCCGGGTCCTGGTGGCGGTGGGTCTCCCAGTCACTAACCGCAGTCGCAGAGATGGGTTGCTTGGTCTCGGTAGTCACAGCCCTCCAGCGTTTAGTTTCTAACTCTGCCCCGACTTTACCTCAATATCCGTAAGAATTCCTCTGCTGATTTGCCGGGATGCCGTAACAAGTCAGATATCACCGCCACCGAGTCTGCTCCCGCCTCGATGACCGACCGGCAATTGGCACGAGTAATGCCACCGATCGCCACCAGCGGTTTTCGCGTCAGCGCCCGCGCCTGGCGCACGCCTTCGAGGCCAATGACCGGATCGGGGTTCGCCTTGCTAGCCGTTGAGAATACCGGGCCGATGGCAATGTAGTCTGCTGTAGTCTTGTCAACTTCCATGACTTGCTCGGAGTTATGAGTGGAAACGCCAAGCCACAGGCTCTCGCCGATCACTCTTCTCGCCCCTTCGGGGGACAAATCGTCCTGGCCGAGATGAATCCCGTCGAACTCAGCCGCGAGGCACAAATCGGCTCGATCATTCATGATCAGTTTGACGGAGTCTCCCAGCCGATGTTTGAGTTGCCTGGCCTGCTCGAGCATTTGCCGACCGTTGCCGTTTTTGTTGCGGTATTGCAGCAGGGTGACACCGCCTGCGGCGAGTTGCTGCGCCGCCCCAAGGAAAGCATCGTCATCGGGGAAGCAGGCAACATCCAAGATTGCGTAAAGGCGCGGAAGCGTGATCATGCAGGGACTCAGCTTACATGCGCACACGCGCCAGCGGGTCGATTCCCGTCGACTTGATCTGAGGTGCCAGCGATTCCAGCGCCTCAAGGAACACCAGAACATCGGGCACCTTGTCCGCTCTGACGCTGACCGCGCTGCGCCACTTTCCCTGCCGCTTAATCTGCAGATTGCTGCGCACCAGTTCGGCCTTAGTGATTTCCGATACCGGGATGGAAGCGCCCTTCCAGGTGACAGCCGTTGCCGAGAGTCCGATGCCACCAAACTGCACTGTCTCTCCTCGCTGCAACCTCGCTTTTGTGTTCTGCACCATCGGAGGCATAATTCGGCCGAGAATGATCCCGATAGCCTCCTTCGCGTTGCGGAAATTCGATGTGACCTTCAGCTTCTTGCGATCATGGCCAATCAGTTCCAGTGTGAGCTGTGCGCCGCCGGACTTGCTCGACATGGCGAGCACAGCGCCTAGCAATCCGAAATGCACGTATACGTTGATGGGAACAACTCGGTAGCGCGTCTCCATAATCTGGCTCCAGGCAATTTCCTGCTGGCCCAGAGCGGACTCCCGCCGCACTCCAGAATCATTGATGATCAGAACGGACTTACCCAGGACAACCCACAAGACAGGCACCGTCAACAGCAGTCCGATAGAAACCCAAAGCAGATTTGGATGTGCTGAGGTGCGCGGGTCAGCCTGCGCGGACCAGAGTCCCACGACCAATCCAACTACTCCCAAAGCCAAAAAAATGCGCGCCGCGTAAGTTGCACCGAACCGACGCTCTCCATATGCCACAGCTGCAGTAGCCATAAATGCTCCATGATGGCTGCTGTCCTGACCCGCAGCCGCGATTTGCCACGCCTATCGTAGGCGCAAGAATCGAGTCGCGCTAATTACCTCTGTAATGTCAGGCCTTGGAGGTCTTTGTTTTAGGCAGCAGCGACTATCTGACTCACGTAAACAGCGTTAGCACTCACCACACGTTTCGGTCAGTGGGGGGCAAGTTTGGCGAGGGATTTCGGCGAGGTAACCCTACGCTGCTGGTTACTTGTTCCCCTGCTTCGTCAGGAAACGTTCAATAAACGTCGTATCTATTCTTCCGGCGCGGAAATCAGGATCGGCAAGAATCTTTCGGTGCAACGGGATCGTCGTGTACACGCCTTCCACAATGAACATCTCCAGGGCGCGGGCCATGCGGGAAACCGCTTCTCCCCGGTCCTTGCCGCGCACGATGAGCTTGGCAATCAGCGAATCATAGTAAGGCGGGATGATTCCTTCCGCATAGGCGGCGGTGTCGATACGCACCCCGGTTCCGCCCGGAGGATGAAAAGACGTGATCTTGCCCGCCGACGGCGTGAATTTCTCCGGATGCTCAGCGTTGATACGGCATTCGATGGCGTGTCCGCGATGCACGATGGGGCCATGCAGAACGTTCTCGAGGCGTTCGCCAGCGGCCAGCAGAATCTGGCTCTTCACCAAATCCACGTCGGTGACCATCTCCGTGACCGGATGCTCCACCTGGATGCGCGTATTCATCTCGATGAAATGCATCCGGCGGTCTTCGTCCATGAGGAACTCTACCGTACCGGCGTTAACGTAACCGATTCCGGAGAGGGTTTGGCACAGGACCTCCCCAATCTGGGCGCGAAGTTCCGGCGTCACTTCTGTGGAAGGAGATTCCTCCAGCAGCTTCTGATGACGTCGCTGGATGGAACATTCGCGCTCGCCCAGGCTTACCACGTTGCCGTATTGATCGGCGAGGATCTGAAACTCGATATGCCGTGGGCGCTCGATGAACTTCTCCATGTAGAGATCGCCATTGCCGAAGGCAGCCGCGGCCTCCGATTGCGCCGCTGTGAACAGGCTGGGGAGCTCTTCTTCACTGCGCACAATGCGCATGCCGCGGCCCCCGCCACCGGCCGACGCCTTGATGATCACCGGAAAACCGACCTGGCGCGCCCATTCCAGCGCTTCGCCGTCGTTGGCGAGGATTCCTTCGGAACCCGGTAGGATGGGTACGCCCGCCTTCTTCATCGCCGCTCGTGCCTTCTCTTTTTCGCCCATGAGCCGGGTAATTTCCGGCGGTGGCCCGATAAACTTGATATTGCAGGCCTCGGAAACTTCGGCGAAGTTGGCGTTCTCTGCCAGCAATCCATAACCCGGGTGAATAGCGTCTACGTTGGCGATTTCTGCCGCGCTGATGACGGCAGGGATATTGAGATAGCTCAGCGCCAGTTGGGGCGGGCCAATGCAGATGGCTTCATCGGCAAAGCGGACGGGCAGCGAATTGCGGTCCG
>JABCYV010000164.1 GCA_013290025.1 Acidobacteriota bacterium
GGCCGGCGGCGCGCCGCATAAGGTCGGCGCGGGAGACTCCCCTAGCTTCTCGCCCGATGGCAGCCGGTTGCTGTTTGTCGACAAGAAGAGAATTCTGACCGTGGCCGCGAGCGGCGATGGCGACGCGCAGCCATTGCTCATCGATCAGGGAACAGTGGACTCGCTGACCTGGGCGCCGGACGGCAAGCGCCTGGCGTTCGTGAGCCGTCGAGGCAGCCACTCGCTGATCGGTGTCTACGATTTCGTTGACCAAACCATCGTCTGGTTGAGTCCGAGTCTCGACTACGACAGCTCGCCCGCGTTCTCACCGTACGGCGCACGGATCGCCTTCGTTCATGTGCCGGCCCAGAAAACTCCCCCCGCATTCTTCTCTCAACGCAGCGGACGGCCGTGGTCAATCTGGACGGCGGACGTGAAAACCGGCCAGGGGCGACGTGTCTGGATTGCCGACGCGGGACCAGGAAGTGTATTCCGTCCGATGCGCTCGGCGACGAACGACGTTCCCGACGTTCCCTCGGCGACGAACCTGTTCTGGACCAACCATGATGATCTCGTGTTCCCCTGGGAGAAAAGCGGCTGGCTGCATCTATATGCCGTCCCCGTGCGGGGCGGGGCGGCCCGCGCACTCACGGTGGGAAAGTTCGAGGTCACACACGTCGTCTTCAGCCAGGACCGCAAGCGCCTAGTCTATTCGTACACTCAGGATGACACCGACAGGTTGCATATCTGGACGATCGACGCCGAGCACGGTTCGGCGGTGCGCACCGCCCAGAGCCACGCCATCGAAGACTATCCACAGATCGCCGCCGACGGCGCTCTTTTCGCATTGCAGAGCGACGGCAACCAACCGCTGCAGCCGGTCGCGTTGAGTGCGGCTGGCCAATGGCGGCGGCTCGCTCCGGAAGCCATCCCGTCCCCCTTCCCGAGTTCCAAGCTCGTCATGCCCCAGGCCGTGATCTTTACGGCGAAGGATGGCCAGGAAACGCACGCGCAACTGTTCCTACCACGCGAAACCACCTCCAAGCCGCACCCGGCGATTCTGTTCTTCCACGGCGGCCCTCAAAGACAGATGTTTCTGGGGTTCAATACCAACCGTTCGTATAGCTGGATATACGCATTCAATCAGTACCTCGTCGCCGAGGGCTACATCGTGCTGTCAGTCAACTATCGCGGCGGTACCGGCTATGGCCTTGACTACAGAGAGGCCGACAACCTCGGCCCCGGCGGCAGCAGCGAGCTCAATGACCTGGTCGGCGCCATCACCTATCTGCGAGGCCGACAGGACGTCGACTCCCATAGATTAGGCATCTGGGGGCCAAGCTATGGGGGACTCATGACGGCCCTCGGTCTCGCGCGCGCCTCAGATGCATTCGCGGCCGGTGTCGATTATGCGGGCATACATAACTGGTCGACGTTCCTGTCCTCGGTGGGCGACCCAATCGACGGAGGCGATGCGAACCGCCGGGCGGTGGAATCCTCCCCCATCGCGACCATCGACCAGTGGCACTCACCCGTGCTGCTTGTGCAGGCGGACGACGACGGCGTTGTACCCCCCCAGCAGGCCGCCGAACTCATCGAAGGCTTGCGGGCGCACAACATCGACCATGACGTAGTCATGATTCCGAACGAGATTCATGACCTCGCACGCTACTCATCGTGGATGATGTTGTTCAATGCTGCGGATGTGTACTTCGATCGGCAACTAAACAAGCGGAGCGCGCCCTCTCAGTAAGCAGGTCCATCACTACGGTTTTGATCGGCGGTGTGTGAGCCCTTCGCTTAGGCTTTGAAAAAACCGGGTATGGCGTGTTTGGAAGGGCATGGGCAGAATTGCCCGCAAATTACGAGGGAGAGAAAATGCTGGACATTATTTTCAGCGACGATTCTGGCCGGCGCGCTCTCCGGAAGTGTGATAGCTCAGACGCCGGATGCCGGCTGTGCGTTGCCGTCGGAACCCCAGGGCATTCCCGCCGCGCTCGATGCGGCAATCACCGGGCCCGCGGACAAGGATCGAGCCTGCATGAAGGCCCTGTTAATACCCGAAGCGCGCATGATGTTCCTTTCAATCGCCGCGGACGGTGCGCCGAGCTATAAGCTCGAGGGGGAGACTCATGGCCACAACACAAACTGTAACTGACTGGCGGAAGGAGTGGTTCGAGATTGAAGATGCAACGTACTTGAACACCGCAGCCCATGCGGCGATGCCCCGCGTGACCTTGCGCGCAGTGCAAAACTCGATTGAAGCCAACAAGTTTCCGCATCACCTGGACGACGCCGTTTTCTTCGAAGCGCCAATTCGGATTCGGGCGTCCCTCTCGAAAATGATTGGAGCCAGACCGGAAGAAATCGCGGTCACGGCCGGAGCAGGCGCTGGCATTGCGACCGTGGCCCATTTCCTGACGTGGAAGCCGGGCGACGAGGTCATCACGGCCAAAGGAGAATTCCCGGTGCAATACGCAACTTGGAAGCCTATGGAAGAACGCGAGGGCGTGAAATTGAAAATCGCAGCGCCGCGCGACCGCTTCATCACGGCGGACGATCTCATTGCGGCGATGACGCCTAGAACGCGCGTTGTCTCCGTGAGTCATGTGCGCTTTGACGATGGCTCGCTGCTGGATGCCGCTCGTGTGGCTGCGGCCTGCCATGCACAGGGTGCGCTGCTGGTGCTTGATGTCAGCCAGTCTTGCGGGGCGGTGCCTATGGATGTCCACGACCTTGGCGCCGACTTTTTGGTGTGCGCCGGATATAAATGGCTTCTCAGCCCTTACGGCACGGGATTTTTTTGGGCCAAGAGCGAACATCAGGATACTGGGCGTCCAGGGCCGTTTTCTTGGACTAGTCAAGCTACAGACAGTTTTTTCGCACTGAGTTATACCGATCCCAAGCCATCCCGCAGTGCGAAGCGCTGGGACAGCGTGGAAGCCGCCACTTATTTCAATTTCAACTTGGCGGCCATGGATGCCTCGGTAGATTTCGTATTGCGCGTCGGACCTGCGTTGGTGCGCGAACATAATCGGCAATTGCTCGATTTCTTATTCGAACACCTTCCTAAGGACTGCGTTCCCGCCAGTCCGCTAGACCCCACACAGCGCGGGCCGTGTGGCTCCTTTATCGCGCGGACTCCGGAGAAAACCGTTGAGCTCTATCAAAAGTTGCAGAAGGAAAATATTATCGTGAGCCTGCGCGAAGGCAGGATTCGTGTTTCGCCTCATTTGTTCAACTCCGAACGGGATATTAGCCGCCTCATCAGTGTGGTAACCGCCTGATTGCGGGATGTTATAGCGGCTAATCCTAGTTTCCCCGAAGAATATAAGGAGCGACTATGTCAACAGTTTATGAACGCCTGAAAACCTTGCAGATCACATTGCCTGACGTCCAACCCCCCGTCGTGGACGGTTACGTTGCCGCTTTCGTTCCGTTTGTGCGCACCGGCAACGTCATTTACGTATCGGGACGGGTCGCGAAAAAAGATGGCAAGCCATGGGCCGGCAAGCTGGGGGAGAACATTACCATAGAGGAGGGCAAACAAGCTGCACGCGACATCGCCATAGAGCTGATTGCCACATTGCAAGCCGCCGTCGGAGATCTGAACAAAATTACACGCATTGTGAAGCTCGTGGTGCTGGTGAACAGTACACCGCATTTTACGGAGCCACACGTCGTCGCCAACGGCGCGTCCGAGCTGTTTCTCGAAGTTTTTGGCGAGCGCGGAACGCATGCGCGCACCTCGCATGGCGGGGCGGCGATTCCGTTTGGCTGCTGCGTTGAGATCGAAATGGTTGTTGAGACCTTCGGTTCAGAAAGTGTCTGCGAGGTGTGAGGTGCCGACGGCGAATTCGATCAATGATACAAAGGACAAACGGGGGGTACGGTGATCGACGAAGCAAGAAGAGTCTCAAGAGACGGCGCCTCACGGAAAACCCTCAAGGCAATCGTGGACTACGCGATGCTCGCATAGGACGCCATGACAACATCGCGCGCTGCGCGCGTGTGAGATTCATTGCTCGGATTCACCATTAAGAGTGCGCAGGGAGACTCGGAATGAAGGTGTTGATTGTGGGTATCGGTGCGCTGGGCGGAACCATTACGGCCCGTGCAATCAATGCAGGAGTGCCCGTTCGGCTGGGCGACTGAGCGTGGTGTTGCGGACGTCTCTGCCCGCGAACCTGCTCGAACCACAGATTCGGCATGAAATCCAGGGCATTGATCCCGGCTTGCCGGTCTTTAATGTTTCTTCTATGAACGACGTCCTTGATCGGTCACTGGCTTCACGCCGTTTTTCTGCCAATCTGGTGGGCGGATTTGCTGGACTGGCGGTGCTTCTGGCCTCCATCGGAATTTACGGCTTGTTGGCTTATATGGTCGGCCAACGAATCGCACGAGATCGGTATCCGCATGGCCCTGGGCGCGAGGCGGGACGACATTCTGAGAATGTTCTTACGCAAGGGGGTCGCGCTTACTGGCGTGGGCATCGTTGCCGGATTGGTCTTCTCTGCATCCACTGCGTCCATGATGGCAAGTTTGCTCTATGGTGTTCGCCCTCATGATCCGGCTGTGTTTCTGATCGTGCCTCTGCTTTTACTTGGAGTGGCCGCGCTGGCTAGCTATCTCCCAGCACGCCGCGCGACGAAAGTGAACCCCATCGTCGCCTTGCGCGAAAGTTGAAACAGCGGGATTAGGACGTTGCAAGCAAACAGGTCTGTGGGCGAAAGCGATCGGCACTCATCGCATAATAGTTTTCAACAAAACCAATCTTCCCAGGCTATTGATTTAAACCTTACCAAGGACGGTGTTTCCTTTGGATCAGCGCTGAAGAACGCACGAAACCTTCGAGGATACGGCATCCTCTCGGGGTGTGGCATTGCTGTGCCACGCGCGCCGTTCGAATCGATAGAACTCCAACAATTCTCGAAGGGTGTTGGAGTCACTTCCGTGCGGGCTGGTTGTCGGCAAGTCATTGATGTCACTGTGGATTGTAGTCGAGAACGCCTTAAGACCGTCTAACGGCCGATCATCCAGCTTCAGGGCACGATTTCTTCTCAACTCACTGTGACATCAACCACTTACCCGAAAAACTAAGCCCCGCGGAGGCACTTTGGAGGCTAGCGAGAATAGGGGTCGTGCCCATATGACGTCGAAGCGAGGGCCACGTTTGTGGCACGGTCTAGCGATCAAGGCGGGAGTGTGTTTTCGACAGCGGGAACGCGTCGGAAGAGACTATGTGAATGCTAGGGCACGAGATTGTCGTGCCCTGGCAAAGGACTGGGGCGGCGGGTCTTGAATTAACGATTCGGCGTTGCGGAAGCAGTGGCCTCGGTCACCATGAGCATTCGCGTGCCGCTGTCCAGATGCACGTTCTTCCCAACTGACGTGATTATCGACCCTTGCGTGCCGTTTGTCGCCGCAGATTTTAGGCTGAGACCGTTCATGCCGAACACACCGCTGCTGCTCGAAGTGAGCTGACCAGCTGCGTTCAGACCGCCGACAGAATTGCGCGACGCACCAGCAGCACTGGTGGTTGAATTGATAGTAGAGTTCAACGCTGCATCTCCTGCACCCCCGACTCTCCCAGCGGTGTTGGTAGCGGAACCGACCGCGCCGCCCGCCGTGGAGGTTAAGCCCCCAGCTGCTCCGCGACTCCTAGCCATACCAGAACCGGCAGCACTCGCGCCAGCGCTGCCCATCGTATCCACGTCGCCGTCCGCCGCCGAAGCTGCCGTTTGTGCCGAGGCTATCGCTTGGATGGCCATATTGAGCGGCGCTTCTTCGCCGTTCCTCAGAATAGCTCGATCAAACGTGATGGCGAGCGCGGATTCGAAGTCCCCCTTAGCCCGAGCCGAAGCTCGGGTGACATGCCCGACGAGCTTCGTGCCCTTGGGTAGAAAGGTTTTGCCGTCTGATTTCACGGCTTCTGTAGTGTGGGCAGTGACTGAATCACCGGGCTTGCTCTTCTTCGAATCCACTGGGGCGTCAAGCGCGGCATTGAACGCCCTACCGGACGCAAGCCCAGCATTGGTATGGTTGGATTGCGCAGACGCGGACGAAGCAGTCAATGCTTCGCCCGAAGCTTGAGCATGCGTCTTGTCCGCTTGAACAGAAGCCTGGTCATGCGCTTGTCCACCAGCCTGCGCCGTCTGTGCGGTCGCACTTAGAGTGAAGGCTGCACCAATCAGCAAAATCGTGGTTAAACGGTTCATGTCAGATCACTCTCCTTTAGAAGCAGTCCTACAGACCACTTGAGAGAGACTTTCAGACAACAAGCTTAAGACGGTGGCTACCTTGATATAGCAATGAATGCTCCAAACCGCAAGCAACTGATACATAAGGATATGTACGAGGTTACAAAGGGTCTAGCACCTGACCTTGAAGCGGAAAAAGGTAGGCGGAGCGCAGGAATTACAGAGTAACTGAAGTTCCGGTGAGTTTGACTGCACCCATCGAGGCGACCGAACAGCTGCTGGAGCACACGGGGAAGCAGTTGGTAAGCATTTCTGGCGTGTCACGTGACGGTCGCACGTTGCTCATCAATTCGAACGCGAAGGGCGGCTACCAAAACGTAGCATTGCTCGACCTCACAACGAAGAAATTGCGGTGGCTCACCGATACCCAGTGGTCTGCCGCTCCGGAGGCCTTTACGCCAGATGGCGAAAGCGCGGTGTACACCTTGAATGCAGATGGTCGCGTATCCACCCGCTTGTCGACATTAAGACAATGCGGCAGTCTGATCGCGGCGTGCCCCCAGGGATGAATAGGCCTGTCGCCGCACTCGCGCCATTTCTGCCGGATGGCTCAATGCTGCTGTCGCACGAAGATTCAAGTCACCCGCAGGAACTGTACCGCCTCGGCAAGGACAACACGTTTACTCAAATCACACATAACGCCAACGACCAGCTCCAGCATGCTGTGCTGCCCAAATCGCAGCTGGTGACGTACAAGAGCTTCGATGGCTGATTGATCTCTGCATTCGTATGGGTTCCATTCAACCTCAAACGCGACGGCACAGCGGCTTCGATAGTGACGCCGCACGGCGGCCCCTGGCTTGACGTGCAGACAATGGCTGTGGTATTACATTATATAATATGTAATGGAGGAAATATGGAATCCGCGATCACCGTGAAGGGCCAAGCCACCATCCCGAAACCCATCCGTGAGCATCTTGGGCTGCAGCCGGGTGATCGGGTTAAGTTCTTTGTGCATCCCGACGGAAGTGTAGTCTTGTTGCCGAAAATCTCAGCTTCGGCGGTACGTGGTATCGTCAAATCCCGGAGCCCACGGCCTGTGACCACCGAGCAAATGACATTAGCGGCCGGTGACGGTGCTGTGAATCGAAATCCCCGGCGACGGCACCGATGATCGGACTCGATACCAACATCCTGATACGCTATCTCACCCAAGACGACCCGGCACAGGCAGCCAAGGCCACCGAAATTCTTGAACACCGCTTGACGCCGAACAATCCAGGTTTTGTCAGCGTCGTAGCAATGGTCGAGACCGTATGGGTCCTGGATCGCGCTTATGGCTTAACAAACCAGGAAGCCGCCGCCGCCGTCGAACGCCTGCTGCAGGTTGAGGTTCTAGCGATCGAAAGCGAGCAGGAAGTCTTCACCGCGATGGTTGCCCTAAAACAGGGGCGTGGATCATTCGCGGACGCGTTGATCGCGGAGCTTGGAGTGCGGGCAGGGTGTACGCGCACGTTGACGTTCGACCAAAAGGCAGTAAGGCTTCCTGGCTTCGAGCTTGTGTAATCGACCCCGATCTCGCTCAGCACCTCCGCCACACTGCCGTTCTTTGGCTACAACCATTAGTCGCTTATGTTGTTCGAACGGCCATATGTGCACACGCCGAGAGCACGAGCTACCTAAGAAAACGGATGGCGGCCGATCATTCATACCTTCTCCGGCCAACCATAAATACGTCATTTTCTTGTCCACGCAGTGTGCGGAAAATGTGTCTCTTTCTGCCGGACTGCTGAGGGTTAAGTCTCTAACGGTTCAATTTCCAGTGAATGAGCTCGGGATATCGTTGCGGCGACCTCGTTAGGGTGTTTATCAATCATCTGCGAAAGCGAATTTTCGAACGCAAGTTCATTCGCGTTTTTCGCGACCTTTTGCCCCGACATAACACTGAGAGCTTTGATCGTTCCGGTTGGCTCCTGCGGCGGGTGTAGCTGCGAATTCGACTGTACAAGTTCCTGTCCTTTCGCGGGGACGCGGTGGACGGTTGAACACAGCGGTTCTTGGTACATCTGACCGGAAGCCGCCGAAAGTGATGCTTTGCCCTTCCCGCGCCAAGCGAGCTGAACCTGAGCGCCCGGGCATACATGTGTCGTACCCTGCTTCTGGGCGATTTCTGTTTCCGCAGACGGCGGATTGGCTGGAATTGTGACATGAAATTGTTCGAGCTGCGGCGCGCAGGCAAGCAGCCATAGCAACGGCCAGAGCAAAGCGACTCTGCCGATGGGGACCAAGAGCCTTCCGATTGGTGGAGGTAACAAGTTGGCCTCTTAAAAGTGTCGCGATCCGACGCATAGATTGAACCACAATTTCGCAGCAAGTCTGTTCTTAGTTTGTTCGATTGAGAAAAAAACTAAAAACTGGAAGTGTCTGATCTGTGCCGCTTCGAGATTAGTACCGAGAATCAGATGAGCACCTTCAGTGCGTCAAAATCAAATTCCGTACCGCTGGCGTGGTGGAGCGCGGCTTCCCGCGTCGGACTGACATCCCAATAGTCGGTCAGCCTTTCAACTCCCGTATTGTCTTGAGGGAAAGTGTGCGAACGGTGTGCCGCATCCTGGTCGTCAAAGGGAGTGTCCGCTGAGCGAGGAAGTTTTTCTAGGAGCTGATAGAGCGACTCCACCGTGTACGCGAGGCATCCGCAAGCCGGGCGCAAAAGGGAAGTCCATAAGTTGTTGATTCTAAATTCCAACAGGACAGGTCGATTCGCATTGACAACTTCACATATTGTGAAGTATGCTGGTGAGTGCATATCGTTACGCGTAAGCATCTGAGGGAGGCGATGAAAGCTACCCAGATGCGGCCAACGAAATCATGGCTTGGACCACCATTGTCGAGGCAGTCCGCTGGCGCGATTTTCAAGATGTTCGCGGCGTGTTCAAGGATGCCGATTCTGTCGATGGCTACGTGATCTTCAACATTAGGCACAACCGGTACAGGCTTATAACCGTCATCCACTATGCTAAGACAACGGATGAAAGGCAAACCCAAGGGCTTGCATACATCCGATCCTTCCTGACGCACAAGGAATACGACAATCGCAGCAACTGGGACAGGAGGTACGGAAAACAATGAGTACAGTTCTCGCAAATCCGGCAGAAATGATTGCGCATGGCGCTCCCCGCGTCATACACAATGATGCAGAACTTGAAATGTATACCGATGCTCTTTTCCGGCTCACCGTGCTGGAGAGTCCTTCTGGCTCTGAAGTTGAAGCGATCGAGCTCCTAACCTTGCTCGTGGAACGTTACGAGCAAGAGCATTACTCCATCCCCAAGGGTGATCCGGTTTCGGTCGTGCGATTTATCATTGAACAACAGAATCTCACACAGCGTGACCTCATTCCTCAATTTGGTTCGGAGAGTGCGGTTTCGATGTTCATGACTGGACGGCGCAATCTCACCTTGGAACAGGTGCGGAAATTGAGTGCTCGCTTCAAGCTTCCCGCTGACGTTTTCATACCCAAAGCGTCTGCTCCCCACAGACCAAAGGCACTGGCCAAGGGACAATCACGTTTGCGATAAAGACCCTGCCGTATCATTTACCCTGATCTGTCGGCCGGCTTCGACGGTCTAACGCCGAGTTCTGTAACCACGAGGGAACGGTTTGTCTGCGAGCAGTGTGCCAGATGGTCACGATTGTTCGCAGAGACACAACATCCGACTCACGGCGGATCAGCGGGAATGAGGGCCGCGCACGGGTGTGCCTCGCGGAAACTATGTATGACTAACGCAGGAGTGCGTGCAGCGATCGCTGAACTAAAAGAGCTCGACGGGTGCCGCATGGCCCGAAACAGAAGCGAGTCGAGCATCCCTTGTAACTAACGCAGCCCCGAGTTTCTCGGCAAGCACGATGTAGGCAGCATCATAGGCGGAAAAATTGTGCCGGAGTTGCCAGATGCGGGGCAGGAGCACGAGATGAGGATATCGAGTAATACGGAGATCTAGCAGATCGCGGACCGCCTCGTCGGCACGATGTACAGAGACCACTGCTTGCAATGCTAAACGCCGCAATACCTGGGTGACCTCAAGATCAAAGAGGTGAGGCGCGTGTAAGGTTTCGTTACGCGAATAAATTCGCTTCTCGATGCCCTGTCCGGCAGGTGTTTGAAGAAGCCAGTCAACTGCGGCGGACGCATCCAGGACGATCATCGCGCCTCGCGCTCTTCTCGGACTAAGTGAGCGGTATCGATCTGCGCCGAAACTGGCTTGCGTTTGTGCAAGCGCTCCCGCAATTCCGCGAGGGTTGGCCTTTCCGCGATTTCCTTGATCTCAGCTAACAAATAGTCGGAAAGCGACATACCTGCCATGGCAGCGCGAGCTTTCAGGCTGCGGTGCAGGGCATCGGGTACATTACGAAGCTGAATCATCTTGGTCATGCTACGAGCATACTTTCATGTTATACACATGTCAAGCTAGGACTGCCTTTCCCCACAAGTTCGTCCCTCCGGCCCAATCCATATTTGGGCTGCGTTTGGTTGTTAATGTGCCAATTGTGTGCGAGAACTCCGCCCGATCGGAAAAGTCCAAAGCGGCAATGTGAATAACTGTATTCATCGCCACCGAGCCGGGCGAGCGTTTCGAGTCTCTTCGGTTGTGGGGATCATAAGATCATTCTCGATGTAACAAAAAGGATCTTTCTTGTTCTGGAGGTTGCAACCGTTCACGATCCTTACAAGCCGTTTCATTTGGAAGGAACTGGGCTGATCCGCCCCTATCAGCCCTTGGCCCAAAGTTGGTGTCAAATTTGGTGTCAAGACCGGCAATTTTTCGGGTTTTTCCAGACCCAGTCGATTTTTTGACCTTTTGCCGTCAATAACTTACACTTTTTCCAGTTCCATGGCATGGAAGAGGTCGTCGGTTCGATCCCGACCAGGTCCACCATAGGTTCAATCCTCAGAAATCCCAGCGTTGCGATGAGACGTTGATCCTTTTCTCGCGCCGTTCCCCTAGCCACCAGCAATTGCCCCCAGGACCACAAGGGGCTCCTTTCCTGACACCACCGCGTCAGGTAGCGGGGCATCTGGAGACTGGTGCGACAGATCGTCTTCGCAGGCGAAGAAGCG
>JABCYV010000165.1 GCA_013290025.1 Acidobacteriota bacterium
AAAAAAGAGCAGCACGGTCCCTTTCGATCCCTTTAGTGTGGAACTCGATTGCACGTGGCCGAATTGATCTCTCAACGAGAATCTAGGCGCCGGTTGGCCTATTGCCAGCCCAACCGCCCGGACGTCAGCGTCGTTAGGAACGGGTTTTGCCTGCGGCCCGCTGGTAAGAGCCAGCAACGCGATAAAGAAAGCGGAGGCGATCTCAAGTTTCACTTCGTAAACTCCCTTCGCGGCCAAACGTGATTTATTACGGCGTCGGATTTTCGATCAAACTCCTGATTCAGAATCGGACGATGATTCCCCCGCTGCTTATGAGGTTGTGCTGCGTGCTCGAGGACGACGCGAAGTTCAGGTTTGGATTGCCGGATACGAGATCGCGAACTTCAGCCCGCAGGCCGAGGAAACGAAACAGCGTGTAATCCAAGCCGCCGCCAAAATCAAAAACGCCTCGATTCAGGAACTTGTTCGTCGTGTTCTGGCCGTTGGAAAATTGTGCTGACTGCTGGTAGAGCGCATATCCACCGCCAATCGCCACCCATGGGGAAATTCGCGCCGCTGGCGCAAACTTCAGGCGGAGACCGGGAGCAACATAGAGCGATGCATAGTTCTTCGGTACGATTGCCGTTGCCGAAGTCACGCTTCGGTTGGGCAGAGCGACAAATTCAATTTCGCCATAAAGCGCGGCAGTCTTCGCATGAAGAAAGCGGTACCCATAGTTCGCTTCCAGATTGAAGTCGCTGGAAATTTGCGCCGTGCCCGTTCCTTGAAAACTGCGTGACTGGCTGAAGACGCCGCCCAGAGACACCGTCACCTCCTGTTTTTGGGCCAGAACTGGACGCGCACAAAGACACAAGCCCAGGAACAAGAAGACGCTGGAGCAAAAACGCGCCGCACTCGTAAGACAAAACTGCCTCATCGCTGTTCTCATCCCAAGTTGGCAGGCGAACACGTGATCGGTGAGCCCAACTCGACCGGAAAAGAGATGAGACTGTTCGTTCGCAGGAAAGTTGCAGGACTGTGCAGGAGAGTTAGAGCTTCAGGTTCAGCGCGGCACGTAACTTTTCCAGCCTTCCAGAATCTGTGGTAGTGCGTCAGACATTTTCGGAGGGGTCGGATGGACTTAGTTACGGCACACACTGAGGTTATGGACCATGCAATACGGGCAGTGACCACAACGCGGATTCAGTCGCGGCTGGAAGCGACAGGAATCGTGGTTTCGCGCTACGGATTGGTCGCGGTTTTATTGCTCATTGGGGTGCTGAAGTTCACTCCAGAGGAAGCCGCAGGCATTCAGCCGTTGGTTGCGCACAGCCCGCTAATGTCCTGGATGTATGGCCTGCTGAGCGTACAAGGGGTTTCCAACCTCATCGGTGCCATTGAGATCGCGACTGCCGCTCTCATGGCCCTTCGTACGCTGTCTCCGAAGGCATCGTTTGTAGGTAGCTCTGCAGCGGTCGTAACTTTCGTGCTCACCATTAGCTTCCTATTCTCAACGCCCGGAGCCGCGCACTTTAGACACGGCTTTCCAGTCCTGGGTGATGCAGGCCAGTTTTTGATCAAGGACCTGGTTCTGCTCGGAGCTTCGTTTTGGACAGCTTCCGAGGCATACCGGGCAACCCTAGGATAAGGAGGTCGGCGTCATGCCCATCCCAAACGAAGCGATCTCGGTCTGCTGGCTGGCAACCGGCCCCGGATGCTCAGCGAACCGCGCGGCGGCTGGAGCGCGGAGCCAGTGCAATAATTCGCGCCCAACGCGCGTTACATTGTCGAACCTGTCGATGACCGCGAAGAGCTAATCGTCGCTGATCTGAATTTGAATGAAATTGACCACGAGTTTCTGACTCTCGATGTGTCCGGGCATTACCCTCGGTCCGACGTGCTCACATTCGAAACAAAAGCACAATAACTCGCCCCGACCTTTAGCTGTCCGTAGAGGGCGAGCGCGTCGCGGTCAGGGGTATCGTAACTTTTTCTGCCGCGCTGAATCTGATTTGGCATGCGCAGGAATGTCTTTCTGCTGATGCTGGGCTTGGCGTTCATAGTCGCTACCAGTCCAGCCCAGGGAAACCCCAATCATCTCCGCGGGCAAACGTCGCCGTACGTGAAACGGGCAGCTTCCCAACCCGTTGATTGGTATCCTTGGGGTCCAGAGGCCTTCCGGCGTGCCCGCGAACTGGATCGCCCGATTCTGCTAGATGTCGGCGCCGTGTGGTGTCCGTGGTGTAGCCTCATGGATCGCGATACCTACACAAACGTGGCGACGGCCGATTACATCAATCAGCATTTTGTTTCTATAAAGGTTGACTTCGATTCAGCTCCGGAGTTGGTGGCGCAATTGCAAAGAGCCCAAGCGCTGCTAAACCTGCCTGCCGGACTGCCACTCATATCTTTCATCACACCAGAGGGAAAGCTCTACTTTGGCGCGGGATACCTGCCGGCAGAACGCAAGGCGGGCAAACCGTCGTTTCGAGAGGCAGCGGAAGAAGCTCAGAGCCGCTACGCCGATAAAACCAAGATCGAGGAAGAGTCCTTTCAATTGGAGGTTGCCAGGAAACCATGAAGACAATTAGCCGGTTATTGTGGTTATTGCTGCTCTCAGCGTCCGCCGCGTTCGCAATCGATAACCTGAAACTCAATCCGCACCTCGACTACGGCAGTGACAGCCTCGACGGTCCACTCATCACCGGATCAGATGCTCAGTCGGGATTTGTTTCGGGCAAGACCAATTACGTCATCATGTACGGCGAGGGATGCTTTAACTCAAAGAGGCAAGCGCGTCGCACGGTTGAACTGTACAATAAGTACCATTCTCAGGTGCACTTCGTGGTCGTCGACCTTGACGTTCAGCGCTCGCCCGAACAGCAGGAACTGGTCAAGAAATACTACAAGGGCTATATCCCACACGTCGTCGTTTTGGACGCACACGGCGAACCTCTTTACAACCAATCCGGCGAAGTGGACTCCGCAGTTATTGAAGACCTCTTCAAGAGGGCTGCTGGGCAGTAAGTAACGAGATCTTCATCCATCTTAATCATGGAATGGAGGGCGGGAGGAGCGGAAAAGACGCGCGCTCGGGTAGATGAATCGCAGGACGCGTTTCGAGAATTGGTAATATTCTTACGCGGCGCGGGGATCTCGGTTTGCCGCTGGCAAGTGCAGGCCAATCTGAAAGCTGCAAGGCCAGTGACAAGTTCTGAATGGAATGGCCAAAGTCAGCCATCGAAGGGACTGTCGGGAGGGGATCGATGGGCAAGGTCGTATACACTTCGAAGTCAACGATAGAACGCAAGCGCGGCCCGTTGCGCATCGCGCATTTGCCGGGAGAGGCTCAGCCAGTCGTCTACAGTGTGCATGGCGCGATCGCAGAGCATTATAAAGTTGACCCCGCAAAACTAAGCGAATCACACGCTGCTACGATTGACTACGTTATTTCGGCGACCGCCGGCTGAATGCTGGGCACTTTCGGCGGCGCGCTGGAAGCGCGTCAAATTGATGCCAGCGAAGGGAAGCTCAGCGCGGAAGTGACCGGCGAGGTGGAAGAGGAAGATGGTGTGCTGGTCATCCGCAGGATCCATGTAGCGATGCGCCTAGTTGCGGTGGAACAGACAAGAGAGAAGGTTGACCGCGTGCACGCCGTTTATGCGATGAACTGTCCCCTCTACCGGACTCTGCACGGCGCCATCCGACTTACGTCGTCATTCCAACTGGTAGAGTCGTGATGAGCCTCGACTTGAACTGGCTGTGAGACCTACGCGTATTGCACGTTAAGCTAACTTTGCGCTTGTCTTGCACCTTAAGGTAGAGTTTTGAAAGTGTTTTTACGAACTGCAACCTCGATAGTTCTCCTAACTGCTCCCCGTACGGAGCCGCATCGCGACCGACGCTTGATCGCCGGAGATTGATCTTTCGACAACCATCTGATCATGGTTGCGGCGTTAGCCTACATTCAGATGCGGGACGCTATCGGGCCACTACATCGACTACGTAGAAATCACCGCGGCTGAAACGGTGGGAGTCGAAAATCGTGCGGCATTCTACGAAGAGACAGGCGCGTTGCGCGATATGGTAGCTAACCATCTGCTTCAGTTGCTGGCGCTGACTGCGATGGAGCCGCCAGTAGCCTTTGATGCGGACTCGGTGCGCGAACAGAAGGTGCAGGTGTTGCGATCTATTCGCGCGATGAGTGTCGAAGATGTAGCACGCCTCACCGTTAGAGGGCAGTATGGTCCCGGCGTGATTGATGGGAAACGGGTGCCGGGCTATCGACAGGAGCCAGGTGTGAGCCGCAGCTCCACAACCGAGGCTTACGCCGGAGTAAGGCTTCAGGTTGAGAACTGGCGTTGGGCGGGAGTTCCTTTCTACGTCCGGACGGGAAAGCGTCTGGCACGAAATCTGACGGAGATCCGCGTGCATCTCAAACCGACGCCACATTCATTGTTTGCGAGCACGTCGTCGGGTATTAATCCGAATGTCATCGCAATTAGCATTCAGCCGAACGAGGGAATCACGATCGCATTCGACGCGAAGCGACCGGGAACGCAGCTGCGGACGGTGACGGTTCAGGCCAACTTCTGTTACCAAACGAGCTTTGGGTCGAAAGGACCCGTTGCCTACGAAACTCTGCTGCTCGACTCGATGCGTGGTGATGCAACCCTATTTACCCGCCGAGACGAAGTAGAAGCTGAGTGGCGCATCATTACTCCTATTGAAGAAGCCTGGGCACAGTTACCGCCGCCGGACTTTTCCAACTATGCCGCTGGCAGCGAAGGACCAGCCTCGTGGCATGAATTGCTTGAAAGCCGCGGCTCTGCGGAATACATGATCGGCCACCACGAGTAGGGGAATTGAGCCGGATCTCGTGGACAACCGTTGACGACAAACTTCAGGAGTAATTCCCGATCGCAAGGAAGCAAGTCAATGAAACCTTTTTTGAATCACCGATAACATTTCTGGAATCCTTCGGTAGGAAGATGCGGCCAGATTCCTTCGAGCCTCCGCATCTAGTGGGCTCAACCAATCTCTGTGGGGGCTCGCAGCAGTAGAGAATTCGCGGGCCCTGGTATCACCTTGGAGGCAAGCACATGTCGAGAGCGGTGACGGTAAGTGGTGGTCCCTCTGGCCTGCGCCAAGTCATTTCGGTGGGTCGGCACCAGTTGATCGCGGATGAACCGAAGGCATCCGGCGGCCACGATGAAGGCCCGGACCCTTATGAGTTGCTGCTGTCCGCGTTGGGATCATGTACCAACATGACCCTTCGCATGTATGCTGACCGCAAAGGGTGGCCACTCAAGGAGATTCAGGTCGTCTTGACACATTCGAAGAATTACGCGAAGGACTGCGTTGACTGTGAACAACCAGCGGCAATGCTCGATCGAATTGAGAGACGAATTACACTGATTGGCGAGCTGTCGGCGGAGCAACGGCAAAAACTACTGGTGATCGCAAATCTTTGTCCCGTACACAAGTCGCTGACTTCGAAGATCGATGTCCAGACTGAATTGGTTGACCCGTCGTTGTAACGGACAATAATTCCGAAACATAGGCAGAAAAAGCGGAGGTTCCATGTCGAATATTTTGCCGGCGGGTACACCGGCGCCTGATTTTACTTTGCATGCGAAACCGGACCAGACTCTGACGCTCAAGGGACTGCGCGGCAGACCTGTCATCCTGGCTTTTTATCCAGCCGGTGTGTGGGGACCAGATGGCGCTCTACAACGAGGTCCTACCCGAATTTCAGCGATTCAAGGCCGAGTTACTGAAAATTTCCGTGGATGGAGTCTGGTGCCACGCAGCGTTTACACGCGATCGCAAGCTCCACTTTCCGCTGCTCGCTGACTTCGAACCCAAAGGCGCGGTGGCGAAGCTTTACGGGGCTTTCCGCCACGGAGACGGAATCGCCGAGCGCGCTCTTTTTGTCATCGATAAGAACGGAACCATCGGCTGGAGCTATTGCTCTCCCATAGCAGTCAACCCTGGGGCCGACGGGATTCTCGAAGCTCAGTCCTCACTGTGGATATGCATACCCGATCGTCAAAGCCCTTCAGAAGAGGTTCGGAAAACAGCTGCGGTTCGCGTTTCGAAATTTTCCGTTGCGAGAAATCCATCCGTATGCTGAGGCCGCTGCCGAAACCGCTGAGTTTGCCGCAACACACGGCAAGTTCTGGGAGATGCACGACCTCATCTTCGAAAACCAGAATTCTTTGAGCGAGCAAATGCTCGGTGAACTGGCCCAGCGCCTCACGCTGGATAGGCAAGCGCTCACGGAGGCACTGGGATCGGGCGCCTTTGCCGAGCGTGTGCGGAGGGACTTTTCTGGAGGCGTGCGCAGCGGGGTGAACGGAACTCCGACATTTTTTATCAATGGCCAGCGCAACGATGGCGACTTCGAGCTGGAGACGCTTCGCCGAGCGATCAACAAAGCGGCCGGCAAATAGACTTCGCTCTCTCCGGAAAACTCCGAGTGACCGCATACTCGGCAACACGTTCTGACCAGAGCTCGGGATGCGCCATCGTCAAGTGCCCAAACGACTCCGCTGAGACCGGCTCTCGGTTTTCGCCAGGAAGGCGCCAGAGGCAAAGAGCGAAAGAGCGCTTAGACACGTGCAGCTCGCCGATCAGGCGTTGGGCCAACGCCGTCAACGAAACGTGGCGGCGTCTCGATACGAGCCTTCAGAGCTATTGGAGAGGCCGCGAACCGGCGATAAGGATATCCACCAGCCTTCTGGCGCTCTGCTGCCAGTCAGGGCTGCTCGCGACATTGGATACACCGATAAGTGCTCGGAGGAGATCGAATGGTTCGAGATCTTTACGAATGTCGCCACTCTTGATTGCGCGCTTCACCAGGGAATCAATTGCTCCCTGAATCTGACCGCGCGAGCCTTCATACAGTTTCGAGGGTCCTCCGACGAGTGTATTCAGTGCAGGGGCGATGATGTGCTTTGTGGCGATGTAGTCGACGAATAACAACATCCACGCTCGCAAGGCCTCGATAGGAGGCAGGCTTTCAGAGAACTTTGTCTGCGCTGCAGCGAGCTTCTCCACCTCGGTCCGATAGACCGCCTCGATCAGTGCGTCCCGTGTAGGAAAGTGTCGATACAGAGTTCCCGGTCCGACGCCCGCCTCTCTAGCGATATCGTCCAGACTGGCGTCCGCACCAGACCGGGTAAATGCTTCCTTCGCCACCTCCAGAATGCGCTCCCGGTTCTGCAGCGCATCGGTACGCGGCTTCCGGGGGGCCGGTTTTGAATGCGTCTTGGGCATGCAAAAAAACTTTGCAACCGGAGAAAGTCTCCGGTTATCTTATATACTGATTCGGAGACACTCTCCGTTTTAGTCTCAACTGGACGGCCTGTCAATAGCGTTCCCGACAGGGTCTTCGGCTCCGGATTCGGGAGGTGACCAAGAGGTGACCAATATGAACTCACTCGCTCGTTATGAATCAGTGAAGAATTCCAACCCGGGTTGCGCCAGCCTCATCACAATGGCCGAGCAAGAGTTGTCGGCATTCTTCAACGCCGTCACTGACTTGTTCGGATCAGAACAGGCGGAGATCTCAGCAGAGGACTGGCTGCGCGAGTTTATCGAGATCGATGGTCTGCCTGCTTCCACCCGCGAATGGAGATTGATCACAGCCAGGGTTTCGACTCGGCTTGCCAATCGCGTGAACGCTTCGTCCCCATCGACCAAATTCATAACTGCTTAGGAGGAAAAGAACATGCGTGCATTTGTTACAGGAGCAACAGGCTTCGTTGGTTCCGCAGTCGTCCGAGAACTGATCGGTGCTGGTCATCAGGTGCTCGGCCTTGCCCGCTCCGAGAAGGCAGCCAAAGAGCTTATCACCGCTGGAGCTGAGGTACATCGTGGCTCGCTCGAAGATCTCGAAAGCCTTCGCAGTGGCGCAGCGGCCGCTGATGGAGTGATCCACACTGCTTTTATTCACGATTTCTCAAACTATGGGCCTGCCGCTGAGGCGGATAGGCGTGCCATCGAGATTCTCGGAGGCGCGCTCGCGGATTCTGATCGCCCGTTGATCGTCACTTCCGGGACCTTGCTTGCTCAGCGCCAAGGCTCGCTCGCAACAGAAGAGGATGGGCCCACTCCCAATTTTCCTCGCAAGTCGGAGGAGGCGGCGCTTGCGCTGGGTGCCCGAGGAGTCCGCGCATCAGTGCTTCGGCTTCCTCCATCGGTCCACGGCGCCGGTGATCACGGCTTCGTGCCACGCTTAATCAGCATTGCACGCGACAAGGGCGTTTCTGCGTACATAGGGGACGGACTCAACCGCTGGCCTGCGGTGCATCGGCTCGATGCCGCCCATCTCTACAGGCTGGCGCTTGAGAACGGTTCCGTTGCAGCACGGTATCACGGTGTGGCTGATGAGGGCGTGCCGACTCGAGACATAGCTGAAGTCATTGGTCGCCAGTTGAATGTACCGGTCGTTAGCAAATCTCGCGAGGAAGCGGCCGATCATTTTGGCTGGATCGCTCCCTTCTTTGGTATGGACGGGCCAGCTTCCAGCGCGCAAACGCAGCAACGGCTCGGATGGCTACCGGTCCAGCCTGGGCTCATTGCTGATCTGAACGCGGAGCATTATTTCGAACCCATCGTGGGTCACGTGTTATCACACAGCTAGCGCGTGAGTCATACATGAACGACCACCTGACCGTGTCCGCACAAGGAGATAGAAATGACGAACATAATTGAGGCAACCCCATTCGGAGCAACTTCGACAAGCGATGAAGTATTGTCAGGCATTAATCTGAAGGGCAAACGGATCCTGGTGACAGGCGTTTCGGCTGGACTCGGCGTGGAAACGGCGCGGTCCCTGGTCGCCCACAGCGCTCAGGTTGTAGGCGCGGCACGGGATTTGAAAAAGGCCACGGCTGCAACTGAGCAAGTAAGAAACGACGCTGCCGCGAACGGTGGAAGCCTCGAACTAGTAGAACTCGACCTGGCCAACCTAAAGAGCGTGCGTGCTTGCGCCGACGCACTGCTGGCAAAGCGTCAACCGTTCGATGTTGTCATCGCCAATGCAGGAGTGATGGCCACACCGTTCGGCCACACAGCCGACGGCTTCGAAACGCAGTTCGGGACGAATCACCTTGGCCACTTTGTCCTGGTCAACCGGATTACGTCGCTTCTCCGGGATGGCGGGCGGCTGATCAACTTGTCTTCCGCCGGTCATCGCTATTCGAATGTGGACCTCAACGATCCCAATTTTGAGCGCACTCCTTATGAGCCTTTCGTCGCTTATGGCAGATCCAAAACGGCGAACATCCTCTTCGTGGTCGCATTCGACAGACGCCACAGGGATCGCGGCGTGCGCGCTGCCGCTGTCCATCCGGGGGGCATACAGACCGAGTTGGGTCGTTACGCGGAGCCCGGCCGGATCGAAAAAGTAATCGAAGAAATCAATCGCCAGCTCGCCGCACAGGGCAAAGGGCCTTTCCAATGGAAGACGATTCCCCAGGGGGCCGCGACTTCGGTGTGGGCGGCTGCCGTTGCTCAGGCTGACCAAATCGGTGGGCAATATTGCGAGAACTGCCACGTTGCCGAAATCGTACCGGACGATACGCCTATCACCGCCGTCAGCGAAGGGGTGCGCAGATATGCGCTCGATGCAAAGAGTGCGGAGGCACTCTGGAAGAAAAGCGAAGAGCTGGTCGGAGAGTCCTTCTAGCCTTTATGAGTACCGAGAAATAACATATTAGGAGATACGGAGATGATTAAACAGACTAATCTCGGCGGTACCTTTTCGCTGCAGGGCGCATCGATAACCGTAAACCGTATGGGCTACGGCGCAATGCAACTCGCTGGTTCGGCTCGCCAGCAACGTAACTGTAGACCCGTTTCTCCAGCTCACGATCCGGCGCGGTGCGACTTTCTTGGCCGCTGTGTACTCTAATGAGTCCAGTCCGCAACGCAGAGCTAAAGGAACCAAAAATGGCTGCACCTCCGATACCCAGCGCACTTGATGCGCGCACGCAAATTTTCCCGACTCTCACTCCATCGCAAATCGATCGGATTCGCTCTCAGGGCCGCGTCCGGCACGTCGACCGCGGCGAAATTCTTTTCGATGTCGGCGACACCAACATCCCTTTCTTTGTCATCCTTTCCGGCAGCATGGAAGTTGTGCAGCCGGGCCTCGACGGCGAACGCCCCATCACCGTCCATCGTGCCGGCGGCTTCACCGGCGAACTCACTATGATTTCCGGCCGCCGCATCTTCGTTCGCGGACGCGTCATCGAACCCGGCGATTTCATCGAACTCACCGGCGACGCCCTCCGCTCGCTCATCGCCAAAGACGCCGAGCTCAGCGAAATTTTCATGCGCGCTTTCATCCTCCGCCGCCTCGAACTCATCAGCCGCGGCTACGGGAGCCTCATCCTTCTCGGCTCCCGCCACTCCGCGCAGACCCTCCGTTTGCGCGAATTTCTCACTCGCAACGGCCATCCGTACACGTATATCGATCTCGATACCGACAAAGCCTCACAGGAACTCCTCGATCGCTTCAACGTCAAGGTTGACGAAATTCCCGTCATAATCTGCGGCCAAGGCTATGTCCTCCGCAATCCCACAATTCAGAAACTCGCCGACTGTCTCGGCTTCAACGCCGACATTGACGCCGCGCAACTCCGCGACCTCATCATTGTCGGCGCAGGTCCCTCAGGACTTGCCGCCGCCGTTTACGCCGCCTCCGAAGGTCTCGACGTCCTTCTTATCGAGACCGAATCGCCCGGCGGACAGGCCGCCTCCAGCTCCAAAATCGAAAACTATCTCGGTTTTCCTTACGGCCTTTCCGGCCAGGAACTCGCCAATCGAGCGATCACTCAAGCCGAAAAATTCGGCGCCAAGATGATGATCGCCCGCAACGTGGTGCGCCTCGAATGCGCCCGCCGCCCCTACAAAGTCGTGCTCGATAACGGCGTCGAACTCGCCGCGCGCTCGGTCGTCATCGCCACCGGCGCGCAGTACAACAAACCGCGCATCGCTAATCTCGCCCTTTTCGAAGGACAGGGCGTCTATTACGGCGCCACCTTCATGGAAGCCCAGCTCTGCGGCGACGACGACATTATCGTCGTCGGGGGAGGCAATTCCGCCGGCCAGGCCGCCGTTTACATGTCGCAGACTCAGCGCAAGGTCCACATACTCGTGCGTTCCGGCCAGCTTTCAGACACGATGTCCCGCTATCTCATCCAGCGCATTGAGCAGAATCCCAACATCGAAATTCATTACCGCACCGAAATCATCT
>JABCYV010000166.1 GCA_013290025.1 Acidobacteriota bacterium
CTGCCGGAAACGACGCTGGTCTCCCCCTTGTAAAACAGGGCACACGCGTGCTAACGTGCGCGGTCTTGCCTTAATCAAGTTAAGCTAAAAGTTACGAGGACCTTCTTTCATGAGCCCGGTGAATGCGCCCGAAGTCCCGAAGAAATTTCAACCCTATGTCCCCGAGCACATGGAAATGCGGGAATTTACCTTCCGCGCATTGTTGATCGGACTGGTAATGACCACGATCCTGGGCTCGGCCAACGCGTACCTGGGGCTGCGGGCTGGCATGACGATTGCCGCAACCTATCCAGCCGCCGTCATCGGCATGGCGCTGCTCAAGCTCATGAAGGGATCCCTGCTAGAGGAAAACATTGCTCGTACCGTGGGATCGATCGGCGAATCCGTCGCCGCCGGCGCTATCTTCACTTTGCCAGCGTTCGTGTTGTCCGGAGCGTGGCCAGTTTTCAGCGTTCACGAGGCGTACTGGAAATCGGTGGCGCTCATGGCCGTCGGAGGAACCCTCGGCATTCTTTTCGTCACCCTACTGCGGCGTGTCATGGTGGAAGACCCAGAGCTTCCCTTCCCGGAGTCGGTTGCCGCTTCCGAGATTCACAAGGCTGGTCAACAAGGCAGCAAGGCAGCCAAGATTTTATTCGCCAACATGGGATTCGGCGCCCTGATGTATTTCCTGGGTTCGATCAAGCTGTTCAACATCAGCCGGGACGTTATCTTTCGAGTAGGCAATTTTGGACAGACCCTGAAGCTCGGCCGGGCCATCAATTCGCCCAACGTGGCCACCGGAGCCATGACGACATTTTCCGCTCCGGCCGTCAGCCCGGCTTACCTCGGCGTGGGTTACATCATTGGACCTCGGCTGGCTTCCCTGAACTTTGCCGGCGGCGTGGTAGCGTGGGGCCTGCTGGTTCCGCTCCTTCTCTTCTTCCTCGGACCGCAACTCAGGACAGGCCTGCCCGCCGATGCTGGCATTGAAGCCTGGGGCGGTCTAGCCACGGCGGTATGGTTTTCCATCGTTCGTCCCATAGCCGTGGGCGGCATGATGGTGGGCGCGGGGTTCACTCTGTTCCGGATGCGCCGGAGTCTCTGGTTGGGCATGAAGCGCGCTGTGGCTGATCTGAAGAAATCTGCCGCTGCTCATGCCGCAACCAGTCGCGTAGACCGCGATCTCAATGGGAAAGTTGTCTTTACCGGTCTGGGCGTAGTTTTCGTCTGCATGGTGCTGCTATACGCCTACTTCACCGGGATGCTGGGAGGCGGGGCGGTCGCGGCGCTGGTCATGATTGTCCTGGGCTTTTTCTTCGCCGCCGTGTCCGGCAACCTGGTCGGGATGATCGGATCGTCAAATAATCCGGTGTCTGGATTGACCTTGTGCACGCTTATCATAGCTGCACTCTTGATGGTGTCAATTGGCGTTTCTGGAA
The DNA here is from genome assembly GCA_013290025.1 of Acidobacteriota bacterium. Lineage (GTDB taxonomy): Bacteria > Acidobacteriota > Terriglobia > Terriglobales > Acidobacteriaceae > JABCYV01. The sequence continues at coordinate 1,422 of JABCYV010000166.1, forward strand.
TGAGTGGAGTGTCCGCAGTGCTGGGTGTGGCCGCCGTTGTTTGTGTCTCGTCCGCGGTTGCGGGCGAGATGCTGCAAGACCTGAAAGTTGGGCACATCCTGGGCGGTACCCCTGCCAAAATGCAGATTGGCGACCTCTTCGGGATCGTGGCCGCCAGTCTGGTGCTGTTCTTTCCACTCCTGGTGCTGAATAAAGCTTATGGTTTCGGCAGCCGCGAACTGCCGGCGCCGCAGGCCGGACTGATGGCGTCGCTGGCCCAAGGTATCGTGAACCACAACATGGCATGGCCGCTGGTGATCGTTGGCATCTTGATGGGATTCGCTCTCATCATGATAGAGGTCAAGAGCCCGATGCTCTTTGCCGTGGGCATGTACTTGCCACTGGAGACCACCTTCGCCATTTTTGTGGGCGGGATCATTCGCTGGGCTACGGACAAACTGCGCGATCGCCGTGGCCTGAACGACGCGCAAAAGGCACGGGTTGAGAACGCAGGGGTGCTCACTGCCTCCGGCCTGATTGCGGGTGAAGCCCTGTGTGGGCTGGTGGTCGCGGGCTTTCGCGGATTTCAGAAACCGTTGCCGGTGATCTTTGCGAATCCCTCCGACATCCTGGGGGGGCTCGCTTTCATCGTGCTCATCGTAGTGATGATCCGCGTTCCGCTGGCCAATGCGGGCCACCCGGATGAGCCTGCTCCGCCAACGGCGATTATGTGATCGCGTGTGGCGCGGACCTGTGGCGCGGGCGCCCGCGCCCGCGGATTTTGTCAGGGGGAACGCTCCTAGCCCCCTGAAGACTTTGGGTTACTGCTCTGTCCTTCGTGATTTACTGTTTCAGATGTCCATCCTGGAAAATATTGCTCACATACGCGAGCGGATTGCCGCTGCTGCGCGTCCCGCTCAGCGCCAGCCCGAAGAAATAGCGCTGATGGCCGTCACCAAGACCTTCCCGCCCGAGCATATCCGCGAGGCTTACGACGCCGGACTTCGGTTGTTCGGTGAAAACCGTGTTCAAGAGTTTGCGGGGAAGGCGGGAGCGTTGGCCGATCTACGCGATGCCGAGTGGCACCTGATCGGGCACCTGCAATCGAACAAGGCTGGCAAAGCTGCAGAGCTTTTTACCGCAGTAGACTCAGTCGACTCCTTGCGCCTGGCCCAGAAGATCAATGATTCCGCCCAGGAACTCGAAAAGAAACTGAACGTTCTGATCGAAATCAACGTCGGGGGCGAGGACGCCAAGACCGGCATCGCTTTGGGATCGGCCGAACTGGAGGAAATTCTTGGCGCGGCACCTGGGCTCGAACACCTTATATTTGGCGGGTTGATGACCATTCCTCCATTTACCGTGGATCCGGAAGGCGCACGGCCATATTTTCGGAGGTTGCGGGAAGTACGCGATCAGATTGCCGCGAAACGACTGCCCGCCATCCAGATGGACGTGCTCTCCATGGGCATGTCCCACGATTTCGAAATCGCGATCGAAGAGGGCTCGACCTGTGTCCGCCTGGGGACCGCTATTTTTGGCGAAAGAAAGAAAGCCTAACCATTAGACGTAGAGCAAATCTTAGGAGTTTGGCCTTCGGATTCCTCTGTGTACCTTCGTGTCCTCTGTGGTCAATGGGTTTTGAATGATCACCATTCACGACACGCCCGGTGGCGCAACTTTTGCCGTCAAGATCCATCCTCGCGCCAAGAAGAGCGTCATCACCGGCGAAGTCGGAGACGCGCTTAAACTCTCCCTTGTTGCACCGCCCGTCGACGGCAAAGCTAACGCCGCCTGCATCGAATTCTTCGCAAATCTTTTGAAGGTTCCGCGCTCCTCCGTTACCATAGCGTCCGGCCAGAGCAGTCGCAGAAAAGTGATTCGCGTGGTGGGGCTATCAGCGGACGCGCTGAAGCAACGATTGAGTGCTCGATGAGCTTCAGGAAACTGAAAACACCAGGTCTCTCGACTTGCTTTTACCGCGCCAGCGCGGCTCACGCGGCGCTCGGGATGACAGAGCTATGGATCGAGCGCAAGCTCAGGAGCGACTTCTGACCTTTTCTGATCGCTTGCACGAAATTCGCACCGGCTTTGAGCGGCCCTTTTGGGTTGCCAACATCAGCGAGCTTTTCGAGCGGCTTTCTTACTATGCCGCGTTCGCCTCGCTCGCCCGCTATCTACATGAGACCTTGAACTTTCGCGTGGAGCAGGCGAGCAGCCTGACCGGCCTCTTCGGAGGTCTGGTCTGGTTCCTTGCCGCGTTCGGCGGAACTCTCGCCGACCGGCTGGGCTTCCGCCGCTCGCTTTCGCTGGCCTACCTGATCCTAAGTTGCTCCTACTTCTTACTCGGATCGCTGGCAGCACCCTGGCTCGCTCCCGTCCGCAATGCCGTCCCGCTGATCGTGCTTGTGACTTTTGTGTTGATGCTTCCGGCGCTGGGCATCGCGCTGGTCAAGCCCTCCATCGTCGGGACTACAGCACGCGCCTCGAAGGAGAATGTCCGATCGATTGGTTACTCCATTTATTACACGCTGGTGAACATTGGCGGCGCCGCCGGACCGTACGTTGCCTCCTGGGTACATCAGCACATGCGCGTGGAGAACGTTTTCCGGGCTGCAGCCCTTAGCGTGTTTGCCATGTTTTTCGCCGTGCTGCTGCTCTACAAAGAGCCGCGGCGCTCGAATGAGGTGCAAACCGTCAGCCTTGGCCAGGCCGCAAAAAATTTCGGCACCGTCCTCTCCAATCCGCGGTTCATGTTGTTTCTGCTGATCTTCTCCGGATACTGGATCGTCTTCTGGCAGGAATTCATCATCCTCCCGCTCTACATTCACAATTACGTGGATCCGAATGCCAACACTGAGCTGATGCTGTCGGCCGGGCCGCTGACGGTAATTTCGTTGCAGATGGTGGTCAGCTTCCTCACCCAGAAGTGGCCGGCGTTTCGCTCGATTACGCTAGGAACACTGATCTCTGGGCTGGCGTGGATCCTTCTGATTGTCCATCCCACCTTTCCGACGGCGGTTCTTACGCTGGTTTTGGTGGCGTTAGGCGAGATCACACAGTCTCCGCGCTATTACGAATATATTTCCCGCCTCGCACCTCCCGGCCAGCAGGGTACGTACATGGGGTTTGCATTTCTGCCCATCGGAATCGGCTCGCTTATCGGCGGCTGGTTTGGCGGAAAACTCATCCATCACTTCGGCGAAGTGACGCACCAACCGGGACGAATCTGGTGGGCTGTGACTGGCGTAGGCGTGGCCACGGCAGCTTTGCTTTGGATTTACGACAAGAGCGTAAGGACCGGAAGCGTCGATCCGGCGAAATAGGTGGGCCGATGGCGACACGCAAACCCACCCCGGCGGCAGTTGCCTACGACATCCAGCGCATTCTCAGAGACGGCGGCTCTGCCGAACACGCCAAGGGCGTGCAGTGGTTCTTCAAAGAAGAAATTAAATCGCATGGCTGGTACACCGCCGCCCTGCGCAAAGCGGCCGTCCGATCGCGGCGCGAAATCCGAAAAGAATTTGGCCTCGACTTCCTGGTGCAGGTCGCAGACCGTTTGTTCTCGGGCGAAATTCTCGAAGAGAAAAGTTTCGCCGTTTTTCTGTTAGAAAAACTGACCGCTGAGTTCAGGGACGCTGAATTCAAGTTGTTCGAGTCTTGGTTAGGTCGCATCAAAAGTTGGGCCGATCACGACGCGCTGGTGCACTACCTGATCGCGCCCATGATCGTTGCGAAGCCGGCTCGCGCGGGAATAATCTTCCGCTGGGCCAAGTCCCCGCTTCGCTGGCACCGCCGGGCCGCGTGCGTGGCGGTGATCCAAGGTGCACGCCAGCAGATGTTTTTCCCTAAAATCATCCGCCTGTCGAATCTGCTGCTCTCCGATCAGGACGACATGGTGCAGAAGGGTCTTGGGTGGCTGCTGCGAGAAACCGCAAAAGCCGATGCGAACCGGACCGTGTCATATCTGATGAGCATTCGCGACCGAGCCCCAAGATTAGTTCTGCGCACAGCGTGTGAAACGCTGCCGTCGGCTACGCGAAATAAAATTCTGGCAAAACCTGCCTGATCGCGATTGCCGAGCTTGGCTCGGCCGGACAGCCGAGGGCTGCTGTCCCTGCGTGGCTCCCCCGACTAACCGGGGCCATTTCTGTGTAGGCGCGGGCGTCTCGCCCGTGCTGGCGTCGCCGCCACTCGCTACGGTAGTGGCTCAGTTTGAGATGGATGTGAGCCGAACGCGCGATTGTTGCGTCGCAAAGAACGCGACGCTTCGCGCGGCTCGCCTAGATCCTTCACGGCGCGAGAAACGCTTGTTCAGGATGACAATCAAACTGAGCCACTGCTCTCGCTACCGATGATTCGCTCAAAACCTCTGTCATTGTTAGAATAGTTGTTTGCCCATGGATCTTGCCGCCATTCAAGCAGCTCTGCGCGAGCGCAATATCGACGCCTGGCTGTTTTACGACCATCATCATCGCGATCCCATCGCCTACCGTGTCCTGGGACTGCCGCAAGATCTGATGGTCACGCGGCGCTGGTTTTATCTGATCCCTTCTCAGGGTGAGCCTGCCAAGTTAGTTCACAAGATCGAATCAGGCCACCTCGATGCGCTGCCCGGCACCAAGCGCCAGTATGCCGCCTGGCAGGAATTATTCGAGCAGGTCAAAGTGATGCTTTCGAATCACCGCGACATAGCGATGCAATACTCGCCCAATAACCTGGTGTTCACTATCTCGTTGGTCGATGCCGGCACCATCGACCTGATCCGTGGTCTGGGCAAGAATGTAGTCAGCTCTGGTGATCTGGTGGCGCAATTCGAGTCCACCTGGACGGACGAGCAGATTAAAACCCACTTCGCGGCACGTGATGCAATTGACGCCATCACCGCGGCGGCATTCCAGGAAATCGGGCGGCGTGTGCGCAATGGCGGCACCAACGAACACGCCATACAACAGTGGTTCCTTGAAGCTTTCCACCGTGAGAATCTGATCACCGACGACCCGCCCGTGGTCGCGGTGAATGCCAACAGCGGCAACCCCCACTACGATCCGCGTCCAGAAAGTTCCAAACCAATCCGTGAAGGTGATTTCGTTCTGCTTGATGTGTGGGCCAAGAAGAATATCCCCGCTGCGGTTTACTACGACATTACCTGGACAGGTTTCGTAGGCAAGGCGCCTTCCGACCGCATGCGCGAAGTTTTCAGCACCGTCCGGCAAGCCCGTGACCTAGGCGTGAAAACCGTGCAGGAAGCAGTCGCAGCCGGACGTCCGGTCGCAGGATGGGAAGTCGACCGCGCCGTACGCGGACACATTAATGACAAAGGGTTCGGAGAATATTTCATTCATCGAACCGGGCACTCCATCGGGACCGAAATCCACGCCAACGGCGCCAACATGGACGACCTGGAAATTCACGACGAGCGGCGCATTCTGCCCAACTCCTGTTTTTCCGTCGAGCCGGGCATTTACTTTCCTGAATTCGGCGTGCGTAGCGAGGTCAACGTGCTGGTGCGGCCCAAGGTTGCCGAAGTAACCGGTAAAATTCAAAGTGAGATTGTAATCATCTGAATGGCAAATTCTTCCCTTGGTAAAACGAAAGTCGCCGAAGCTCAAAAACTTCCCGCCGCCCAACCCATCACTACCATGTCGGTGGTCGTTCCCGCTCTAGCGTGGCTGATTCCGGGCGCTGGTCACCTGATTCAGAAGCGCTGGATTCGCGGACTGCTGCTGATGGGATCCATCGTCAGCATGTTCGTCCTCGGCCTGCTGATGCAAGGACGCATCTATCCTCCTAACGGGGGCGATATCCTCGACATCCTCGGATTCGTAGGGGATCTAGGCGCAGGCGGCCTGTACATCATGGCTCGGGCCATGGATTGGGGACACGGCGCCATCGCACACGCCACCGCCGACTACGGAACCAAGTTTCTGATCGTCGCTGGCTTGCTGAATTTCATCAGCGTGGCCGACGCTTATCACATTGCGATTGGTAAGAAGCCGTAAATTAAGAACAACGGTCGGAACGAAACCGATTTAAAGAAAAGAAGAGAAAGAAACAGAAAAAATGAGCGTTTCCCACTTCAGCGCTGCCCTGCTGTTCGCCCTGTTTGCTTCGATCGTCTTTGGAATTACCCAGCGCAGTCTGCCCCGCGAGCAAATCCGCTACGGCTTGTATTGTTTTGCTATGTTTGTTGGCGGAGTCTTCGTGGCAGGCTGGGTCATGTGGCTGCTGCGCAGATAAATACAATCCGGGCAATCCAGAGTCTCTAAGGCGCCTGCCAATCGAGCGCATAGATTTCCTGGCTGCTTATATCGCGTGCAAGCAGAGGCGAGTCGTCCGGCGCGAGCCCGGTCCAAGAGCCGAGTTCGCCCAGGAAACGCCGCGTGCCTTTCAGACTTAGCAGCTTTTCCAACTTATGGTCAGAGATCCGGCAGCGGAAGAATGCGGGATCTTCCGTGAACGCGGTATCGAAGTACAAGTATTGCCCGTCGCGAGACCAACTAGGATAACCAACCACCGGAAGTGCCGCCAGTTCGGTCCACTTCTGAGTGGAAAGCTGAAACAACATCAGTTTCTGCGAATCCCTGGTGATTGCCGCAATGTACTTTCCATCGGGAGACCATCGTGGCGAGAACAAATCTTGACTTTCCGGCAATTGTGACAACTTCTTCGATGGCAGGTCCAGGATCGAGATTCCTGATCCCCCTGGCGAATCAGCGTAGTTCAAGGCGAGAACGATAGACCTTCCGTCTGGCGACCAGCTAGGATCGAAACCGACTTCTGCCCCGGGAATCAGTTCTCTTGGCTCCCCGGCGCTGGCAGAGATAAGATACGCGCGGTAATTGGTGTTGTCGCTTCGCCCCATGAATACGATCTGTTTACCGTCAGGCGACCAACGCGGCAGGGCAGCATGCATCCACGTGGAAGTAAGCTGCAAAGGCTCACTGCCGTCGATTCGGCCTCGCCAGAGAATGTGCTCGGGAACGGAAACGTAGGCCACCCACTGGCCGTCGGCAGAAAACGCCAGGTCTGTGGCGGAGATGCCTGCGAAGTATGGAACCAGGCCCGCCTTCGGGTCCAAACGCACCAGTTCGGCACGCGGCTGGGATCCAAAGGAGAAGATCCTCTTGCCGTCCTTGCTCGGCACGGGAGAACTGAAATCGAGAGGGCCGTTCGTCAGCTGTACCGGCTCGGCATGTCTGCCGAACCAATGAGTGTTTTCCGCTAGCGCCCAGATATTGTTCGCACCCTTTTGGAAACTTTGGAAGACGTAGTATTTTCCGTCGCGAGTCCAGCGCCCGCAACATTCTTGCGGAGTTGGATTCCAGCCTGGAAGGACAAGGCGCAGATCGGTTCCATCGCGCTTCACCTCCCATATTTCGCTGGAGGCGGTTTTAGTGTCATAAACGTCTAATCGAAGGCGGTTGCCGTCGGGGGAAAACCTTAGATTGAAAACAGTGGCCTGAGCGGTTGCCAGTTTATGTGCTCCCGTGCCGTCACTCTTCGCGACGTAAATCTCCGAATCCTTGGAGAAGAACAGTTCACTCCCGTCCGGCGTCCAGGCTGCTGACGTCGGCGCCAAATCGCCCATGCGGCGTGGCGTGCCCGCGGGGAGTGGCAAGGTCCAAAGCGCGGCGGCTGATCCGGTGCCTTTAAAATTGGCAACCAGAAGAGATGAACCATCGGGCGAGATATCACCAACGAAAACATTCGCAAATGGAGTCGGAAGGATTGCAGTCTCGCCTCCGCCCGATGAGACTTGGGCAACGACAAAGTGGTTGCCGTCCATCTCCGAGAAGTAGAGCCGCTCACCATCCGTGACAATTCCACCTTTAAACCGCCCGTCGTGGGTAATCTGCGTATACCCCAAAACACGCGGTGGTTGGAACCTTCCGAACCAGATCAATGCAGCCAACCCCAGGAGCAAAAGCGTACCGAAGAAAAGCAGGACCCTCCGGTGGTGGGCAATCGTACGCGACGGACCAGAGACTTTCTCTGCCGAGATCGGCTGGATAGGTGTTGGTTGCGCGGGCGCGGCACTTGGAGGCTGAACCGCTTCAAGCCTCGCCACTCCGCTAATCGGTCCAATAAATCGGTAGCCCCGCCGATAGAGGGTCTCGATAAACCTGGGATTCTCGGAGTCATCGTTCAGCGCCTGACGAAGTTTTTTCACCGCGCTGTTCAGGCTCAGATCGAAGTCAACAAAAGTGTCTCCCGGCCAGAGACGTTTCTGCAATTCCTCACGACTGACGATTTCGCCCGGACGCTCAAGCAACATCGACAGGATTTGGAAGGGCTGCTCCTGCAGCTTGATCCGGATTCCGGATTTCCGGAGCTCACGGGCTTGCAGGTCAAGTTCGAAGAGACCGAACTGGATGATGTTCGACTTGGCAGCCGATTCTGCCATAGATCTGCCTCGTGATCCCAGGAAGTCTAACACTATTCGCTCCGGGAATCCTTCCACCGGCCGGATCACATTCCTGCATTACTCCCATATTTTCAATTAGTTAGACGATCACATTTGCTTCTCGGCGGAATCACAGCCGACCCATTGTTATGCCCACGCCCTGCTGCGAGAGTGCGCCACATGCCGACGACAAAAGCGGCTAAGCGGGGCGGGTCCGGCCATCCCGCGAAACAAATAGTCGGAGTAGGGATCACGATTGCTCATGACCCCCTCCACGGATCCGGACGAGCGGGTTTCCCGCATCCGGCTCTTGCCTTAGGTGACAACGCCCATGCGCCGCAGGGGATAGGGATGACAAACAGAAGGCAAAGGCAGCCAGCGAGTGATGAGACGCCGCATGCGATCCCGAAGGACGCGGCCGTTCTGGCTCCGCCGCGACAGCGACCGATGCCAGTACCAGCCGACTCGGAACCGAAAAATCGTCAGCGCCGGTTGGTTCATGGGCACTCCGTAGTATCGAAAGTGTCCACCCACAACCACCCGCAGCCACTTGCCTTGTTCGGGAATGGGTTCGTGCATGCGTCGCTGAAGCTCGGCTTTCACCTCATTCAGCTTCGTCTGCAACCTTTTCCGTATCGTCTGCCGCAACACCGTGAACCGTCCATTGCTCCTCTTCTTCACGCAGATGTGCGTAAAGCCGAGAAAGTTGAACGTCTCCGGCTTTCCTTCACCACGCAACCGCCGTTGATCGATCGCATGCGGACCGAACTCCAGAAGTCGCGTTTTCTCGGGATGCAGCTCCAGGTGGAACTTCTTCATGCGTTCCGTGAGTTCCGCCCGGAACTGATCGGCATCCGCTTGGCTGTTAAATCCAACCACGATGTCGTCCGCAAAGCGCACCACGACGACATCGCCGTGCGCCCGCTTCTGACGCCACGCTTGGACCCACAGGTCGAACACGTAATGGAGATAAACGTTGGCCAAGAACGGCGATGCACTGCCGCCCTGTGGCGTCCCTTCCTCCACCCGTATCCGTTTCCCATCCTCCAGCACGCCGGCGTTGAGCCATTTCTGGATCAGTCACACGACGCGCCGGTCTGCAATCCGGTGCTCGATGAATTTCACCAGCCATTCGTGGGAAAGCCCCTCGAAAAAGTTGCGCATATCCAGATCGAGCACCCAGTTCACCTTTCTCGTCAGCAGTCCCGTATAGAGCGCGTCCAGCGCTTGGTGCTGGCTTCGCCCTGGCCGGAACCCATACGAGAATCCGAGAAAATCCGTTTCGTAGATAGCGTTCATCACTTCGACCGCCGCGCGCTGGACGATTTTGTCTTCCAGCGCCGGAACTCCGAGCGGTCTCTGCCGCCCATCGGCCTTGGGGATGTACACCCTACGCACCGGTTTCGCTCGGTACGCTCCTCGCTTC
>JABCYV010000167.1 GCA_013290025.1 Acidobacteriota bacterium
GCGTCTCCTTAGGAGTACGATAGGCGACGGGCTGGCAGGCGAGATAACCGGAAACGGCCTTCCTCATCTCTTCCATTGGTCTGAGCATGTGCTCTGGCGGACGCAGGCAATTCATGCCAACGATGTCCGCGCCCGCGTCCAGCAGAGCTTTGGCAGCTTCGCCAGCGGTCTTTCCCTCCGCAGTCTCATCTTTATTTTCGAAGCAGATGGTCACCATGACCGGTAAGCCAGTCTGCCTAGCGCGCTCGACAGCGATCAGCGCTTCTCCCAGCCATGAAAAGGTTTCGCCGATGATGAAGTCCACACCTTCGTCGATTTGGATCGCGAGCTGCTCATCAAAGGTCTTCCGAACACGGTCCTCGGCTGTCGTGTTGTTAGGTTCATACATCCAGGTCAAGCTCAAGTTGCCGGCCACTAGACATTTCTCGCCGGCAACCTCACGCGCGATTCTTACCGCGGCTCGATTAAGTTCTTCGAGCCGGTTTTCGAGCCCGACCGTGGCCAGTTTGTCCCGACTGGCGTAGAAGGTGAGCGCTTGCAGGACATCGGCGCCAGCCTCGCGGAATTCCACGTGCAATTCGCGGAGGGCATCCGGATACAGCAACGCGACCTCTGGAGTAAACGGACCCGCGCGCACCCAGCCCCGCCTCTCCAGTTCCAGCAAATAACCACCGTCGCCGAGGACCGGTCCCTCTTTAAGCCGTTCGAGGATCCCTTTTTTCGTCATACATGCTCCTTAGTCGTCAGCAGTCTTTGTATTCGTACTCCGCCTTGTCACCCGGCCCGCGCGATCTTTGTCAATGACGGCGATGTTTCCAGGCTTACGCCGCGCCAGGTGAAATGCAATCGAAGCACCCATTACACCAGCGCCGAAAGTCACGAATGGCGGCGGATCTAGGATCGGAGTTGCCGCTATTCATGCGACGGCCTCCTTGAATTGTCCCTTTTTCCAGTCACGCAAAACCTGTTGCGCCGCGTTATGACCGGGTGCGCCAGTGACCCCACCGCCCGGATGGGTTCCGGCTCCGCAGAGATAGAGACCATCGATGGGCGTGCGGTATTGCGACCAACCCGGAACGGGCCGCATAAAGAAGAGTTGCTCTAAACGAAGGTCGCCGTGAAAAATGTTGCCTTCGGTCAGTCCGTAGGTGCGCTCCAAATCAAGCGGAGTCAACACTTGTCTAGTGATGATTGCATTTGGGACGTTGGGCGCGTATTCGGCAATTTTCTTGACGACGCGGTCGCCGAGCAGCTCACGCTTTTCGTTCCAGGAGCCCTGCCGCAAATGATACGGGACATATTGCACAAAGCAGGTGAGGATGTGCTTGCCTTTCGGCGCTAAAGAATCGTCGGCATTCGACGAGACGACGCAGTCCACCCATAGCTCTTCCGGAATCTCCCCGAGCTTGGCGATGTCGTAGCAACGTTCAGCAAACTCAAGGGACGGTATAAGTGTGTAAAAGGTTCGCTCGAGGGGAGTGGCGTCTGACCTCGTCCCTTTGAAGCATGGTTCTTCTGCCAGCACCATATTTACCTTGGCGCAGGGCCCGTTCATCTTGATGCCTCGAATTGCGTGTAGAAAATCGTCAGGCAATTCTTTGCTAGGGACCATTCCCAGGAAGGTGCGTTTGGGATCGGCGTTCGACAGCACCATGCGCGCGCGGATCTCTGTGCCATCTTCCATCACGATGCCACGCGCGCGGCCGTGACGAATGTCAATTTGAGCGACTGGAGACGAAGTGCGGACCTCTACCCCCAACTTTTGTCCCGCGGCTGCTAATGCTTGCGAGATCGCGCCCATGCCCCCGATGACGTGTCCGGAGAAGCCTTGCAACTGCTGTTCGCCGCCGCCCAGCAGGTGGAATAGCAGGCCGATTGCCGTTCCAGACTGATAGGGGCCGCCGTGCTTGCCGTATACGTTGTTGGCAAGGAACATGGTTTTGATCTTGTCGGACTCGTAGTTGCGATCAAGAAATTCACCCAAACTTCCGGTCAGAAACGAAACTAGTTGTGAAATCTCGCCAGTTGAGATGCCACGAAACCGCTTGCCTAGGCGAAATAGATCAGCCCAGCCATTCATGCTGCTGGTGTCAACCTCGGGCGGTGGCTCCATGAAGAACGGCTGCAAGTAGCGCACCAGTTTTTTTAGTTGGTCATCGACGCGAACGAAAGTCTCGGCGTCTTTCGCGGAAATCTTGGCGAATTCCTCCTGGGCTCGTTCTCGGTCGACCCACCACGAGACCACATGGCCATCCGGAAATGGGACCTGGATGGCAGGATCACACGGAATCATGCGGAGCCCGTGTTCGGCTAGACGCAGATCTCGAACTACTTCCTGGCGCAACATGCTGGCGATATAGGATGTCGTGGAGACGCGGCAACCTGGAGCAATCTCCTCAGTGACGCAGCAGCCGCCGACGATCTCTCGGCGTTCGAGTACGAGCGTGGAGAGGCCGGCACGCGCCAGGTAAGCGGCCGCGGTTAGACCGTTATGGCCGCCGCCGATTACAATCGCGTCATAGATTTTTTCTGAATTTCCAGCCATGATTTTGGGATTGACCAACGGTCAATCTATCACGACGAAGGCAAGATACATTACCGCACGAGCCCCTAAAATAGAATTGAAATTCAAGCAATCTTTCGATACAGTGCTATGACTTGAGGTCAGATTATGGGTGGTATCAGCAGTATCGTCTCCCCACCACGTTATCGTCGCATGCCGCAACGGCCCCGCTCCGAAGGTAAGCGGGCGAAAATCGTTGATGCCGCAATGCGTCATTTTGCCGAACAGGGTTATCAAGCGGCGCGGATGGGCGACATCGCGTCAGCTCTAGGCATTGCCAAAGGATCGATTTTCCAACACTTCGGTAGTAAAGACGGGCTGTTCTTCGAGGTCTATAAGAAGGCTGTGCGTTCGTTCCCGCGCTACCTAGATGCCCCGGCGGAGGTGTGCGAGGCCGGGTTCTTCGAAGTGTTGCGTTATTGGCTGGCCCGGACAGAACACCTACTGCACGAAGACTGGATTCCGTACCGCGTATCGCTGTTAGGAAATTATGGTACCGATCTCAGCTTGAAGCGCGAAATCAATCGCTTTCTTTTGGCGGAGGACCCGTACGGCACGGTCCCGTTTGTTCGCTTCGGCCTGGAGCGTGAGGAACTGCGCCGCGATCTTGACCAGGAGATGATTGTTTCCATCTTGGACTGGACGATGGAGCGCTTCCAGGATGCACTTCTCACGGAAGAACTGGATCCCGGACTCTTCCGTCGTCAAGGCAATGTGATGGAGAAAAAGGAAGCCCGTATTGCGCAATTTCTCGACGTACTGAGACGGGCAATTGGAACGGAACGGCGTGGTTGAGGCGTCACGCGGTTGAGCTTAGAAGGTACGTCTTCACATATCTCGAAAGGGAAAAACCGAGAGTCACGATTATGCCAATGTCCGTGCAGGAGATCCTGGCGAGTTACGATGACAGGGCGCCGCTGTCGGAAGCCTCGACCATTCCGGCGGCATTTTACGTGGACGCCCGCATTGCCGAAATCGAGGCCAGAACTGTCTTCAGCCAGACCTGGCAACTGGTGGGGCGCATCGACCAGGTTGAGAAACCCGGCCAGTTCGTCACGGCTACCGTTACCGAGGAGCCGATCGTGGTAGTACGCGGCAATGATAGTGTGCTGCGCGGCTTTTACAATGTGTGCCGTCACCATGCTGCAGCCGTTATTACCGAAGCTTGCGGCCAAGCATCACTGTTGCATTGCTCTTATCACGGCTGGAACTACGGATTAGACGGATCGCTAAAGGGGATGCCCGAGTTCGAGGGCGTCAATAATTTTGAGCGCCAGAAAAATGGGTTGGTGCCCGTGAGGGCGGATACGTGGGAGAAGTTCGTCTTCGTGAATCTAGATCCCCAAGCCGCGCCGCTCAATGATTTTCTTGGTGGCCTGGTCAAGCGAGTTGCACCGCTTGGGGTGAGCAAATTGCGTTACTTCGATAGTCGCAGCTACGACATTCACTGCAACTGGAAAGTCTTCGTCGATAACTACCTCGATGGCGGATATCACGTTCCTCATTTGCATAAGGGTTTGAGTTCGGTGCTGGACTATAAGCAGTACACCATCGAGAACGAAGATCGGTATTGCCTGCAATCGAGCCCCATGGTGTCGTCAGAAGAGGACGCCGCGACTGGGGCCACGCGCAAGGGCGACCGCGCCTGGTATTTCTGGCAATATCCCAATTTGATGATTAATTGCTACGAAGGTTATATGGATACCAATCTCGTGTTGCCCGTAGACGTCGACCACTGTCGCGTGATCTTCGATTTTTATTTTGCGGATGTGAGTGACGCCCGTCGGGAATATAACCAGCAGAGCGTGGCAGTAGGCGCCCGAGTGCAGGACGAAGACCTGGCCATCTGTGAGGCAGTACAACGCGGTCTGAAGTCACGTGCCTACGGGGCAGGAAGACTTTCGGTTCGACGTGAGGCGGGCGAACACTTGTTCCACCGCTTGCTGGCAGCAGACTTGAAGACTGGAGCGGGTCGTGGTGCGGTAGCTGCCGACTAAGCTAGCGATCGCATTCGGAAATAGTCTGTCCTCCGTTTCTATATTACGAACGAGGTGAGGTGGTGAAAAGAACTCTCGCATTCGTGCTGGGGTTGTGGTTTTCGTGTGTCGCGTCCAATGCCCAAGTCACTGTGGTCAAAGCTGGGAGGCTGATCGATCCCCATGCCGGCACGGTACTGAACGATCAGGTCATTCTTATCCGCGACAATAAGGTTGAGGCTGTGGGCAAGGGGCTGGCTATCCCAGCCGAGGGGAAGGTCATTGATCTTTCGCGGATGACCGTGCTGCCGGGGCTCATCGACTGCCATACTCATGTGGCGGACGGGGCGTCGGACAACGGCGAGCCGCTCTCTCAACTCAAGAAAACGGCATCGCAGGTCGTGTTGGAGTCCATTCCCAACGCCCGCACCATGCTGGAATCCGGATTCACCACGGTGCGTGACGTTGGCGTCTATCGAGCACTCAATGACATTGCCCTGCGAGACGCGATCGCGAAGGGATATGTCGAAGGACCGCGAATGTTTGTAGCGGGTGCCTACGTTACGATCACGGGTGGAGCCGGTGCGATGACGGGCTTCGCCCCAGACATTCAACTTCCCTGGGACTTTCATTACGGTGAGGCGAACAGTCCTTGGGAGGTGCGGCAGGTGATCCGTAAGTTGGCTCACGACGGCGTGGATCACATCAAGGTTCTCTCCAGTGGAGCCGTCCTCACCCATGGCAGTAATCCGAAGTCGCAAGAGTTCACACCGGAGGAATTACAGGCGGCGGTAGACGAGGCCAGCCACTTCGGCTTACGCGTGGAGTCGCACGCGCACTCGGCCGAAGGCATCAAGAATGCGATCCGGGCGGGAGTGGCGTCGGTTGAGCACGCGACCATGATTGACGACGAAGGCATCGCCCTGGCGAAGGCGAAGGGCACTTACTTGGACATGGACATCTACGACGAAGAATGCATTCAGGAGGCGGGGAGGAAAGGGAATATTCCAAAGGATTTCTTGCAGCACGATGCTGAGTTGGGGCAAATCCAACGAGACAATTTCCGAAAAGCTGTCAAGGCGGGAGTAAAGATGTCATTTGGGACGGATGCGGGAGTTTGTCCGTACGATCGCAGCGTCAGGCAGTTCGCGTTGATGGTGAAATATGGGATGACTCCCATGCAGGCGATTCAGGCGGCTACTACCTCAGCCGCGGACCTGCTGGGACATTCAGATGTAGTCGGATCAATCAAGCCGGGCAGGTACGCCGATGTGATTGCCGTTTCTGGAGATCCTCTGCAAGACGTCAGCGTGCTGGAGCACGTGCAGTTCGTGATGAAGGATGGGAAGGTCTACAAGCAATAGCGAATTTGTCCAAACGAAACTTGTAGTTGGCGATCCCAAAAAGCAGGTCCCTCGACTCCGCTCGGGATGGCAAAATCGCGCGAATGATACAGCAACAAATCTATTGGTGATCTCTGGGAATCGTTTCCTCCCAGGTTTTCTGCTTCAACATCTGACCATCTTTCAGTAACTCACGAGTGTACTTGTAGTAGAAATTCTTCTGGTCGGTGGTCACCGACAGATGCCCTCGCCATCTGAGTTCGCGTCCTTTTAGTGTGAAGATGCTCTCCGCCTCGCCATGGACTGAGCACAGGTCAGGGTGAGAATCGTCGGCATCATAAGTCAGGTTCTCGTAGTCGGTCTCTTTCCCCCAGGGATAGTCAGTTTCGGCTTTTCCCTTCCAGCGGACTGTGGCCTTCTGATGGGACTCATCACGTTCGACGGTCCATTCACCGGGCCAAGGGTAGCCAATGCTTTTGATGTCCTTGCGCTCTTCGGAAGGTTCTGGCCGCGCAAACGTAGGAACTGAGGCACCTTGTACCGGAACGACCGGTAGAACCAGCCGTGAGCTCTTCGCTCCACCGAGTTCCAGTGAGGTTGTCATTGAGTAGGGCGTGGGCAACATCATCGGCCACAATGCATTCGAAATGGCTAGGCGAATAAGATGGCCTTTCGGGAAAACCCACGACGTCAAGTGCATTGTGATTTCGACCGCATAAGTTTTGCCAGGCTGGAGATCGCGCGGCTCGCTCATGGATTCTCGCTGTGCACCGTTCAGTCCGGCACCTGTGATCTGAGTAACCGTTCCGTCAGGCGCTATATCGGAGAGGCGCGCGAACCAGTCTGCCAGGGTCGCAGTGGCGGACGCTTGCAGCAGAGCCGTCGGTTCCCCAAGGATCGCAACCTCTTCTTTTAGCGGCGCCGAATCGTAGACCAGACTGAAAGCATCCACCGGACGCGGATCGCTGAGAAGCTCGCCCCACCAGAATCCGGCCTCAACTCCAACCGAAGGAATGTATTTTAATTGATGAAAGCCCGACTCTCCAGGCGAGTCCGCGAGCGTGTGGTTGTGTTGCAGAAACAGAGTTGTATTCTGCAGATTTTTCGGCGGCCAACCGTCTTCGCGCCGCCATTCTCCGGGCACGTTCTCCAGATTGGGGTCGGGCGGATGCCAGTGTTGCATGTAAATAGTCAGCCGCGGGTCCTGTAGAACTCCGGTATCTTGCTCTTTCAGCCAGTAATCCCACCAGCGCACCGCTTGATCGCGCCACTCGATCTGGGGACCGGGCACGGCGTCATGGGGAAACGTATGGTTCCACGGTCCAATGATGGCTTTTATGGGGGCCTTCGTCTGCTCGAGCATTGCGGGGATGCTGTCGCGATAGCCATCGAGCAAGCCGCCAATCAGAAAGCAAGGCACTTTGATTTCACTGAGCGGGCGAACCGGACTGCGCCAGAACGGCCCGTCGTGCTGATGTTTGAGGTAAAGCAGCGACCAAGGTGGGGCATCGAAGCGTGGGCCTAAAACTCTTTCGTCGAGGGTGTAATCGGGAGCGCCGGTCATGCCCGGAGCCATGTCCATGTTTAGCTCGAACTCATCGATGTGCGCCATGCCATCTATGTAGTGAACGTCGTCGTGAAACAGCTCTGCCGTCGCGTCGACCGCGAGAACTGCCTTCAACTCTGGCGGATTCCGCATGGCCAGCTGCAGAGAATTAAATCCGCTCCAGGAGATGCCCATCATCCCCACATTGCCGTTCGACCAGGGTTGGTGCGCAAGCCAGGTAAGTATTTGCAAGCCGTCGAACTTTTCCTGCTCCGAGTATTCACGGTCGGGCGGGACGCCTTCGCTGGAGCCAAAGCCGCGAATGTCCACGCGGGCGCAAACATACCCGCGGCGGGCGAAGTAGGCATACAGTCCGTAGTCGCGAGACGCCGTGGCGTCGTCTTTGCGATAGGGATGATATTCGAGCAGGGCAGGGAATCTCTCGCTTACGTTGGCACCATCGGGCATGTAGAGAGTCGCGGCGAGGCGGATCCCATCTTTCATGGGAATCCAGGTGTTCTCCATGCGCACACCGTAAGATGCGGGCGAAGGAGGCTGGACGGCGAACGTAGATAGAGTCGCAGCGCTGACCAGAACGAGAACTGCTGCGGACCTGATCAAAATTCTAAGTTCCTCACTTACCCATTGGTCGGGGGCAGCGAACCACCGCAGACCGATGCAGAAAACGGTATCGGCACTGTCGACCTCAGGAGAATTTTGTGAAAGCAGGGCATTATAGTGCTAGCCGGTTTTTCGCCGGGCCTAAATAAAAAACGGGGAGCTTTCGCTCCCCGCTTCAACTCGACTTCATGTCTTACGGAGTGCAACCCCAGCCCACTTATTTCTGCCTAAAAGGGCAGGCTCGGTAGCAGTTCGGTTCCCTCGACCCTCACTGACCGTAGGCCCTGGGGATCTATGCCTAGTGCATGCAGGAGACTCGGCGCGACCTGCGAAGTAGCCACTGGAGTCTTCACCACCCTGGGTTTGAATCCCGGATTCGAAACAATCAGGCCAACGTTGGTGTCGCCAAAGCTGAAACCGCCATGCTCCGCGTTCTTCGCGGTTGAGGCGGTATAGGTAGTGCCGTACACGGGTTGGACGATGATGTCCGGAGTGCGGCTGTCTTTCGCCGGGTCGTTGAACTTCAGCAGAAGCTCATTCCCTCCCATTACCTCTTCGATGAACAGCGCCCGCGCATGGATGTTCAGGTAGTCCACAACCTGCTGGGTGGCGATGTTCTGTCCTTGCAACCAGATCAATGCGATGTCGTCGTCCTGGACGAAGCCGCAAGAGCCAGTAGGACAACCAGCAGCACCGGCGATGGCGAGTGCGGCGGGATTGGTACCCGCATCCGGCAATTTGGCAACCAGATCTGCGAAGTGGCCCGGCTTGTTGACCTTCGCCGGGTTGATTGGCGACTGGCCGTGCTTGGCGGTGACGATGAATAGAGTGGAGTCGTAGATACCTGCGTTCTTAAGTGCCACAATCATGCTGGCGAGAGCCTCGTCGGTCTTCTGCAAGCCATAAGCGAGAACCGGGCTCGGAGTTCCGGACCCGTCCGTGTACCCGCCACGCCGCTGGTTTATCGTTGGATCCGTGTCATCAATGCAGCTGTTGTCGAAGTTGTCCTTCACAAGCTTTTGTCCCACGCTAACAGCCTGGAAGTTCATGCCAAAGACTTCAGGAGTGCCGGGTGCAGATGAGCCATCGTGGCTAAGGCCATTGATCTCGTTGATGATAGCCTGGGCCTTCTTCTGATCGTTCTCCACGGTGCAAACCACACTGTGAGTGTTGTCCAGTCCGCCGACATTGGTGACTTCGGGCGTGTAGAGATCGTCCACTCCCTTGCCCGAAGGACCGTTCACCAGATCATAAGCTGGATGCTTGTCCGCCCAGGCGGTGTGTCCGCCAGCGGCGTTTACTACTTCGAAGATTGTGTTGGTTCTGATCGCGTTGTGGGGAAATACGCGCACGCAATTGCCGTTCAACAGACGATTCGGCAACTTGGTTGGATCGATTACATTCTGGGAAACATTCTGTGAATTGTACAAATCGATGCTCTCGTGAAACACCATGAAGTTCCCAGGGGATCCGCTGCATGTCGTATTCTTAGGATCAAAAAGAGTTCGGTCGTAGCTGACGTCGTAAAACAATTCGTGGCTAATTGGTGAGCCGCCAGTCACCAGGGCCAAAAGGCCAGGGAAGGAATCCGAGTTCGCCGGCGTGCGTGCGTTGGTGTAGGTAATGCCACTCCGCGACAGCTCGGCTAGAGCGGACCTGGGGTTGTTGGCGACATAGTTCGCCACGTCGAGAGCGTGTAAGCCGTCAACGCTGATCAGAAGAACATGTTTCATCCGACCTGATTGGGCATAGAGTGATGGTGCCGAGACCGTAGCGAGCAAAAAGAGACCAATGAAGGCTGAGGCCTTCAGCCTGCCTGCAATTGCCATTTGTGTCCTCCTGGGAGAGTACCTAAAGCGGAGGATTCCACTGTAGTCGTTGGCTTATGACAGGCAGGTTAATGGCAAGTTAATAGTATGTGAAAAGGCGGTTAAGATTGGATCACGGTTGTGGATGTCTAAGCTCGGAGTTGTGCGGTTCGGCGCTTCACAACGGCCGTCTAGAACCTCAATTAGCGCAGAGATAGCGCTTAGAGGTCGCCGTGGAACAGAATCCCTCTCTATGGGTACCGGGTTTCAATGCGCCGGGTGCGGTGAGTGGAATGAGACCACCGTGGATAAGTCGGCTGGTCGCGACCAAACCTACGTCGAGGACTGCCAAGTCTGCTGCAAGCCGAATGTGCTTCATGTGGAATGGGACGGGCAAGCGCAAGAAGCTGTTATTACGGCGGAGTTGGAATAGCAGAGGAGAGGAGACGCGCTATATTGGATAATGCGAGAGGAAGGGGATAAGCTCGATGGGCACAAGCTACAGCGGGCCGATCCGAATGGTCGCCCATAACATGGTGACTACCCAGTTCGAGCTCGACGGGTTTCGGGTAGTCCGGACTCTAGGAGTCGTGCGCGGCATAGTGGTCCGCTCACGCTCTATTTTTGGCACGATCGGAGCCGGCCTGCAAACGATACTCGGCGGCAATATTACTCTGCTTACGAACCTATGCGAGAAAACGCGCGCTGAGGCTTTTGACCTCATGCTGCAACATGCCGCCGAGTTGGGAGGAAATGCTGTTGTCGGTGCCCGCTACGATGCTACTGAAGTCATGCAAGGTGTCACCGAGGTGCTCGCGTATGGGACCGCAGTTGTCGTCGAGCCCACAAAGTAAGGTCGCTCTACCTGGCTGGTCGCGAGGTGAATAGGTTCTCCAGCGTGCCCTGTTCGTAGGCCTGGACAGTTCGGAATTTTTTCCACAAGGCGTTCAGCGGCTGAGATGCGGATTTTTCACGGCGGGATACATTCAGTAAACGCAATACGTTGTGGTCATCTAATGAGTTAGCCACAACTTCTGGTATTTTGTCGGCTGAGCCCTGTAGCCTCCCATAGACCTATAACTTTCCTATTGACAACAAATGGTTTAGGCGTAGGATGTGGACAAAAGTGGTCTAAAGTGGTCATTGCGATAGAGGTCTTGGGCAGAAGTACAACCATGAGAGGCGCCAGTGGATTTTGAAGCTGACACCCCCAAAAACAGCCCCATCGAACCGAATCCGACCAGTATTTTGGCTGCTTTTACCTCCCTCGTTTTTGTAGCAGCGGTAACTGCCAAGAGATTTTCCGCCCCGGTAAAGGGCAGAACAAATGTTTCGCGGCAATCACCCAACCCGCGTGGACGAAAAAGGACGG
>JABCYV010000168.1 GCA_013290025.1 Acidobacteriota bacterium
CTCCAGAAGAACGTTCTACGTCGCAACGCCGGCCTCTCGGGGTCAGTTGTGAGATTGTGGTTATTGGCAACCGGCCTGCCGGAGAGCTGGATTCCAATGCCCGCCTGCTGCAGGTGATTCGTGCCGTTGATGCCCAACTCGGAAACGCAGCGCAGGTGCAGCGCGCCTCCACCGACGCCAACGTTCCATTGTCACTAGGACGGGAGGCGATTGCGATCGGCGGCGGCGGCGCGGGAGGCGGGGCACACACTTTGCAAGAATGGTTCGACTGCAGCGGACGCGAGCTGGGCCTCAAGCGCATCTTGCTGACTCTTCTGACGCTGGCCGGCGTAGGCGCATGAAGCTGAGCAGAGAAATGGGCTTTTTAATATGCGCAACTGCCATCGCTCTCGGGCAGGAGCCGCAAACCCGGCCGAAAGCCGACGTGGTCTTTCTCCACGGCAATATTTACACCGGGATCGCGCCCAGCGCGTCGTTTCACGAGATCAAGCGTGCCGACGCCATGGCCATCCGCGGTGATCGCATTCAAGCCATAGGCAAGGAGGAGGAGATCCTCAAATGGAAGGGGCCGCAGACCGAGATCATCAACCTGGATGGCCACTTTGTGATGCCGGGGTTCAACGACGCTCACATGCACCTGGCCGCAGCCGGCTTGCAGCGCCTGGAGGTCAACCTGGTAGGTGTGAAGTCGTTGACCGAGTTCCGCGACCGCATTCGCGCACGAGTGGAAACCGCCGAGCCTGGCGAGTGGATCGTCGGCGGCGGCTGGGACCACACTCTATGGCCGGTGAAAGAACTACCTAGCCGTTGGGATATCGATGAGGTCACAACCAATCATCCCGTGTTTCTGCAGCGTATCGATGGGCACATCGCGGTAGCGAACACCAGGGCGTTGCAGTTGGCGAGTATCACGATCGCGAGCCACGATCCTCCGGGCGGACAAATCGATCACGACTCCACGGGCCAGCCAACGGGTATCTTGCGGGAAATCGCGCGGCAGGCGGTTGCGGCGATGATTCCGACGCCGAACCACGATAAGCGCCGGCAAGCCTTGGAAGCCGGGTTCCAGGACTTGGCGCAGTGGGGCGTCACGTCAATCCAGGACTACTCCAATGCCGAAGATTCACAAATTTGCTGGGAAGAATTCCAAATCATCGAAGAAATCGAGCGCGAAGGCAAGCTGACCGCGCGTGTCACGGAATGGCTGGCCTTCAACGATCCTCTAGAAACTCTGCAGGCGCATCGGGCAGCCCATCCGCAGTCTGACAACATGCTGCGTACCGGCATGCTGAAAGGTTTCATGGATGGATCACTCGGATCCAGAACGGCGGCAATGTTTGAGCCCTACAATGACAACCCCAAGAATGTCGGACTGCCACGCTACGATCAGGCCAAGCTGACGCAAATGACGAAGGTGCGCGTCGATGCCGGATTTCAGGTGGGATTCCACGCCATAGGCGACAAGGGGACCCAGATGGCGTTGGACGCATTCGCCGAAGCGGAAAAAGAAGCACGCGAGAAGAAAGTTAAAGCGGCGGACGGTGGCGAAGACTACCGCCTACGAATCGAACATGCGCAAGTGACAACGCCGGCACAGATTGCAAAGTTCAAAGAGCTGAAAGTAATCGCCTCTATGCAGCCCAGCCATGTCCTGACTGACATGAACTGGGCGATGGACCGGCTGGGTCCCAGGCGGGCACCGCATTCTTATGCTTGGGCCGAATTTTTGAGGAAAGGCGTGCCTCTGGCGTTTGGGACCGACTATCCGGTGGAACCGGTTACTCCGTTTCGGGGTTTGTATGCCGCAGTCACGCGCAAGAGCGAAGATGGCAAGAAAGAATACTTTCCCGAACTGAAGCTGACCATGGAGCAGGCGATTACTGCGTACACGGTTGGGTCGGCTTTTGCAGAATTCGCCGAGAAAGAGAAGGGGACGCTGGCTCCGGGCATGCTAGCGGATTTCGTCGTACTCGATCGCGATGTCACCTCGGTAGCCCCGGCGAAAGTTCTGGGAACTAAGGTGCTGCGCACTGTGGTGGGTGGAAAAACGGTGTACGAGACCAGGTAGATGAGCTCCGACCGGATCGCCCGAGATCTACTGCTCGATTAACTGAACAATTATGGCGCGCTGGTTAATTGTCTTCTTAGTGTTGATGGTGGGTGTCTTCGAGGCCAGGGTGCGGCCCTCCGCTGCAATCGTTACTTGGTTTCTGGCCGCAACGATGTCCGCGTTTTTCCTGGCCATACCTTCGGCGAATTCCGTCCCCAGCGCGGCCCGCCTTCTCACAGCGAGCGCCCTCTGGATTGTCGCTGTAGGA
Source organism: Acidobacteriota bacterium (assembly GCA_013290025.1). Classification (GTDB taxonomy): domain Bacteria; phylum Acidobacteriota; class Terriglobia; order Terriglobales; family Acidobacteriaceae; genus JABCYV01. Next base: position 2,319 of record JABCYV010000168.1, read on the forward strand.
GCGATAGGTTACTGGTACAAAAGGCATCGAGCGTAGGCCGCTTTGTTACTCTAGGAGTGTGTCCCGCTCGCTCAAAGCTCACATCCTGCTAGTGCTTACCACGGTGATCTGGGGTGCCACGTTTGTAGTGATCAAGAATGCGCTTGCGGACATCTCTCCGCTCCTGTTCAACGCCATTCGCATGAGCCTGGCAGCTCTGGTGCTGGGCTTGGTTTTTCACCGCGAGCTGCCGCGTTTGACGGCTGGTTCCACGGCGTCCGGGTTGCTGGCTGGCAGCCTTCTATTCCTCGGCAATGAGTTGCAAACTACCGGCCTGAAGTACACCATGCCTACGAAATCGGCCTTCTTGATCGGTATGGCGGTGGTGCTGGTTCCGGTGTTTCTGACGCTTTTCTGGCGGCGAAAAATAAACCGGTGGAGTGCTTTCGGCACGCTTGCTGCGTTCCTGGGGCTCTATTTGCTGACAGTACCGTCCGCAGCTGCCGGCAGTTTGAACTTGCAGAGCATCAACCACGGTGACCTGCTCAGCCTTGGCGCCGCCGTGGTATTCGCGTTTCACATCATAGTGCTCGGACACGCAGCCCAGGCGCATCGCTGGCAGCAGATCACCGTGGTGCAGGTTGCGGTTACGGCCGTGCTGATGATTTTGACGGTACCGCTCGCAGAGAAGGTTTACGTGGTCTGGTCGCCGAGGGTGATCTGGGGGATCGGGATCACGGGGTTTCTCAGCCTCGCGCTGGCCTTCTCTGTGCAAGCTTGGGCGCAGCAGTTTATCCCCGCCACGCATGCCGCTCTGATTTTCACTCTGGAGCCTGTGTTCGCGTGGCTCACGTCGTTCACTTTTCTCGGAGAACGTCTGGGAGTCCGGGCCGGATTGGGTGCCTTGTGCATCTTGACTGGTCTTCTGATCTCAGAAGAGAAGGGAAGTGCAGAGTCGATGGCAGTTTCCCCGGACCACGCTGCTGTTCCTGCCCTGCCCAGGGACGACCCTGCACGCATCGAAGCAGAATAAGCCTGAAATTACAGCAACACACCGCAGCACTTGTGCGTCTAAGAAGCAGGGGATCACCCTGGGGGCGCTTTAGTGCCCGGAATTAGCGAAAAGGTATAATCTATGCTGCATAATTTTCGGAGGAAGCAATTATGGATCCGCGCGCAAGCGCTTTTTGGGTACGTTTGAAGGCCAATCGCTTCGCGTACACCCTCACCATTCTGACCACGCTGGCCGTCGGCATTCTGATTGGAACTGTGATCTCCTACGGAGTGAAGGGACAGGAGGGCAAGAAGGCCTCCGACGCTACTCCTCTGACGATACCTTCACCCACTCAGCTCTCAAACCAGTTCTCGCAGATTTCTAAGCAACTAGAGCCGAGCGTCGTCAATATCAATACCGAGTCAACCATCAAGAACACGCGGCCACGGCGCCGAGGCGCTCCGAACGCTCCTGATGGAGACGACGAAAATCCATTCGACGACTTCTTCGATCGTTTCTTCGGGGGGCCAGGCGGGAACGGAGGCGCAATCCGTGAGCGCTCGCTGGGTTCCGGCGTCATCGTGGATGCTAAAGGCTACATCGTTACCAACCGTCACGTGGTGGAGAAGGCGGATCGCATTCGGGTCAAGCTGCAAGATGATCCACCGGGCGTGCTGCACGACGCCAAAGTGGTCGGATTGGACACGGAGACCGATCTGGCAGTAATCAAGATTGATGGCGATAAGACGTTGCCTATCGCCAAGCTGGGCAACTCCGACGGTATGCAGGTGGGTGACTGGGTGCTTGCCGTCGGCAGTCCTTTCGGCCTGTCGGAGACGGTGACGGCCGGCATTGTGTCGGCCACGGGCCGGAACATCGTTCCTGGCCGGCAATTTCAGTCGTTCATCCAGACCGATGCGGCTATCAATCCTGGAAACTCGGGGGGACCGCTGGTCAACATGGCCGGCGAAGTAATCGGCATTAATACGGCGATTCTTACCGACACCAACGCCTACGCGGGTGTCGGCTTCGCTCTTCCCTCAAATACCGTGGTGCAGGTTTACAACCAGCTTATCGGGCCGGATCATCGGGTGTCGCGGGGATCGATTGGCATCATGTTCAATGCCCAGGAAAATCCAGCGATTGCTCGTGTCTATGGCGCCGGTTCGGGGGTGACCATCTCCGATGTGACCGCAGGCAGTCCGGCAGAACAGGCCGGCCTAAAGGTCGGTGATACCATTGTTTCGGTGGATGGAAAGCCGGTGAAAAACGGCGACGAGTTGGTTGCCGATATTGCCAGCCGTAAACCAGGTTCCAAAGTGGTGCTTGGATTCATCCGCAACAATAAGAAACAGGAGGCCTCGGTCACAGTTGCCGACCGCGCCAAGCTATTTGCTGCCCGGCTGGGCGAAGATGAGGAAAGCAGCGGGCAAGCGGGTCCGAAGGAGAGCAAACTCGGCCTCAGTGTCCGTGCTCTCACCCAGGAGATGGCGGACCGGCTCGAAGTTCCAGCGGGGAAGGGCGTAATTGTGCAGGACGTTAAACCCGGCTCGTTCGCCGACGACATTGGGGTCGCGCGCGGCGACGTGATTCTGGAAATCAACAAGCAAGCCGTGAACAGTGACGATGATTTCAACCGGATCTCGTCCACGCTGAAGAGCGGGCAAGATGTGGTCCTGCTCGTTCGCCAGCGAGGCGCTGGGCGCCAGGGCGGCACTGTATTTCTGGCCGGTACACTTCCGTAACCTGCGGCTGGCCCGAAAGTGACTGGCACAGGAGCTCTGCTATCGGAGATCATTCCAATTGCCCCTCGCTTCTGGCAGGGTTTGGGCAACAGTCGTGGACATTACGACGCCATCGTCGGGAAAGATAGTCGCCGCAGCCTGCACGTTTATATTGGTGTGCACACTGGCGTCGGCGGGCACCGACCAGCAATCGTCGACGGCGGGCAAGAAGACCAACTCCCACTCGCAGACTCCAACTCCGCACGCGACGTCCCACAAAGGCAAGAAATCCAAGAAGAGTGCGGGGAACTGGCGCCATCGCGGCCAGCAGAAAATCGATCCACAGCGCGCCCGCGAGATCCAGGAAGCTCTTATCCGCGAGCACTACTTGGATGGAAAAGCCTCAGGCGTCTGGGACGCTTCCTCACAGAAGGCGATGGAGCGCTACCAGGCCGACAACGGTTGGCAGAGTAAGACGGTTCCTGATTCACGTGCATTAATCAAGATGGGATTGGGACCGGACCACGAACATTTGCTGAACCCAGAAAGCGCGATGACTACGCAGCCCAAGACGCCAGCCGCGGTCTCGGTCCCCGCTCACAGCGATGACCCAGCCAGCAATAACCAACCGCAGAAGTAAGCAGGACGTCGGACTTCAGACCTCAGACTCCGGAACTTGAACGTTCATCGGAACGACAAAACCCTCGCCGAGGCAGGGCACGGCGCCGTGATCCACGTCAGCTATCCGAATCTAACCCTGCGTGACCGGATCTGGAAAATAAGGCAGTGGCTGACCGTTGATGATGGCTCGCGGATTGTCGTCAACTAAAGCCCGGGTGACATCGGGAACACAGAATTCTTCGGCGGCATCGCGAGCTGCGGAAAGCCGCGGAGTACGGTGTTTGGAATCGTGCGCGTCGCTGGCTAGCACGTGGACTGCATTATGTTCGAACAGCCACTTGGCGGAGCGCCATACTTGCTCGCCCCATTCCCCGGTCAACGCAGATGCGGTTACCTGCACGGCGCAACCCAGCTCTACCCATTGCAGCACGCGTTGCGGAGTGCGCTGCAGAATGGGATTGCGCTCGGGATGGGTAATCACAGGCGTGATGTTCTTATCGCTGAGTTGGGTGAAGTAGTCATCAATCTGCGCCGGAATGCTGTAATTGCTGAGCTCCACTAGCAAATAGTGGCTGCCCTCAATGGTGTAGAGATCCGGCTGCGCCAGAACACTCTTCAGATTTTCATACGACAGGTGGAAATCGCAGCCGAGGCTGAGATGTAGGTCGTTACCGGCCATCCGCCGCAAGTAGTCGAGTTGCCCGGCCAGGTATTTGCGGTCGTAAGGATAGCGCTCGTTGGCGTGTGGAGTGGCCACAATATGCTCTATGCCATCGGTCACCGCTATACGGCACATTTCCAGCGCGTCGTCCCAAGACTTGGGTCCGTCGTCCACTTCGGCGAGAATGTGGCAATGGATGTCAATCACGGCGGGGTTCTCAAGCTATGACGATTTAAGCAGAGTTAGAAAGAAAGACCAAGCTGGGAGTGTTGTCATGCTAAGCGAATCTGGCCTTGGGCTTGGGAGACGCCGGCGATGTCGAAAAATCCTTAACCTTTTGCCAGGAACAGGAATCCTCGCTGCGCTGGGGATGACAATGCGGCGTTAGATGCTCTTTCCGTATCTTTCCTGCATAAAATCTCCGATCGCCGCGTAGGCTTTCGTCAGCGTCGCCTCATCAGGCAAGAAAACGATGCGGAAATGGTTAGTCCCCGGCTTCTGGCCGAAGCCGGAACCGTGAACTGCCAGCACGTGCTTCTGCAGGCATAGTTCCTTCACAAAGATGTCGTCACCTTCAGGAATCTCCAGCCGGGGATAAGCATAAAACGCGCCGCGCGGAGAGACACAGCTCAGGCGCGGTGTCGAGTTGCACCAGTTCACAGTGAGATCGCGGCGCGACCGAAGTTTCCCGCGCACCTCGACCAGATGGTCCTGCGGTCCTTCCAGCGCGGCCCTGATCGCGTACTGCCCAGGATGATTCGCGCACAAGCGCGCCCGCAGCAGGCGGTGAATGCCTTCGACGTATGGCTTTACCGCGGCAGCTTCGCCGCTCACGATACCCCACCCGATGCGCCATCCCGGTGCAAGATAGTTTTTAGACAATCCACCAAAAGTTACGACCGGCAGGTCTGGTGCTAGGGAGGCCAGGGAAATGTGTTCGTCGTCATCGAGAATTAGTTTGTCGTAAATTTCATCGGCAAAGATGACAAGGTTGTGACGCCGCGCCAGCTCCGCCATCTGTTCCAGCATGCGCCGCGAGCAGACTGATCCTGTAGGATTGTTTGGATTGATCAGAACAATGCCGCGCGTGCGTGACGTGATCTTTCGCTGGATATCTACCAGATCGGGCTGCCAGCCGTCGTCTTCGTTCAGGAAATAAGTATTGAGCTCGATACCCAGCTTAGCCAGCACTGCTGAATACATTGGGTAATCCGGGCACGGAGTGAGGATGTTTTCGCCCGGATTGACCAACCCGGTCAGGCAGATATCTACGCTCTCGCTCACGCCATTGGTGACGAACACATCCCGCACGCTGGTGATGCTTTTGCGCGCGGCTTCGCCACGAATCGCCTCCAGCGCTTCCTTAACGCCGGGCGATGGCGCGTAGCCGTTTCTACCATCCTTCATGGCCTTGTGAACGGCTTCGATCAGATGAGGAGGCGTCTGAAAATCAAAACTAATGGGATCACCAATATTGAGCGGCAGGATCGTATGGCCTTGCTTGATGACCTCGTCGGCCACCGACGTGAGATCGCGGATGGGGTAACGGACGTTCTCCAGGCGCCGGGCGGCTGAGATTTCGCGGGCTTGGGTGATAGGCACCTTTCACTCCTGCATAAGCAAATCAAAAACTTAACCGCAAAGTTCGCAAAGGCTACAACTAGATCGCAAAGAAATTGGTTGTTCCTTTGCGAATCCCTTGCTTACTTCGCGGTCAAAATCTTCTAATCCACTAATCCACTCTATCTATCTGCGCCTTTTGCAGCTTATCCGAATAATCCACGTAAATTGATTTCCATTCCGTGTAGAAATCAATCGCGCCCATGCCGCCTTCGCGATGGCCGTTTCCTGTGGCTTTGACGCCGCCGAAGGGGAGGTGGACTTCGGCGCCAATCGTGGGCGCATTGATGTATGTGATGCCGGCGTGCAGGTCTCGCATTGCCGCAAATGCCTTGTTCACGTCTTTAGTGTAGAGGGCGGACGACAATCCGTATTCAATTCCATTCGCGATTTCAATCGCGTCCTCCAGATAGTCGCAGGGGATGATCGAAACTACAGGGCCGAAGATTTCTTCCTGCGCAATTCGCATCTTGGGATCGACATCGATGAACACAGTCGGTTCCATGAAGTAGCCGTACTGGTATTCGCCTTTGTCCAGGCGGTTGCCGCCACACTTCATCTTGGCACCCTCGGCGCTGCCGATCTCAACGTAACTGAGATCGGTCTTAAGCTGGCTTTCGTTGATAGCAGGACCCATTTCTGTAGTCTCATCGAGACCGTTGCCGACCTTCAAGCGCTTCGCGCGGTCCACGTAGCGCTCCACAAACTCGCTATAGATCCCTTTCTGCACAATGATGCGGCTGGTCGCGGTGCAGCGTTGGCCGGTGGTGCCAAAACCGCCCCAAAGTCCGCCTTCGACGGCCAGATCGAGATTGGCATCATCGAGCACGATCATGGGATTCTTGCCGCCGAGTTCCAGCGAGCAATGCTTGAAGCTCTTGGCCGCGGTGGTACCGACAATCCGGCCGACCGCAGTCGAACCGGTCAACGAAATGGCACGTACTTCGGGATGCTCCATCAGCGGTCCACCGACTTGCGGACCAAAGCCGGAGACGATGTTGACCACGCCCTTGGGTACTCCAGCATCAGCCAGCACGCGTACCAGGTTGTAGGTGGAAAGCGGTGTATCCTGCGCCGGCTTGATCACGCATGTATTGCCGCAGACAATGGCTGGCAGAAGCTTCCAGGACGGAATGGCCATGGGAAAATTCCAGGGTGTAATCATGCCGCACACCCCGATGGGCTGACGCACAGCCATGGCGAATTTGTTGGGCAGTTCGGAAGGCGTGGTCGGGCCAAACATGCGCCGGCCTTCTCCGGCAAAGTAGTACGCCGTGTCGATGGCCTCCTGCACGTCGCCACGAGTCTCTTTGAGAATCTTGCCCATCTCGCGAGTCATGTCGCGGGCACACTGCTCTTTGCGCTCGATCAGCATTTCGGCGGCGGCAAACACAACCTCGGCGCGACGTGGAGCGGGAACCAGGCGCCACTTGGCGAACGCCCGCCGCGCAGCTTCAACGGCCTCGTCCACGTCTGTTTTCCCGGATTTCTGGAAGATTCCGACCACATCGCGAGTATCCGCCGGATTCCGATTTTCGAAAGTTTCTCCGGTCGAGGACTCGACCCACTCGCCGTCAATAAAGTTCTTGTAGACCCTTGCTTTCGTGCTGGTTCCGAGCATGGCTGGCCCGGCCAGAGTATCTGTCGCCATAATTGCCTCCTGAGTGGGCGGGAAGAATGCAGAAACTCTTCCATGCTACAGCCCGGGAGCAGCATGCAGCAAGTGAAGGAGATGTCTGATGCGGAGCTGCCTTGACCAGTTAGCCCGCTACCAGATGTCCGAGCCGGGGCGCGGACGATTTAGGTGTTGCAGGGTTTTCGCGAGCTGAATTCCGTGACAGGCTGAGATTGTTTCAACTGATTGTTCGAGGACCTTCGATATTTCCAGGTTTCCGCGCCGAGACAGCAGAAACAGTCCCCACCGACGTCCTATCTTGTTCACCAAGGCGCGCGGATAAAGCCGCCATGTCAGCCGGTATACGGATGATTGGAAGCCGGCTGAAGGGCGATTGAGCAGCAGGTCGCCAGGGCTGAAGACTTGACGCAACACGAGATCTTCAAACCCCGTTGCCATCATCATCGAACGTACGTCACCTTCGGTGTAAGTCTTGGTGCCGGGACTCTCGAGATGATCGTAGACCGTACGGCGCAGCGATTTTCCGCGAAGATGCCGAACCGCAACCACAACATTGCGCCGCTCAGCGACGGGTGGTGATACCGCATGATCGTGGCCTGACCACCGGGTTCGAGCATGGGCCATACGTCGCAGAGGCATTGTCCCGTACCTGGACTACGTGCATTATTCGGTAGGATTAGACGACGTCGAGGATATCGTCATTTAAGAGTAAATGCTCCGCGTCGGCCCCTTCACATCAAGCCGACGTAGCTATGGCTGTCGCGTCGTGCGGTAACCGAGGAAGAGTTGAGTTTTCCACAGACGAATCAAGAAAGCCGATTGCCCAGCAGTTTCCCAAGCTGCTATAGTTCGCCGCAGTTCTCTCGACTGCGAACAAGTAAGTGTCTTGCCTTTAAGCCGTCGCACAGACGGAGTAGTGTTTCTGGCCAAGAGGGAGTCAGTTGACCGTCTTCTACCTAGGGGTCTTCGCAGCATCCGTGCTGTTGTCGTTTATTCTCACCAGGTATGTACGAAACGTGGCCACGGTCCGTGGCTGGGTTGCGGTACCAGCCCTCGATCGGCATCTTCACAGCACTCCGCTGCCTCGACTGGGTGGGGTCGCCATCTTTCTGTCTTTTCTTCTGAGCCTAGGAATCGCGCTGCTGATCAGCCGTCGGTATCCCAATCTCAGCTTTGGATTTTCATCGAAGACGCTCGTACCCGTTCTGCTGCCGGGGCTGTTGATCTTCCTACTTGGAGTCTATGACGACATCCGGCCTGTTGGTCCCTATTTCAAGTTCGCCGTACAAGCTGCGGCCGGTGCGATGCTCTTCGCTGGCGGTCTTCGCATTCTCGATTTGCCGGTACTATTCGGTGATCACCATTTTTCCGGATTCGTTGGTCTGCCGCTCACCATCCTTTGGGTACTGGCTATCACCAATGCCTTCAACCTGATCGATGGACTGGATGGCCTGGCAGCGGGCTCCGCATTTTTCTCCACCCTCGTGGTATTCGTCGTAGCGCTGCTCAGCCATTCGTCCATGGTGTCTCTGCTGACGTTGGCGCTGGCCGGTGCCATTCTGGGCTTCTTGAGATTTAACTTCAATCCGGCAACTATTTTTCTCGGAGATTGCGGTAGCCTTTTCATTGGTTTCATGCTGAGCGCACT
>JABCYV010000169.1 GCA_013290025.1 Acidobacteriota bacterium
TCTCTGGCTGGGGCGCGAAATCGTCGGCTGCGGTGCTGGCCAAGTTTCTGCATCTTGAAGCCATTCCTAAAGACTGCCGGGAATGGCGCGTGAACGCTACGAACGCGAGTGCCCTCGCAGACACGCTCTGCCGCGAATGGGATAGCGCTTTGCTTTTTCGAAAACTCGCGACGCTCCGGAGAGATATTGCTCTCTTCAATGATGTGGAGGAGCTGAGATGGGCCGGTCCCACGCCCGCTTTTGACGAGCTGGCGGCTCGACTGGACGCGGCTCGTACGGAACGCCGGCGGACGGAAACGCGGCGATCACCGAGCAAACCGATTGCCCGGACTGCTGCGCGATCTTAAGTGAGGCGCGGACTTGGGACTCGCACAATTGATTCGAGTCTGAGCGGTACACTCGAGTGAATGACATTGTGGGTCTGATCGTATGAAAAAAGCCCTTTCGGCAAAAGCCAACGCGGCTCCAAGGAGCATGGACGAATACCTATCGCGCGTTCCGGAGCCGGCCCGCGGCAGCTTGGACAAAGTTCGTGCGGCTATTCGGTCCGTCGTACCGTCGGAGGCCACGGAGACCATCAGCTACGGCATTCCGATGTTCAAATACAGAGGAATGCTCTTCGGGTTCGCAGCCTTTTCGAAGCATTGCAGCTTGTTCCCAACGAGTATGGCCGTGATGAGGGCGTTCAAGGATGATCTCAAGAACTTTGACGTATCCAAAGGCACCATTCGTTTCGCTCTCGACAAGCCTCCATCAGCAGCTTTGGTGAAGAAGTTGGTGAAGGCTCGCCTTGCAGAGAAGAAACACAAGCAACCGCGCTGATTGCCTCAGTCCAATGTCGAGGTTTCGTCGCAATCCGGCGTCAGTACCGATGGACGACAGCTTTCTGCCAGTCAGGAAGAACAAGCCGGTTCCGCACGCGTTCGTGCTCGACGCGATTGCTTCCCTCTCACCCTACACCAGGCCCATGTTCGGGTGCCTGGCAGTCTATGTTAAGGACAAAATTGTCTTGATCCTGCGGGATAAGCCCACGAGCGCATCGGACAATGGAGTGTGGCTCGCTACGACCAGAGAGCACCACAATAGCTTGCGCGGCGAGTTCCCGAATATGCGATCGATTCAGGTGTTGGGGAAACCGGTAACAGGTTGGCAGGTCCTTCCCGCCGATGCGCCGGACTTCGAGGCGGCGGCGCTGCGCGCCTGTGAACTGGTCCTCGTCGGAGATCCGCGGATTGGCAAGGTGCCCGGAGTACGGCGGGCCTCGAGATCGAAGTCAAAAAAGACAGCGGAGCCTTTGAAGAAGTCGAAGGCGTCGAAGGGTTCCGCTAAGAGTCGCGCGAAGAAGTGAGGAATGGAGCCCTCGGCCATCTAACCGCGACAACTAACGGTCGTCAGTGCGACTAAGGTTGAATCGACGCGCCATGGACACGCATCGAAAGGTTCAAGGGAGTCTGGTAATGGAAGGCGTTGAAAAGCTTGCGCAGGAAGTATCTTTGTGGCCGCACGTATCGGTTCATCCGCATCGCTTCGGGGGTAGTGAATTCCACATCGGGAAGGCGGAAATCGGGCATGTCCATACTGGCGGAGTCGTTGACATCCCGTTTCCCCGTTCAGTTCGCGACGCTCTTCTGACAGCAGGACTCGCCCAGGAGCACCGCTGGGTTCCGAATTCAGGTTGGATCACATTTCAAATCCGCGGCGAAACGGACTTCAAGCATGCCGTGTGGTTGATGCGGCTTTCATATTTGCGCTACGCCCTGAAGAGAGCCAGCGATCCTCGCCGTGTGCTTGATGAATATAGTGAAGAACTGCAGTTGAGCCCTCAGTTCAAAGCGTTGCTCGAACCGTTCGTTCCAAGGTCGGTGGTGGCGTAGCCCTCAAGTAACAGCTCTTTGGCAATGGCGCCGTTAGCGAAGCGCCCTGAAAGAATCGGCACTAACCGAAACCCCTTTCGGAAGTCAAAAGTAGCCATGGGTTCTTTTTTGAGGCCACTCGCAATTGCATTCTTGCTTTGCACTACTTTCGTTCTCGGAACCGCAGAAGACTTCCCGCTCAAACGCATTCCGCTCCTCACGTACGTCGTCGACTACGAGGCAGCGTGGTCGCCCGACGGGCGACACATCGTTCTCATTTCTAACCGCCACCGCGGCATGAAAGTACATATCCTCGATACCAGCGACCCTGGCAACGGGAGTAATATGCGGCAAATCACTAGCGGTCCGGATGAGGACGATTCCCCAGCCTGGTCGCCCGACGGCCAGAAAATCGCATTCGTGTCGGTCCACGAAGGTGCATCGCATATTTTTGTTATGAACGCGGACGGAACCGCTATTCATCAAATCACCGCCGGCGCTGGTCAAAACATTCATCCGATGTGGTCGCCAGATAATTCCCGAATCCTCTTCAACACCACCCATTTCGCCGAAGCCGACCAAACCCGGGACAAAACCTCCGAAGCGAAACGCATCATTGGCGAAAAGACTGACGAGTACATGGATCTCGCCACCGTCCGCCCCGACGGCACGGACTTGCAACGCATAACTCGCGGCGGCGGCTATACCTATGCATCGTTTTCGCCAGACGGAGTGTCGATTCTGCATCGGCGACAGCGGGGCGAGGCCTCGCAAATTTTCCTCATGAATGCTGATGGGTCAAGCGACCACAATCTTTCAGGATCAGAGGCCCTCGACGGATGGCCCGCCTGGTCTCCTGACGGCAAAAGGATTGTATTCTCGCGGCATGGAGAACATGGATTTCAGATCTTTGTGATGAATCAGAGCGGCAGCGGTGTTCGCCAACTTACGGACGCTGGCGGTGAATTTACAAATCCCCGATGGTCGCCGGATGGCAAGAAGATTTTGTGCGGCAGGCGACTAGGTGGGATCAACCTAGTTGTGTTCGATGCGCCGAATTGACCTGCTTATCTGGCAATGTTAAGACGGGATTTAATCTTGCCGGGTTTCGAACCTTTAGACTGACCTATTTGGCCGGGCTGTCGGAGGGGACCGTCCTCTCGAGACTCAAGCCTCGCCTTTTCAATAAGGCAAAGATGTTCGACTCTCCCAACAAGGGTACAATGTTGCCCGCCTGCCATGAGCGAAGACAACGAAGTGACGCTTCTGCTATCGGCACTCACTCGCGGTGACGAGGGCGCAGCCTCGAAGTTGATTCCGGTTGTGTACAACGAACTACGGCGGCTGGCGGCGAGTTACATGCGCCGCGAGCGTGCGGATCATACTTTGCAGGCGACCGCTTTGGTGCATGAAGCTTTTCTCAAGCTGGTCGAGCAACGAGCGGTGAATTGGCAGAGTCGGGCGCACTTTTTCGGCGTAGCGGCCCAACTGATGCGGCGTATCCTGATTGACCACGCCCGCGGCCACCTGCGGCAGAAGCGTGGCGGCGAACACAAGAAAGTCTCGCTCGATGAAGCCTTCATTTTTTCAGAGCAGCAGTCGGCCGAACTGCTGGCTGTGGATGAATCACTCACCCGCTTATCAAAGTTGGACCAGCGGCAAGGTCGCGTCGTCGAGTTGCGATTTTTTGGGGGACTAAGTGTCGGGGAAGCAGCGGAAGTGCTCGGCATCTCTCCTAAGACGGTCAAGCGTGACTGGAGCATCGCCAAAGCCTGGTTGTACGCCGACCTGAAAGAGCGCCATGGAATTGACGCCGGAGCAATGGGAGAACGTCAAAACGCTGTTTGAAACAGCGCTTGAAAAGCCAGCCGCGGAGCGGAAATCCTTTCTCGCAACCGCTTCCCCTGATTCTGCAGTCCGCCAGGAAGTCGAAAGATTATTGGCAAATTATTCCGACGCGGGCAGCTTTCTTTCCGCTTCGCCACTCGGTGGAAGTTTCGCGCCGGCAAGTCGCGCCCCGGAAGAAGTTCTTTCTCCCGGTAAACTTCTCGCGGAGCGATTTCGCGTTACGCGATTTCTGGCTCGCGGCGGAATGGGTGAAGTCTACGAAGCGGAAGACCTGGAACTGCACGAGCGGGTTGCGCTCAAGACCATCCGCACCGAACGTCTGCAAGATCCACGGGCCCTCGAACGCTTCCGGCGCGAAGTCCACCTGGCGAAGCAAGTAACTCATCCCAACGTCTGCCGGATCTTCGACCTATTTCGTCATCAGTCAGCAAAAACCGACAAGAATGACACCCAGGCCAGCGTGGTGTTGGTCGCTATGGAATTGCTCGAGGGCGAGACCCTCGCGGACCGATTGCGGCGGGAATCCCGCCTGCGTACCGAGGACGCGCTGCCCATCGCGTTGCAAGTGGCGGCCGGGCTGGGAGCCGCCCACGAGGCGGGTGTGCTGCACCGCGATCTGAAGCCTGGAAATATTGTGCTGGTGCACTCGGCAAAGAGATTGCGCGCCGTCATTACCGACTTCGGCTTAGCGCTGCGCTCGAGCAGTGATTCCAGCTTGAGCGGTGCGGTAACTGAGACTGGGGAATCGCTGGGCACTCCAGCCTACATGTCCCCCGAACAGGTCGAGGGACACGAACTGACGCCGGCTTCCGATGTTTATTCGCTGGGCCTGGTGCTGTATCAGATGGTGACCGGAACGCGCGCCTTCGAAGACACGACACCACTTTCCTCCGCTGTGCGTCGTTTGCTGGAAGAACCTACACCACCGCACGCCCTTGTGCCCGACCTAGATCGACGTTGGGAAGCCGTAATCCTGCACTGCCTGGAACGTGATCCCAAGTTACGCTTTCAGAGCGCGGATGAAGTTGCCAGCGCGCTTCGAGGAGAAACTAAACTCCCTGCTCCTCGGCGAAGCCGGGTCTGGTGGTTTGGCGCCGCTGCTATTCCGGTGGTTCTGTTAGCCGTGACTGGTCTGCTTCTCATGCCGCAGATTCGCCGCCGGTTGAATCTAGGGGCCGCTAACCAGCCCACGGCTGTCACCCCGGTCAAATCTCGCCCTTCAGTGGCTGTGCTCCCCTTCCGGAATCTTTCTGGCCGCTCCGAGACTGACTGGGTTGGAACCGCACTGCCGGACGTGTTGACCGCCGAACTCGCAGCCGGAGAGAAAGTGCGTACCGTGCCGGGTGAGAGTGTGGCACGCGCCAGCGCCGATCTCGCTTTAGCAGGGAAACAAACTTTGGCGAAAGATACACTGGGGCGCCTCCGTCAATATCTTGGCAGTGACTTTCTGGTTTTCGGATCCTATCTGGATCAAGGAGGAGGATCCGATGGCCAGATTCGGATCAATCTGTGGTTGCAGGACGCAAACTCTGGAGATATCGTCGCGACGGTCTCAGAAAAAGGCAATGAGCAGCAGCTAGATGACCTGGCCACGCGTGCCGGCGCCGATCTCCGCGAAAAACTCGGAGTGGGAGAAATTACTCCCAAGGAAGCCGCGCTGGCAAAGGCTTCGCTGCCTTCCACGCCGGAAGGTGTCCGGCTGTACTCCGAAGGCTTGGAAAAGCTGCGAGTGTTCGATGCCAAGACTGCCCGCGATTTGCTGGAAAAAGCGGCCGCGGCTGATCCGAAATCGGCGCTGATTCACTCTGCGTTGTCCGATGCTTGGGGAGCTTTAGGCTACGACCAGAAGGCGCGAGCAGAGGCTCAGAATGCTTATAAGCTGGCGGCAGGATTGCCACGCGAGCAGCGGCTCTGGATTGAAGGCAGGAACTGGGCGGCCAACAATAACTGGGACAAGGCAGCCCAAAGCTACCGTTCGCTGGCTGACTTTTTTCCAGACAACATTGACTACGGCTTGAGTCTTGCCAACGCCCTAACCAAGGCGGGGAAGGCCAACGACGCGCTTGCGGAATTAGCTGCCCTGAGCAGATTGTCTCCTCCTTCAAATAACGACCCGCGCATCGATATTCAGCGGGCCGCGGCCTACGATACCTTGGGCAATTTCCCGGAAGAGCAAGCTGCTGCAGAACGGGCCGCAGCCAAGGCCAAATCGCAAGGAGCGCTGATGCTACTGGCCGGCGCACAGGACTACAAGGTTCGTGCCCTGGGCAATCGTGGAGAGTGGAAGGAATCTGGATCTGCGGCTTCCGAGGCGAAGGAGATTTATGCCAGGGCTGGAGACCGTGCCGGAATTGCTCGGAGCCTGCGTTCGCTCGGCACGATGTTTTATGAACAGGGTGATTACGCGGCGGCTCTCAAGTCCTATCAGGAGTCATTACGCATCGATCGCGAGATCGGGAACGATGGCGGCGCGGCGGTCACACTGAACGACGTAGCCAACGCGATGTGGGCGCAAGGCGACTGGGCCGGATCCGAAAAGGCTTACGAAGATTCAGTGCAACTGTTCCGCAAAGTTGGAAACCAGGCGGGTTATGCGGCTGCCCTGGGCAATCTGGCGGGTATTCGGTTGGACCACGGCGATTTAGCGGCTGCAAAGAAGATGTACACCGAAGGTCTCCAACTGTCGCGGGAGATCGGCGACAAGAGCGGAGAAGGATTCGCTCTGGTCAACCTGGCAGAGGTGTTCGCCAAGCACGGAAACCTGGCCGAGGCCAAACAGACTTACGAACGGGTGATTCCGATCTACAAAGCAAGTGGTGACCAAAGCAGTTCCGCCTATCCTTTAATGGGGATCGGCGAGGTCCTCATGACGCAGGGCGATCTGAACGCCGCCCGCAAAGAGTACTCTGAGGCACTGAAGGTTCGCGAGCAGCTCGGGGAGCGGGCCACTGCCGACAGGACGAAAATGGCGCTAGCCGAACTCGATCTTGAGCAGGGAAAGCCGGCAACGGAGGTCGAAGGCTCAATTCGTTCCATCCTCGAGGACTTCCGAGGCAAGAACGACATCGAAGGACAGATTGACGCGCGGATTCTGCTTAGCCGCGCCCTGCTTGAACAAAACAAGATCGAGGACGCCGAGAAGGAGACAGCGACAGCGCGTGAAACCGGAAAGACCAACCAGAACCTGCAGAGAAATTTGGAAATGGAAATTGCGACCGCGCGAGTGGAATCGGCTTCGGGGAAGGTTGATGATGCGACAAAGCGGCTCCGAGAAGCTATGGCACGAGCGGCAAAATCCGAATACGTGGGTCTCCACCTGGAGGCACAGCTTGCCCTTGGCGATGTCCAGATTGCGGCGGGCAAGATTTCAGCCGGTAACGCGACTCTGACTGAAGTGAGAACGCAGGCGCAAAGAAAAGGTTATGGTCTGATCGTTTCTAGGGCTAAACGACTTTCTCGGAAGACTGGGTCGGCAGATAAATAGGGCCGCCACCCAGATTGAGTGGCGGCCACGTCGTCGCTCACCATTCAGTATTTCGTAGCCAGTTGAACACCTCCTTTTTTGACCTTAGCGTTTTCTTTATCCTTATCTTTGTGCCCGAAGAGCTTGTGAAAGAATCCACCTTTTGCCTTCTTGTCACTGGTGCTCTCATTCTTACTTGCATTGTCAGTCTTATCCGAAGTCAGATGTTTCAGCTCGGCCATCAGCATCTTCTTGGCAGTCGTTTTGGCGACTTCTCTGAGATCTGGCAGGATGATCGGCTGCGAAGTTGTGCCTTCGACCAGAAATGGGATGTCATCGGGCACCCCCTTCAGGCCAACGTAATTCAAACCGGACCGCAACATTCCATCGCCGGCCACGTGAGCGGCCATGTGGAACTGTAGGTTGTGGCTGGCATCGATGTCGCCATCTCCGCTTAATCCTCCGATTTCTGAAATTTCACTGGTGAAGTTACTGATATGGATGCCTTGCGGAGCAATGCGGAAATGGCTGCTCAGACTCACGATGCCCAGCTCCGCATTCGATTGCAACCAGCGCATACCGGGAATAGTCGAGAGCTTGGAGCCAAGATCGAATCCGGAGAGCCGCGCATTCGCCAGCTCGGCGCTTCCGCTCATGACCATCCGGTCAACCGGACCGTCGAAGGAAAGGTTGGCCGTGACCGTACCTCCGTGCAGCGTGGATCCGGCGGGAAGCTGGATGCCCAGCGCAGGCAGCATGCCTTCGATACTGTCCAAAGGGAGCCGAGAGCCTGTGAGTTTCAGGTGCGTGGTCACAGTGTTTCCCCGCGTTCCGTAGGTTCCGGTGAGCCGGGCGGTACCGTTACCGGTCACGATCTCGCAGCTGCGGAGCACGCCAGTCTGTCCGTGGAAGGAGTAGTCGGTTATGAAATGCAAGGAAACCGGCTGGCGGGCAGCTTGTCCGCCGCGCACCAGGCGGAGTCGCTCAGCACGAGCCTTGCCTTCGCTGCGTAGGGTGTGGCCATCCGACTTGAGAGACGCCTGGAGGTCGATAAGTCCACCAAGGGCGGAAGGAGAATCAAGGGCCGTCATTCTTGCCAGGTCGGCTCTCTCTACCTTTACTGCTGCGTGAAACGGAGTCTGTTCCGGATCGGTGCGGTTGATCGGCCCGGCTTCCCCCTGAATCTCGATGCGGCTTTCGTCCGCTCGCCCCGTAACCACGAACGACATAGCGGAATCAAAGGACACGTTGCGCAGCTCAAGATTGATGCCCTGCACTGTCCCGGCTTGTGTCGTGGAGCGAGAGCCGGGGAGCGCGATAGAGCCGTTGATAATGTTCACCCGGTCTAGCCTGAACGACGGTGTCGAAGTAATCGCAGCCTCTTGCTTGAAATCGTCCTGCGGCTTGGTGCCGCCGATGGTGGAGAAATTCCATTTGCCGGAAGCGGACTGGGTGATGGTGACCTCAGGCTCATTTAGGGTCAACGACGTCACGTGCAACGACCGCGAAAACAGCAGGGCCAGCAGGCTGACACCCACCTCCAGAGACTTGGCTTGGACGAAATTGCCCGAGCGGAACGTAGGATCGTCGGCAATCGAAATATCCTCGACGTGGGCACCGCCGGCCAGCAGCGAAATCTGCATATGTCCGATGTGAACCGGTCGGGCCAGTGATGATTGCAAACTGGCCTCCAGCCGTGGACGAAGGCTATCTACATCCACCAAAAATGGAAGAGCGACAATCGCCACGAAGAACATGGCTGCCAGAGTTGCCGTGATTTTCATCATTTTGCTTTTCATGAGGATTCTCCTCAAGGTTGGTTCCTGTCAGCCCGCAATCGGCTTCACTGGTTAGCGCGACAAAGACCGTGAAAAAGGGACAAAACATGAAAACTTAGGGAGAAGGGTGTGTTTGCAGGGACAAAAAGGAGGCAGAAGCTAGGTTGAGGCTGCCGTTCTTATGGGAGTTTTGAGTACTCGGTTCTGGCTTGATTGAGAAGCGGTATGTCCGGATCGGCATCTTTCCATCGGGCGAAGAACTCTTGATACGCGGTCTTCGCTCCTGCCACGTCACCTTGCAGAACCCGAGCTTGAGCCAAACCCAAGCGAGCCAGAGGGCTCAGAGGAAAGTTCAGAACCACACCGCGGTGATCGAGAATCTTCTGGAACTCAGCCGCGGCCGCCCTCGCTTCGTTCGCAGCCAGATAAGCTTGCCCACGCATATAGACGGGATAGAGTGTTCCCAGCTGGAAGGGTTGAGGGCTTCCCAACTCGTAGGGTGCAACTACTTGTAAGAACTCAATCGCTTTGGTCGCATTCCCCTGCCTGATCGCTAACGCTGCTCGAATTGTCGGGAGCCAGTAATCTTTCAATAAAGTGTCGGAAGGGAAGCGTCGGCTTAAATCATCCGCCATGGAGCTCGCGCGAACAGGGTCTGCTGCCTGCGCCAACGCGAGCGCTCCGAGGGTCTGAACGTCACGAGTAGAGGCGAGCCCAAGGGCGTCAACAACATCTTGCTGTGCCCGGTCCCCATTACCGGCTGCGGCTTCCCGCAGCGCGCTCTCCACTTTATAGAAGCCCGCAGTCTCCTGATCTCCGTTGTGGCGAGCGGAGTCGATCGCACGTTGGGCCAGCGCCCGTGCCCTTGCAAAATGCCCGCGATAGGCCTCGCTGTCGGACTGCTGTTCGAGGAGCACGTCTTCCGTTCCCGGCTTACCTGCCGCACTGCTGACAAGCTTCTGCATTTCGTCGGCGTCATTGCGTAAAAACGCGAGGAAGTAACGATTCGAGAGGAGGAACGCGCTCTCTAGCTTGCGGGCCAGAGCTTGATCCAGGACTTGCTGTACCTGGTCCGGACGATCGAGCGAGAGATAGGCGCCAGCAAGATTCAAGTAACAGGTTGCATTATTCGGTTCCAGAAGCAGGGCTTGCCGCAGTTCAGCTTCCGCTTTGTCATAGTTACCGAGATAGATGTAAAGCGCTCCTAGATTGGCGTGTGGTACCACGTCACGCGGGTACGTATTCTTCCACACCTCAAACACCTGCACCGCCTTATCCATTTCACCGGTGACGTACGGGTAGTAGTGCGACTCAATGTATAGACTCTCTCGTTCGGAAACATGGCCGCGAAGCTCATAGGCTTTCTTGGTGTTTTCACTCGCTAACCCGGCCTGAGAAAGATTGAAATATGCCGTTCCCAGGCGAGCGTATGCCATGGCAAAGTTCGTATCGAGTTCAATCGCGCGCTTCAAGAATGGGATAGCGGCTTTCTCGCCTGTGCTGGACCAGGTGTTAAGCGCCAGGCTGTATGCCTGCAGCGCCTCAAGCGAGGGAGTCGTCGCCTGCTCAACTGGAGTGTCATATTTTTGGACAGAAGTAAGCGACTCACCCAGTTTCTCGCGCATCCGCGTCGCCGCCTTGTCCACAGCAGCCAACACATGCTCGCGGCTGTCGGCCTCGACTTGCTCGCTTCCCAGCGAGTCTCCGCTGCGGCAGTTCACCGCGCTCACACCGAATGCGTAGTGGCTGCCGATACTGGAGATTGATCCGATGAGCATGGCTTTGCTGCCGGTGCGCTGACAAACGTCCCGCGCCAGGTCTGGCGTTAGGCGTTCATCCTTGGGACGTCCCATGTATTGCAGTTGCTGCGCGATTTTCTGTCCAGACAATACGTTGACGAAGGGTGACTGTTCGAGCTGCACGGTCAGAGCCTGCTTCAAAGTGCCGTCGAACACGGGCTCACCGGTCGAATTGCTGAAATCAGCAACCACCAGGGAGTCTTTTTCAGTCAGCACAGCAGGACGGCGGAGGTAAAAGAACGCAGCAACAGCTGCAGCGAGCGCGATTGCAACCGCAGCCACAGCGATGATCTTTTTTCGATTTCGGGTTCCGTCGCGCCGGATCGCAACCGTGGTTTGATAAGCCACGCTGCGGCCGGACTCG
>JABCYV010000170.1 GCA_013290025.1 Acidobacteriota bacterium
GCCCGTAAATGCGTCGGCAGCGAAGCACACTGCGGCTGCGACAAAGCACAGCGCGACAATCAATACAATCCCTTTTATTTTCATGTTCCCTCCTAGCGCGGGACATTCTAGTGCTGCGCCGTGCATTCGGCAACTCACAAACAACACCCGCTGCGCCTGGCCGCACAAGCTTTTTGAGCAAAAAATAGGGCCGCCGACTTCCTGCTCGGCAGCCCAATTCTTCCTTGAATAGTCGATACAGCTTTGTGGTTGGCCCTAGAACGCTTGGTCTTCGAAACCGCATCTGCAGGTACCGCGACCGCTGCCAAGAATGATCTCGAACGAGCAGAACTGCTGCAAGCCAGCTAGTTCAGCCGAAGCAAGGTTTGCATCGTGGAACGCGGTTTCAGTGCTAGCGTACCCGGACGTGGCCCTCTGGATGTGAGTAGCCCAGCCCCGGATTCCAGCAGTGGCAGCACCGGCGGTAGGATCGCACAGCCCCGTGGAAGGGTTAGGGCTGGTCGAAACCAGTTTAATCACGCCTCGGTGGTTCACAAACGAGGTCAGAGAATTCCCTAACAGGTCTCGGTTCACGGATTCCGCGATGAGGCCGTCAGCGCTCACTTCGCAGCTGCAACATTCCTGCATTTCCTGGCTGTCGTCGAATACGTAAAACGCCGCACATAGGTCGCCCGGCGACGAATCGCCCGAAGGGCCCGTGTTGCCGTCGTTGATCACCCGCACGGTAGCATCCGGCGCGCCAGTGGTGTTGGCATTCGAATAGTACGTGACCGCAAAGGTGCTATTGTCTTGCGCCGCCGCGCTTCCGAGACCACTCCCAGCACGAGGGCAATGGCGAGAAGGGGCAGGATTCTACAGATTATGGTCTTCATGTTTCCTCCTAGTTGGGCGTTTCTAGCTGGGGGAGGAATCAGCTAAGGACGCGCTGGGAGGGAATCTGATCTCGTTGTCCCGTCTTTACCACTACCCACGTGGCTTAGTCAGATTCAGTAGCATATGAGCTTACTTCCAATGGGTTAGACCTGAGATCGCCTATTCGTCTTGTCCCCAGCCCTGTTCGCGAGACGAAACGAGACATCTTGCGCAACCTGCGCTGTGGGCCGTGTCCGCGCAGACACTCATGTTTCGGAAGGGCATTGCTTTAAACTCGCCTTGTGTTTTCAGCGGCCTAGTTGCCCCAAAATACGCTCCTGAACACGTACTGCACAGGGCGCAGGGGCGCGTGAGACGGTTCCGGGACACGTCTCGGAGTGTCTCGCAGTCGGCGAGGCTTGCTTGCGAGAGGCGCTGCCCCGACCTTTCGTCCAGAGCGACCCTATTCGAGTAGGCTGTTGACGTGTCCAAATGAAGCGGCCTAGAGTCTTTTCGCTGTGAGCAGTTGCTCTGGGGAGAGCTGCTTAAATGCGCTGTGGACGCGCCTCAGATTCCCCCGATCTGGGGCGCTTTGTTTTGTGGTTCCGCCCCACCGACCTCCGCTTGCGCGACGTAACGATGCCATCATTTTCTTCTCTGGCAGATACACGCGATTACGTTGAAGGCTTCCCGAGCGTTAGTTTTGGGGTGGGATTAACTTCTTTGCATACTTCCCGAATGATGACGCCATCCCATGAGTCTTGAAGGCCCTGACGAAATGATAGGGTTATGGGGGTCAACGCAGCTCATCAAGAAGCTATCAATTTTCTCCAAATTTCACTGACCTGACCTTTGTCCTGGAGTTCGCTGCGCCGGTTAACCTGCAACTTCGAGAATATGTTCGAGAGATGGAACTTTACAGTACTCTCTCGGACATTCAAGATCGCCCCAATTTCTTTGTTTGAGAGCCGACGCTTCACCAATTCGATGACTTGGCTTTCACGCTGGGTAATCCCCTGCCCGGTTGGAGACTCGTTGACACTCTTCAGTGATGTGATGGAGTGTCGCACATAAGCCTCCAATACATCGGACGAGATCCACAGCTTGCCTTGTGCCACGCATTGAACGGCTTGCACCAGCTGCTCACTGACCTGCGGGTATGCTGCAAACCCATGAATTCCGAGTGAGAGTAACCGAACAATTTCTCCCGGAGGCTGCTCTTGGTCTAGGACGACAAATTTCGCATTCGGGTGTCGCTTCCTCAAAACGCAGAGACACTCGCTCAATGGCAGGTCGATTCCTCCGCGATCGATTATGAAAACGGGAGCTATTCCCTCCGCTGGCCGGTGCACGATCAGATCGTCGAGAGTGACGGCATGGAGATCCCGGTTTTTCGCGAGTATTCCAAGCAGATAACGGGCCGCGAGGCGGTTCTGGTCGACGATGTAGACGGGAAGTGATGTCGAGGTCTTGGCTCGACCGGTTTGGTTCTGCTTAGAACAAAACTTCGATCGCACAACCCGAATAGCCATCCTGCACCTTCTCAGCTGGCCGTGGTTAGCGGCTAAGGAAGCCGCGGCTTGCCGGGCTGGTCACTATCTGAAGGACGGAGTGGAGAGCAGCTTCATGCGGGGCTTCCTCGCGCAGAGCCCCGCAGCTCTTAGACTCAGACTACCGTATGGGCCGAGATCCTTCAGTGTTACGAAGGTTCACTGGGTGATAGGAAAGTGGGACATGTCTTTCTTTTGCCGACGCGGACCTGCATACGGGAGCGACGCGCGATCAGCTGCTGACGTCCAGCACCGGGTTCAGGGTCACCTCACCCCTACTCAAGGCAACTGGTCCTCCGCGAAGAGTGGAGGATGCAGCTCAACCAGGCGTCGAGGCGAGGTTCCATCGAGTGTGATTGGGTGTACCTCTATCTCTCGCCGGTTCCCATTGATCTGATCTCGGATCATCCTTTCGGCTTGTAGGGACACCTACGGAGCCTCCCCGCCGGGCATTGCGACAAAGGCAAATGAGGCCCTGTTGTTGCAGCATAAGCGGCGACTCAATGACGCTGCCAATGACAGAACCGGAACGCCGCCAAACTCCAAGGACAACGATTGAACGGCTCGCATATATCGATATCGAGCCGGATAACGGTGGCAGTGTGATTAATGTTTCTGCGGGAGGGCTTTGCTTTGACTCCATCGCTCCCGTTCGGCGGAATACGACGATCCGTTTGTGGTTTTCCGAGTGCAACCAGCGAATCGAGGTCGACGGCGCACTGGCCTGGACGGACGAGACACAAAAGACGGGGGGCGTGCGATTCAACACGCCGTCCGCAGAAGCTCGTGAACAAATCCGCAATTTGATAAGACAACCTAGACTGCTCGCTGTAGACGAGGCCTTCGCACCGCGTGTCCAGCTGCCGCACGGATTTCCTGCGCACAGTGCCAGCCGACCGGATTTGAAGGCTCCCCGCGCTTCCGCCCCGATTGCGGTCGTGTCACCCCAGGTAAAAGCACCAACGCCACTAAGCGGGTTCTCGCGCGGTTTGGCGACCGGACTTCTCATTTCGACTCTCGTGGCAACCGTATTCTTGCTTCACTCCTATCGCCGTCAGTTCGGTGAGTCTCTCATCCAATTGGGAGAACGATTGACCGCAAAACCCCAAGGGCAGACACAAATGATGTCGCCAGCTTCGCAGACGAAGTTGCCACCACCGCAAGCGGTGTACGGGGTGAGTGTCGAAGTCGAAAGGCGGTCGCCGACACGTGCGCTGATTCCAGCTAAACGCCCCGACACGGTCCCGCCGAAGCCCCAGACAAACCCGGCTAAGCCCCAGCAGGCGAGGCGCGATCCTGCGGGCAGTGCAGCGGTTTCGTCAACACCTCCGACAATTTCTTTACCAACGACTTCCGTCGTGCCCAACTCCAACCTTATGCTGGGTGAACTCGGCACGACTCCGCAGCTCGTACCAGCGAACCATCCCAGCGGTCGTACTGTGGATTCAAGAGAAGAGAACGCCGGCTCAACATCGGAAATGTACTTCGAAATTGGCAAATTCAAAGACGAGTTTTGGGCTCGCGAGGCAACAGACCAACTAGCACAACTCGGGTTTCATGCCACCGTCATTGAGAAAGGCCATCTTTGGATGAATTCCTACTACGCACTTGTGGGCCCCTACCGCGATGACGAAGGAGCCACCGAGGCACATAAGAGGCTGGTCTCCCGCGGTTTCAAGCCACGAGCTTTCGAAAGGGGCTCTCGGACCCTCACTTTCAACGGCGGGTGCGACGCTATCGGCCGATTGTTACACTCTGGGCCGACACTAAGCCGTGCGCACACGCCTGTCGAAAATTGCACAATTGGTTGGGAATCCTACAGCGCCCATGCACTTGTGAAATTTGTGCAAGACAATTACGTTGTCGCCACAGCGGACGGAAAATGGGTGAAGCGCGGCATTAGGTACGAGCGTGATGCGTTTGTGTATAGAAAAAATGGTGACGGATCGCGGACCCTCATTGAGATTTGGTTCGCGGGTATGAGTCAGGCACTCGTATTTGGCAAGTCATCCTGATCGACATTCCGAGAAGAAACCCCGCGCACGTAAAATCACCCGCCAAGAACAAGAAAGCGCAGGAAGCGCCTACAGGTTCGAGGACCCATTCCGTCCAAGCTCTAAGCGTATACCCCGATAAAAATTCTCCTTGTTATAAGCCGTCTCCCAACGATTCAAGATCGCCCTCATTTCCTTGCTTGCATTTTTTATGGCAACTTGTGCCCGAGGCCGAGTTTTTCTCAGACGCTTTAGTGACTCGAGCGACTGAACGATCTCTGGCTCCCTGCGCTTACGCGAAGTCCGAGCGTTTCGTATCCACCGAGGCGGAATATTCGCCCGAAATTTCAGAAAACCACGGACCACCGAGCCTGAGCTTGATGAAAAGAGCTTGGCTTCTCTCGGCATAAACGCCTCTTCAAAAATGCCCCGCAGGTTGCCAATGGGCTTCCCGCGGGCGCAAGTAATAAAGAACACCCGCCAGCGCCAATCGTACAAGCGCGCGGCCCCAGATTAGGTACGTGGGGTACAGGCTGCGCACGTCAAGGGTATACAGCGAAACGAGCGGCGTGAGTGCAAGGATGCAGAGGCCCACGATGAGCGCATCAATGATTGCCACGTTGCGCTCAGGGTTGCGGGAGGCGAAAAACAGCATCACGCTGAGCATGAGCACCATCCCACCCATCTCCTTCAGAGCCGCCAGCAGCAAGGTGGAGATTTCAGACTCGGCAGGATGCATGAACATGCGCATGATGAGGGGCTTGTTGCTCAAGATCATGAGTAGGCCCCCGATGGCAAGGAGCAACGCTAGAAAACCGAGCACGACCTGCAGGGCACGATAGGGTGGTTTTGACATGGCACCATCCCGCCTTTGCGGTGGAACCAAAATACGCTCATTGGCGTCTTCTCGCACATTAAAGCCAATTCCAGTTCACTGAAGCTCGCAGAATCTGCCCCCCACATCTCATGTAAAAATGCGCGACCTAACGATGCAGGATCAGGGACCACCCGGTCGGCGTGTTGAATCTCCCGGGTCAGAGGTCTAGAATTCTCCTACCATACTTCTAAAACTGTGGGAGGTTCCTATGCCCCACTACGAGTTCTTCTGCCACGCCTGCAAGAAAACCTTCTCAAAGGTGCTGACGCTTGCCGAATACGAGCAAGGCGAAGTCATCTGTCCGGATTGCGGCAGCAAGGAAGTGGAGCAGAGTTGGTCTGCCTTCTCCGCCATCACCTCCAAGAAAAGCGCCTGAAGGGATTCCCCGAAGAGGCGTGTATGCACTTAGACAAATTCTCCGTCGGCTCCGTCCACATCAATCGGAGCACGCACGAGGCATGATGTCGTGGTTGACCGTGGGCGCGATCCGCAAACGCATCATACGATCTTCAGGGAAGTTAGGTCTTAAGCGACCGCAAGAGCGACTGTCTCCATTGAATTCTGGCGTAAATGGCAGTACAGTCGATCGTATCTGAGCACGCGGCCGCCTCGGAGGCCAGCGATGATTTCTACGAAACCAGCGAATGAGAAGCACAGACTTGCGACACTACGCGGCTATGAGATCCTCGATACGGAACCCGAAGCAGCCTTCGACGACCTCACGTCGTTAGCTTCCTACATATGCCAAACTCCGATCGCACTGATTAGCCTCATCGATGCTGAGAGACAGTGGTTCAAATCGAAGGTGGGTGTTTCAGTGACCGAGACCTCGCGCGACATTGCCTTTTGCGCGTTGGCAATTTTCCAGTCAGATGTTTTTATCGTGCCCGATGCGAGTCAAGACGAGAGGTTTTCGGAGAATCCCTTGGTGGTTTCTGAACCTAAAATCCGTTTTTATGCCGGCGCAACTTTGATGACGGATGGTCAGGCACTTGGCACCTTGTGCGTACTTGACCGGGTGCCACGGACGCTGAGCCCGGAGCAGTTGGAGGCGCTCAGAGCTCTGAGTCGCCAGGCGCAGGCGCAACTTGAGCTTCGGCGTAACCTCAAGCGGCTGGGACAATCTCTAGCAGCGCGTGATCGAGCTGAGATCGAGAAAGAGCATACACTTCAAGAATTGAGGGCAGCTCTGGCGAACATCCACACCTTAGAGGGATTGCTGCCAATCTGTCTGTCCTGCAAAAAGATACAGGATCAAAGAGGCAACTGGCAGCCCTTCGAGTACTACGTGAGAACGCACTCTGAGGCGAAAGTCACTCACAAAATTTGCCCTGATTGTTCCAAGGCGATCTCGGCGTGAGTACAGCCTGCTACATCGAGCCTTTAACTCACGCCGTGCATTGATTGGCAGTTGAGTAGCCAGACATGGCGGATTTCTTGCGGGTCGCAAATGATTGGCAAGGTCATCTCCCACTACCGCGTAGAGGAACTTCTGGGCGGCGGCGGCATGGGAGTTGTGTACAGGGCCCAGGATCTAAGGCTGGGTCGGAATGTGGCGGTCAAGTTCCTTCCTCCTGACCTGGTCCGCGACCATCAGGCCCTGGAGCGATTTCAGCGCGAAGCACGCGCCTCCTCTGCCCTCAATCATCCCAACATCTGTACCATCCACGAAATTGACGAATCGGAAGGCCATCCTTTCATTGTGATGGAGTTCCTTGAAGGTCAGACTCTCAAGCACCTCATCACCGGTAAACCACTGCCCAGCGCCCAGATTCTTGACATCACCATCCAGATTGCCGACGCTCTGGATGCCGCCCACGAGTCTGGCATTATCCATCGCGACCTCAAACCGGCCAATATTTTCCTCACCCGGCGTGGCCAGACAAAAGTGCTGGATTTCGGCTTAGCCAAGCTGGTTCGCAGTCCTCACGGGGTTGCGCAAGAGGTCGGAGTTTCCACTCTCCAAACCCTAACTGCGGACGGGCATTTAACCAGTACGGGTACCGCACTCGGCACCGTGGCCTATATGTCACCGGAGCAGGCGCGTGGCGAAGAGCTTGACCTGCGTAGCGACTTGTTCTCCCTCGGCGCCGTCTTGTATGAAATGGCCACTGGCCGACTAGCTTTCGGGATAGGAACCACTGCGGTCGTCTTTGAGGCCATCCTCAATCGCACGCCCGTCCCCGCTACCCGACTCAATCCTGATCTCCTCCCAGACGTGGGCTGGATCATTGCCAAGTTAATTGAGAAAGACCGCCGTTTGCGTTACCAGTCGGCGGCTGAGCTTCGCGCTGATCTAAGACGGATAAAGCGGGATAGCGAGTCATCCGGGGTTCCCGCTCTGGCAATGCCGGAATCCCCCAAGTCTCGCTGGCGCTCTCGTACAATCATAGCTTCTGCGGCGGTCTGCGCCCTGTTGGTAGTGCTTCTGGCCCTGGCTCCTCGCAATTGGCGCGAGCGATTCTCGAACCTATTCGCCTCCCCGCGAATTCACTCTGTCGCTGTACTGCCCTTCGTGAACGTCAGTGCTGACCCCAACATCGAGTACCTAGCCGATGGCGTAACCGAAGGGATAATCAGCAGCCTTTCGCGAGTTCCTCAGCTGCGGGTGATGGCTCGAAGCACGGTGTTTAGCTTCAAGGGCCGGGAAGTGAGCGCCCAAAAAGTGGGCAAAGAGCTTGCTGTCGACGCGGTGCTTTTGGGGCGCATTGCCCAGCGTGGGGATACCCTGACGATTCAAACTGACCTGGTCAGCGTTTCCGATGGATCGGAATTGTGGGGCGGACAATACAATCGCAAGGTCGCTGATCTCCTCAGCGTTCAGGAAGACATTTCTAACGAGATCTATGACAACTTGCGACCCAAACTTACTGGCCAGGAAACCGCTCAACTGACCAAGCACTACACCGAGAACCCAGAGGCTTATCAGCTCTACCTTCAGGGTCTCTATTACCGAAACAAGTGGACCGAACGGGGCTTTACCAGGGCGATTGATTATTTCAAACAAGCAGCTGAGAGAGATCCAAATTACGCTCTGGCGTATGCGGGTCTTGCTGATGCCTACAATTTCTTGGGTGACTCCGGCTATGTTGCCCCTAAGGAAGTTCGCCAGGACGCTAAGTCGGCAGCAGTGCATGCTCTCAAGATCGACGATACACTGCCTGAGGCGCACATTGCCCTCGCTCTTGTTCGGGAAGCTTACGACTGGGATTGGCCGGGCGCGGAAACTGAATTCAAACGGGCCATTCAGCTTGATCCCAATTCCGCCACTGCTCACCAGTGGTATGGCGATTTTCTGATCAGGTTGGGCCGCCTGGAAGAGGCCAAATCTGAACTGAAGAAGGCCAAAGACCTCGATCCTCTTTCCCTGCCCATCAATAGCAGCGTGGGACTGCAGTTCTATTTTGCGCGGCAATACGAGCCTGCTATACAACAACTGAAAAAGACACTCGATCTCGATCCGAACTTTGTACCTGCGCAGCACGCGCTTGAAGCGGCCTACGCCCAAAGCGGGATGTACAGGGAGGCCGTTGGCGAGCGGCAAAAGGTTTTGACTCTTTCGGGGAATCCCGACTTGGCGGCGGCCATCGGCGAGGACTACCGCAAATCTGGCTACGCGGGAGTGTTGCAAAGCTCACTAGAAGGGTTAACAGAAGTCTCCAAAGAGCGCTACGTCTCTCCCTACAACATCGCACAGATCCACGCCCGACTGCAGGAAAAAGATCAAGCCCTGGCTTGGCTGGAACAAGCCTTCAGCGTGCGTGATAGCCAGATGACTTACGTAAAGGTTGATCCTGCCTTCGACGAGATCCGCTCCGATCCGCACTTCCAGCAACTCCTGCAGCGCCTCACTCTGCCACAGTGAACGTTCACCGCAGAGGATATCCCGGTTCTCTCGGCAAGTGACCGTCCACCCGCATCACCTTGGTTCCTGGCCGTACTTCGCGCACATCGATAAACGCGATCGCACCGGGAATGGCGGTCACCAGTTCATTGGCCATGTCATTGGAATAGACCACCTTGGGGGCAGTAGCCGCTTCGGCGCGGAAGATTTTTGCGATCCAGTACTGTTTGAACTGTGACTCTGACATCTGGTAGATGGTCTTCAGCACCACGTCGCGCTCTCGGGCCACCGGCGCACGGATCAGCAAGACTACTGGAAGGTTGGCGTTCCAGTATTGCCGCTCGCCGAGGAACACTTTGCGAACGTCGGCCAACGTCAAATTGCTCACCGGCGTATCGGGGTGCACCACTATCGCAACATCGGCGTCATGGCTCTGCGCCGCCATGACCGCACAGGCCAGGCAGACCCACCCCAGAAGCAGGACTCCGCACGCGGATTTCCAAGAAGGTCTCATGGCGGCCTTAGAAGGTGAACGCAGTCTGGAAGAACGCGCCGCCGACTCGAGGTTCGCCTACCCCTTGACGAAAGTTTCGATACTCGCCCTTGAATGCAGCGTAGTTCGTAATATCGTATCTCACCCCGACGAGCGAACCGACCAGGTCTTCCACGCTTGGCGTCCCCGTGATATCCCACACCGGTTCCACGACCGGCCTATGAATATACTCGAAGCGATAATAAGGCTTCCATTTGTTTTCCTGCCAAGGAAGCCGG
This sequence comes from Acidobacteriota bacterium, assembly GCA_013290025.1. Taxonomy (GTDB): domain Bacteria; phylum Acidobacteriota; class Terriglobia; order Terriglobales; family Acidobacteriaceae; genus JABCYV01. The sequence continues at coordinate 9,889 of JABCYV010000170.1, forward strand.
TATGCCAGTTGCACATAGTAGCCCGTGGTGTTAGATGTCTGCGATGTTTGCAGACTCTGGTGATGAACATTCTCGTATTCTGCGAGAAGCTCGGGACGCCCCTTGGTCCAGGTCACGTATCCTCCCGCGATCCATTCGCGAAAGTTTACCCCGGGCTGGGGTGTGAGTTCGTCGCGATAATATGAGCCCCCAACCTCCAGCCCGTAGAGGCGGGCGGGTCGGGCAAACAGATTAGCCACCCACGCCCGGTTGTCATTGACATCACCGCTGTCTCCTGCCCTGCTGAAGTTCGAGCTACGACCGTTGCCTAGTCCCAGGTTGTAGCCCAGCCCAAGGCCCCCCGACGGGATGTTTCCTTCGGCTTGTAAACCCACGAAATGGACCGGAATGAATGTTCCCCCGAACTTGACTATTTGCGGCCGGGCGATGGTTGTCTGCAACCAGGCCCCATGATGGAAGGCCGCGTTCCAATACCCGATCGGGGTGTGGTATTTGCCAAACGACATCTTGAAGTAGTCGTTGTAGTCGTAGCGAATAATCGTGCGTTCTACATTTAGCTCAAACGTGTTCGGCTGCGCTGTGAAGCTGACTTCGGCGAAATAGCTGACTTTCTGGGACAGTGGCGAAGCAAAGTGCAGCACGAATTGCCCCAGATCGAAGCCACTCACCGACCCCTTCTGGTCCGTTGCCTGGAAATCCACATCGCCGAAACCTCTGATCTGCAGTGACGGGTAATGGACTTCTGCCTCCCGGACTTCGGTTGGGCTTCCCATGTGCTCGGAGTGAGGAGCTGGCGCCGGAGTGGCGCCGGCCTCTACCGATTTGCGGCCGGTTCCGGTCTGCGAACTTGAGTCAGCGGGTGGAGTTGTCGTGGCCTGTTTGCGTTCATGGTCTTCCAGTTCGGCGATTCGTTTCTCCAACTGTTCGACGCGATCTAGCAGACCTTGGATAGATACTTCGGGTTGGAGTGATTGGGGCGGAGACTGGGCCAACAATCGGCTGGTAACCAACGAGACCAAGAGAAGCGGAAGCAATCGAGAGAGCATGGTGTGACTCCTCAAAAGGGGTTGGTTGGGACCGACCTTCCTGCATGCATTAGAAGGGACTCGACAAAGTCGCCCGCTAGTCTATTCCGAGGGATGTCTTTGTCAAATCACGCATTCCATACAAGTACTACAAACGCTTGTGG
>JABCYV010000171.1 GCA_013290025.1 Acidobacteriota bacterium
GACGGAGCTGCCTGCGACCGCGCGCTTCTCCGCGCGCATCGACTCCGAACTATAGACCGCGGGCGCTTCCGCCATGGCCGCATTATCGCCGCCCGGCACGTTCCCGCCAAGTTGAAACACGGCACTCTTCCCAGCAGCTCCTCAGGGTCTGCCAAACTGTTCTATTCCACCTGAGAGCTTTGGACCGGATAGTTCACCTGCCTTTGAGTCCGGTCTGGGAGCTGATACCCGATGGCTGACAGCTCCCACTGTGCTAGGATTTTCCATTACAATTTTCATCTCTCCTGGAGGAATACTCACTTATGATTCATCGTGGATTGGTATGTTTGTTGCTTGGCGCTTTTGCCTGGGGACAAGCGGCAGGTTCGTCGCCGGCCGCTCCTCAGCAGAATCCTGCCGCTGCTGACAGCGCAGCTCAGGGGGCAAGTCCCGATGCCAAGGCGTCTGAGGCTGCGACGGTTCCACCCGACGCGGCTGTCATCACAATCCAGGGGATCTGCGACAATCCCTCCACCGAGAAAACCAATTCATCGGATTGCAAAACCGTGATCACACGCGCCGAATTCGAAAAGTTGGTGGATGCGGTTGCGCCGACTGCGCCACCTTACGCACGCCGACAGCTTGCGACTCGTTATGCCTCGCTGCTTGCCATGGCCCACAAAGCCCACGAAATAGGCCTGGATCAGGGCCCGAAATTCGAGGAAAACATGAAGGTGCAGAGGACAAGCGTACTGGCTCAGCTGTTGGATCGAGATATGCAAGAGAAGGCGTCCCAGGTTCCGGATGCCGACATCGAGGACTACTATCGCAAACACATCGACGTTTACCAGGAAGCGGACCTGCAGCGGCTATATGTTCCGCACAGCAAACTACTGGCGCCTTCCGCAGTGAAGTTAACGGATGCGCAGGCAAAGAAGCGCCAGCAAGATGCGGACGACGCGATGAAGAAGGAAGCCGAAGCCCTTCGGGTCCGCGCTGCGGCCGGGGAAGACTTCGACAAGCTGCAAGCTGAGGCTTTCACGGCGGCCGGACAGAAGGGCAAGGCGCCCAGCACGAAAATGAGCAAAGTCCGGCGGACCGGTCTGCCTCCCGACCAGGCTTCAGTCATGGACCTTCACTCGAACGAGGTTTCGCCGCTGCTTTCGAGTCCGACCGGCTATTTCGTGTACAAGATCACGGACAAGGACACCATCGCCGTGACTAAAGCGCATGACGAAATCCTTGGCGCACTTCGGTCGCAGCGCTTGCAGGAGTCCCGGCAGGCTTTGCAGCAGGCTTCTACAGCAACACTGGACGACAAATACTTCCCAACTCCCAATGCCGGTCCGGGAATGACCATGCCTCCCGGAATGAACATGCCGCGTGGGGACGCCAAGCCGCCGGCCACGCCTCCTACACTCGGACCCAAGTAATGGGTGATACCAAACCCACCGTTGTGGTCACCGGAGTCTCAGGCAATCTCGGGCTTCGCCTTTTGCCGCATTTGGCGGACTTTAGCGTGATTGGAGTGGACCTCAATTCGCCCAAGACGGATTCTCCCATGCGCTTCGAGCGCCTGGACCTTGGTCAAGAGGAGTCTTGTCGATCGCTATACCTTCTCTTGCGAGAATCCCGCGCCGTAGCCCTGGTCCATCTCGCGTTTGTGCTGGATCCAGTGCGTAGCGGCGTGTTCGACCTTGACCGTATGTGGCAGATTAATGTGGCCGGAACCGCGCGCGTCATGGAGGCGGTTACAGAAGCCAATCGCGATGAAAGCGTGGTGCAAAAGTTTATTTTTCCCAGTAGCGTCGCCGCCTATGGTCCCCAGCTTCCGCAGCCGGTGACCGAAGATTTCGCACTCGCTGCCCACACCCTGCCCTACGCGATTCACAAGATGGAGTGCGATAAGGTGGTGCAGCAGAGGGCGCCGGCGTTGCGCGGGTCCAGCGCGTATATGCTGCGACCGCACATTTTCGCGGGAGCCAGCATCGATAATTACATGGTGGGAGCTTTCCGCGGCACGCCCAACGGCCGTAGCGAGCGGGCGGCCAAAATGCGCAGCCAGGGTAAGCGCCTGCCTTGCATGCTGCCCTACGGGGAACCTTACCTGAAAAACCACATCCAATTTGTGCACGTGGACGACATTGCCCGCTTGATCGCTTACATCCTCCGCAAGACCGAACCGGAATCGCAGCGCCTGACCGTGCTGAACGTCGCCGGTCGCGGTGAGCCCCTGACCTTCGCGCAATGCATCGAGATGGCCCGTGCCAAACTCATACGTGTGCCCAGCCGCGCCGCGTTTCATCTTGTATTGCGGTTCTTGTGGAAGTCGGGAATTTCAGCGATTCCGCCGGACGCGATGCCCTACATGATGGGCGAATACATCATGAATACGGACCGCTTGAAGAAATTCCTGGGGCAGAGTTATGAGGATGTGATCCGCTACACCATCGCGGACGCATTCGCCGACTGTTTTGCGTCCGACACGCTGGTCGCGGCGCAACAATCTGCCGGAAGCTAGCGTCGGCTGCGAGATTGGAGGCAGCGGGGTTTGAACGCCGGTTTCAGTTTCCGCTTGCGGTCGCTCGCCCTCCTGATGATTTCCGCTCTGTTCCACTCGGGTGGGCTATCCGCAGAAAAAGTGGCCGTTCGCCACACCGAGGGTTTGCTCCACGGCTTTCTTGCACTGCGTACCCTGGAAGGCGAGACCCTTGCCGCGGGAGACAGCATTCAAGTAGCCCACGGCGATCGGGTCACGAACCACGTAATCTTTCACTTCAAGGATGGTTCGGTAAACGATGAGACCGCTGTCTTTTCGCAGCATGGCAGCTTCCGGCTCATTAGCGACCACCTGATACAGAAAGGTCCCACATTCCCGCATCCGATGGACGTCTCGACCGACGCCTCAACCGGACAAGTCACCGTCCGCTACACCGATGATGGCACGGAGAAGGTCACAACCGACCGCCTCAAGCTGCCGCCTGACATATCCAACGGGCTGGTCGTCACGTTGTTAAAGAACATCCCGCCCAATGCCCCCGAGATGAAGGTTCCCATGGTGGCGGCGACGCCCAAACCTGTGCTGGTGCAGCTCGCCATCTCTTCCCAAGGCGAGGAACCGTTCTCGATAGCGGGGTCTGCTCACAAAGCAGCACACTACGTCGTCAAAGTGGAGATTGGAGGGATTACCGGAATCATGGCTCAGCTCTTGGGCAAGAAGCCGCCAGACACCCATATCTGGATTCTCCAGGGAGAGGCGCCAACCTTCGGCAAATCGGAAGGCCCACTCTATCTGGGTGGCCCGATTTGGCGGATTGAGCTGACGAGTCCGGTCTGGCCCCCAAACCCCGCTAACGATTCGAAGGAAGAGACCGATAAAAAGAAGCAGCCCTAAACCGTCAATCTGCCAATCGGGCGACCGATCCTGAAACTCATTGCCTTACAGATACTTGCAGCGGCGAAGGAATAAAATCGCGTCCCGCTGGTTTACCCTATGGAGGTGCCGGAAGAGCGCTTGACCTCGGCGACGTTCGAAGAGCTGGCCATGCCGCTATTTGATCAGCTCTACAACTTCGCCCACTGGCTCACCCAAAACCGGAGCGAAGCCGAAGATCTGGTGCAGGAGACTTACGTTAAGGCCTTGAAGGGGTTCTCCTCATTCCAGCCCGGCACTAATTTTCGGGCGTGGATCTATCGCATCTTGCGAAACACTTTCCTCACTTCACGCACTGGGCTAAAAGCCACGGCAACCGTGCCTCTTGATGTTGACGACGCGCCCGAGGTCCCCGCGGGCCCGGATACTCCGGAAACCATCTTCATCGAACGTTCGCAGCAGCAGTTACTACAAGGTGCAATCGAAGATCTGCCGCTGCACTTCCGCGAAGTATTGCTGCTCTGCGAGGTGGAAGAGATGTCCTACCAGGAAATCGGGGAGGCCCTCGCCATTCCGATCGGCACGGTCATGTCGCGCTTGTCCCGCGCCCGGAAGGCACTGCGCGAGAATCTGCGCCAGAAACTGGAAGGAGGATAAATGGCGGACGACTTCACAGCGAAACTTGACAGTTATCTCGATGGCGAACTGCGCGCTGATGAGATAAAGGCTGTGGGCCTTCATGTCCGAAGCTGTCCTGCCTGCTCGGCGGACATCCTCAGCCGGGTGCAACTTAAGCGAGCCGTACAAATCGCCGGCAAGCGCTACGCTCCAAGTGCCGAGTTCCGTGCCCGGGTGCGACGGAAAATTGCGGCCCGCCCGCGCTTCTCTCCGGTTCGAGTTTGGCTCACCGCGGCATCAACAATCGCGGTGTTGCTGGTGGCCGGACTGCTGGCGAACTATGTCGGGAATCAGCGACTGGAGCGCCGGCACGCCTTTAGTGAAATCGCGGACCTCCATGTGGCCACGCTCGCCAGCCCGAATCCAGTAGACGTGGTTTCCACCGACCGTCACACCGTGAAGCCCTGGTTTCAAGGCAAGATTCCATTTACCTTCAATTTGCCTGAATTGTCCAACTCCGAGTTCACATTGCTGGGCGGGCGCGTTGTCTATCTGGAACAGACCCCCGGAGCACAATTGATCTACCAGGTACGCAAGCACGAGATTTCCGTTTTTATTTTCCAGGACGGGGCCGTCAACCCCGCTTTGCGGGAGGCTTCGGGACCGCTCAGACACGTATCGTTCAATCTGCAATCATGGAGCGACAAGGGCCTGCGTTACTTCGTCATCGGAGACGCGAGTGGAGACGACATTCGGAATCTAGCGGATCTACTGAAGAACGCTGCTAAGTCATAAGATCGGGCCTTCTCGCCAGCTCACCCAAATCGTCCCACGGATCGGCGATTACGGTGTTTTCGGACCTACTTTTTTCCTCGATACAGTCCGGCAATCCCAAAGGTATAGGGTGTCCACGATACTTCGCGGAAGCCAGTCCGGTGCATGCGTCTTAGCATCTCGCTCGGGTCGGGAAAACGCTCCACCGAGGCCGGCAGATACGCGTACGGTCCCTTGACGCCAGAAATTAACGTCCCTACTTTTGGCAGTACATGCCTGAAGTAGATTCGGTAGAGTTTCCCGACAACCCCGCCGGGCTCGCCGAAATCCAGAATTCCGCACTCGCCTTCGGGGCGTAGCACGCGCAAGATCTCCCGCAATCCGGCATCGTAGTCCGCCAGATTGCGGAAGCCGAATGCCGAGGTAACCAACTCGAAATGGGCGTCGGGAAATGGCAGGTGCAATGCGTCCGCTTCTACCCAGCGCAGCGAAGTGCCGGCTGATTTCGCGCTTGCGCGCTGCAGCATGGCGTGAGAGAAATCTGTCCCCAGAATTGTCGGCGTCTCGCTCCCTTCGCGCCGCAACGCAAACGTCATATCACCAGTGCCACAGCACAGATCGAGAACTCGCGCCTCAGGCCGGGCCAGGATGTCGGAAAAGCTTCGCGCTGTCTTTCGCCACCACAGACGATCCACATTAAAAGAGAGAAGGTGGTTGAGCAGATCGTAACGCGGGGCGATCGCGGTGAACATATCGCGGACAGCCCGCGCCGCCGATTCCGCGTCAGCGGCCCCCTGGGGCGCCGCGCCGATTACCGCAGGTTTGGTCCGAGGGTTCAATTCCTGATCAGCTTCAACTCCCAATTGGTTAAGTGTTTCGGCCTCTGTGCTAGACGATTAGTTTTCGCTGGACAGTTGTCGCAACTCCTCGACAGCCTCGAGCACGATCCGGTCGGGCACTCCGCTTACGATTTCGACTTTACCGATGGCACATGGCAAAACAAAGTGCACGATGCCATCACGCGTCTTTTTGTCTGACTGCAGCAGCCGCAGAATTGCTCGGCCACGAGCTTCGACTCTCGGAAGCGGCCCGAGCCCCAACACAGCTTCGGTGATCCGTTGCGCGGAGCCGGCATCAATTTTGTCCAAAGCCGCGGCAATCTTGGTGGCGGCAATCATTCCCCACGCAACAGCCTCGCCGTGAAGGAAGCGTCGGTATCCGGTAACGGCCTCCAGCGCGTGGCCGACGGTGTGGCCGAAATTCAGTACACGGCGCAAGCCGCTCTCGCGTTCGTCAGCCGAAACCACTTTAGCCTTCATCTTCACCGATTCCGCGATCACCCTCTCCAATTTCGCCGGATCGCGACGCAAGTCTCTGACCTGAATTCGTTCCAAGGTCTGAAACAACTCAGGAAGTCCGATTACTCCGCACTTCAGTGATTCATAAATGCCCGCGCGAAATTCTCGGTCCGGCAAAGTGGATAGCATCGCGGGATCGATTAACACTGCCCGTGGCTGGTGAAATGTGCCCAGCAGATTTTTGACGGCACGCAGGTTGACGCCGGTCTTCCCGCCAATCGCGGCATCCACCTGAGCCTGCACCGTGGTTGGGATCTGAACTAAATCCACGCCGCGCATATACACAGACGCAAGCATTCCCGCCACATCGCCTACCACGCCTCCGCCGAAGGCCACAATCACGGCACTGCGATCCGCACCCAAGCGGGAGAGTTTCTCCGACAATGCTTCGACAGTCGCCAGCTTCTTGTGGCGCTCACCATCGGGCATCTCGACAATCTTCGTCGCAAAACCCGCTGCTGAGAGTGAAGCCAGCAGCTTCTGGCCCCACCTGCGGCGCACGGGAGGCACGGTCACAACAAACAGCCGTCTGCGATCGCCCAACAGAGTTCGCAGGTGGGCGCCTGTTCGCGCTAAGAGGCCGCTCTCAATCGCGGCTTCGTAAGGACATCTCGGAATCCCGATATTCACTCGAATCATTGCAGTTTCATAGGGTTCTCATCATAACGTAGTCCGCAGCAGCATCGTCGTAGCGTCTGCCAAGGATATTTAGGTTTAAGGAAGTATGAAACGCTCTAGAACTTGAACTGTAGATCCAACTGCATGCGGCGGGGAGGCAGCGCCGCCACCGCGTGTCCGAAAAATGGGGAGGTAATAATACCTATATAAGTCATGTCATTGACATGATTGAGCACGTTGAAAGAATTCAGAGCTACGGTGAGCGTGCGCGCTTCTTTGCGAGACTTGGAAAGCACAAAGTCGTGGGCAAGATTTAGATCTAGTTCGATCATTCCCGGCCCTGGCATGGTATTGCGCAAAACATCGGCCGGGCGGTCATTGACGATACCATCGCGATTATTGTCGGCTCCGGTCGTGATGTTAACTGGCTTTCCAGAATAAACCGAGAGCGCTGCGCCCGCCGTGAAATACCGGGTTGGTTGGGATGACGCCAACAAGTCGAACTTGTGCCGGCGATCGTTGTCAGAACGTGCCCAGTCGCCGGCGGGATCGTAACTATTTCCAGGAAAGTAGGTAATCCCACTGGTATTGTTGTAGGTCTTACCGAACGTGTATTGCGCCTGCCCGGAAAACCACTTGCTGGGCTTTCCGCGAAACGTCAGCTCCAGCGCGGCGCTCTTCTGGTAGCCCTCCGACTGAATCTGGCGGACCTGCCCCAGGGTTGGGTTTGGCGGGGACAAATAATTGGGCGGAGGAGGAGCATTCGCATCAATCGAGCGAAACGCATCGATGCTTCGTGATCCCACGAAGGTTGCGCTGACGGTGCTCTTCTCCGTCACTTGGCGCTCCACCCCGACGCTGTATTGCACCGAGTATGGAATCCCCGCTTTGGCATCCAGGACCACAGCACTCGTCGGCACATTGATCGGAGGTGGTGTTGGATTGCCCGGATTTTGAATCACGGGATTATTCACGATGAAACGGAGCAGATTGACGCCGTTGAAGTGGAGCAAGTCACCAATCGGTGACGGTCCGGTGCGGTCATAGAAGACCCCTGCCCCACCGCGTATCACGGTCCTGCCGCGCTTTGTGGGGGCATAGGCAAAACCGAAGCGGGGTGCGAAGTTGTTGGCATCGTCGTGAAAGTAATTTTGAAAGTAGTAGCGCATTCCGAGATACACGGAGAAGTTTGGTTTCAGGCGAATGTTGTCTTCTATGAAAACGCCCAGCACTCTCTCCAGAAACACCACGTGACCGTTTCCTCGCTGCAACAAAAAAGTGGTCGCATGTCCCGCAGCGTAGGTATCCAGACTGGGGTAAGTGTAGGTTCCGAGCTGATTCGTGAAGTCATCCAATCCGCGCCGGCTGATATCGGGAATGTCCACTCCAAAACTCAGCTGATGTTTCCCATTTGCGTACGTGGAGAAATCGGTGCCATCAAAGTGGTATTCAGTTCGCCGCGAGTCCGCCTGCGCTCCACCTGTGGTAAAGGCTCCTGAGACCACGATCTGCGGCGCCTCGGTCACACTACTGACCGGCGAGTCGTAATGGCCGAGCAGAAATTGCAACTGGTTCACCCAGTGCGGCGAGAAACTATGCCGGTAGCCCACGTTGACCTCATGCTCCTGAAACTTTGTGTCGGTGGCGGCGCTGGGCAATACGGTTCCGCCTACTCCCTGGTTCTCGACGGTTCGCCTTTCGTAGGAATAGCCCATCCAGAATTGATCGCCATTAGCCAGGTCGTGAAACACGCGCCCCGAGCCAAAGAAGTGCCGCGTAGGATTGGCGACATTCTCACCGAGCTGAACATTGGGTTGCACTTCGGCGACTACGAAGGCCTGTTGGTCCTGTTGGTCTTCGTCGAGCGAAAGCAAGAAAGTCGTGCGCTTGCCATGCCCAAGCGGACCTGTGAGGGAGCCTTCGAAATATCGCCGCTGCTCCGGGGGCTTGCTGATGGCAAAGGCGTTGCTCGCATCGAATACCGAATCGCGAAACATGAAATTCAGTGAGCCATGAAAATTGGGCGTTCCGCCCTTGGTAATGATCTCTAACCTCGCGCGCCCCGGCCGCGCAAACCGCGCCGAATAGGGGTTCTGGTTGATTTTCACCTCTTGCACCGCGGACGCCGTAACCCCCGGTCCGTTGGCCTCAATGCCGTTCACCACCAAGCTGACCCCGTTCGTACCGGTTGCGCTGTCGTCGAGAAACCGCGACATAGTGGTGATGTAATCCTGATCAAACACTGGCACACGATCAAGAGCATTGCGGTCGATCGTGTTCGCATTCTGATTCCCTCCAATGTCGGTGCTGACCAGCGGCGCTCCTCCCGCTTCCACATTTACCGTCTGCTTCTCCACTTCAATGGGCATCACGACGCGCAGACTCGGAGGTTGCTTCGCTCCGACAACAGCACTAACTTTTGTCTCGCGAAACCCCGCCGCTTGAATGTCGACGGTATACTCGCCCACGGCTACATGGTTAAAGCGAAACCCTCCCGTATTGTCGGTCAAGGACTGATCGACCAGAGTTCCATCCGCTCTGATCAAAATTACTTTCGCTCCCGGAATGGCAGCACCCGAAGGATCGAGCACGACACCGCTGATCACTCGAACACCGCCGGTCGAAACCTGCGCAGAGGAAGGTCGTGTCTCGAGAATCCCAGCCGAAGCAAGCAACAGTAATATGAATAGCAATTTCACGTGAGTTTCCGACCGGCCAAATGCTACACAAATTGACCTTAAGGATTCCTGAATCCACTGTGATGAGCCAGAGAACCGGGCATTTCTTTGGCAATGGTCGGCAACCCTGAAATTATGAGGTCATTCAGCGCTGATGGGCTGGCCCGGACGTTTGTGACCGTTCACGCGCTGGTTCGGTCGCGGAGCAGGCGGCGTCCCCGTCGTTTTGCCCACCTCTGCCGTCGGTCATCCATTGTGAGCTAGGGGTAACTGCTCCTTCCGTACCGTTGCCGGTTTCGTCGCCGGTCAGCGACCATGTGGCCACGGAGGCAATGTTATGCTGCTGATCTACTTGCTTGGTCGCTTAGGAATGATCGACAGAAAGCAAATAACGGTTCGTGGTTTTCGTAAGTTCGCCATCTACTCCCTGGCGGGCTTGTTCCTGTTTATCGTCGGCGTCGTTGTCGTGAGTTACGTGGGACTCGTAAACTAACCTGGCCGGAGGAGGCTGTATAGCCGTCAGGTTTCGTTTATCAGCATTCGTACGAGTGTCCAAAGCTGGTTACCGCGCGTGCAGTCAGGTCTGCTTCTTTTTCGGATACACCACGGACGCCAGCCCCGAAATAAGTAAGACGCCCGCGACAACTCCCAATGTGATGCCGGTTGGAACCTGGTAATAATGCGCGACCAGCATCTTGGTGCCAACGAAAATCAAGATCAGCGAGAGTCCGTAGTGCAAGTATTCGAACATTTCCATAACGCCGGCTAAAGCAAAGTACATCGATCGCAAGCCTAGAATAGCGAAAACGTTTGATGTGTAAACGATGAAGGCGTTGAGCGTAATCGCCAGTACGGCAGGTATGGAATCAACCGCAAACAGCAGGTCGGTGGTCTCGACCACCAACAGGACAATAAAGAGCGGAGTCGCGTATAGCGCTCCGCGTCGCACGAAGAAACGGCTTCCTTCATAATCTTCCGTGACCGGCATCCAGCGACGGAAGACACGCAAGACAGGATTCTTCTCGGGATGAACCTCCATGCTTTCCTGGCGCAGAAGTCTGGCTCCGCCATAGACCAGGAACGTACCAAAAGCGTAGCTGACCCAGTGAAACTGTCGAATGAGGCTCACGCCCGCAAAAATGAACACCCCACGCATGACCAAGGCGCCCAGGATGCCCCAAAACAAAACTTCGTGCTGGTAGCCCGGAGGCACGCGGAAGTAGCGGAAGATCAGCAGAAATACAAACAGATTGTCTACGCTCAAGGAAAGTTCGATTACGTAGCTGGTTACGAACTCAAGGCTGGCAACGCGTCCATGCCAGAAATACACCAGGACAGCAAATCCAGCCGCCAGGGCAATCCACGTCACACTCCAGCCCAGCGCCTCACGAAACTTCATGATGGAGCTGGGACGGTGCAAAACCCGCAGGTCAAGCGCCAGCACAGTGAGTACGAAGAGGTTGAAGACGATCCAAAAGAAGAGTTGGTTCAATCGGAAGAATTAGAAATGAAACCGATTAAAAGAGCAAAGAACGGCCTTTAGACGTTGGACCTCACAC
>JABCYV010000172.1 GCA_013290025.1 Acidobacteriota bacterium
GCGTATGTTTCCGGCAAGATTCGCAGAGGGCCGCCACGACCGCCGGTGCGCAATCAGCCGGCGCATCAGCGTTCAGTAGTTCGCACTGAATCGTAACCTTGCGTTTCGCGGAGATCGTTTGACTTGCATCCTCAACCACCTTCATCGTGGCATCACGCCGGGCCAGATCGGTATCACGAATATCGACGCTCAGGCGAACCCGGCTCGGAATGCTATTCACGGCGCCCGGAAAAACTTCGCAAATGCCAACTGTGGCTACTGTGTCTATCGCGCCGCTTGTTCGAGCCGCATTTTCGATCGCCAGAACCAACTCCGCCGCCGCACACAGCGCGTCACGCCGATCAGACATCAGGACTCCGCCCGCATGGCCACCTGAGCCCTCGATGGCAATCCGAAGACTCGCGGGAGCGGCAATTTTCGTAACCACTCCTAAAAACATATGCTGGCGTTCGAGCAGCGGACCTTGTTCGATGTGCAACTCGACGAATGCCTTGTAATAGTCGCCTGGTAGCCTCACTTCTTCCAGCTCTCCGCGTAATCCTGCGTTACCACGAACTTGCTCGATTGATAAGCCGTCACTATCCTTCAACTCTTTAGCGGCATCGGGGGACAAGCTTCCCGAGAGTAAACGGCTGCCGAGACATCCGATCCCAAATCGTGTCGGTTCTTCCGAGGTGAAAACCAGCAACTCAATTGAGTTTCTCGGGCGGAATCCACTTCGCTTGAGTGCTCGGATCGCTTCCAGGCCCCCCAGCACTCCGACGACGCCATCGTATTTTCCGGCATTGGGGATGGCATCAATGTGCGAGCCAGTGCCCACCGCCGGTGCTTCAGAATCAGAACCAACCCATCGAGCGAAAATGTTTCCAATGGCATCCTGCCGCACTGCGAGTCCGGCTTCCTCGCAACGAGCTCCTAGCCAATGACGCGCCTTAAGGTCGGTGGGAGTGAAGACGATTCTGGTGACTGCGGGAGCTTCGGAGTCAGAAATGGAGGCCAGCGCTTCGATCTCGGAGAGCAGAGTCTCCTGATCAACTTCAATCCTCATGGTCGAGTGCCGGTTAGAGGATGGCGGTTCCAATCTTTGTAGATGAGGTATTTCGCTGGTACCTTGCCTAGCGCTCCAAACCACTGGGGACACCATGGGCCCATCCAGATGAAGTCGCCGGCCGTGACCGGATACCACGCGTCGCCGAGCCGATAGATCCCGCCGCCTTCGAGCATGATGAGCCCATGTTCCATCACATGTATTTCGACCCTGCTGAGGGATGCACCCGGCTGGTACACCATGGTGTTTACTGCGAAGTCGAAGCTCATCGTATCCGGGAGCAGACACTTCACTTGCAAGCTGGGATCGTTATCAAGGGGATGCGAAGCGATGGCATCTTCGTTCGACAGAATCGCGTGGGGCGGCTCGACCGAAGCCAGCGCCTGGTAAGGTTTCTCGATCACCAACCCACGGCTTTTCCCCGAGGCTGAGATTCGGTGCAGCATGCCTTGAGGCAAATAAGCATATCCTCGCACCCCCAACTCGCTGCGTTTGCCCTCCGCTTCCACGTTAACTCCACCCTCCATCACAAAAATAAAACGTTGCGCGGGCGTGCTCCCCAATTCACCATCCGGTTCGAACTCGGCGGTGTACTCGGTGAATCTCGCGCCTAACGCCGGACCCGCATGCACAATGGCTGAACAAGCCTTCATGCCAGGTAGGGTGGTGCGTACGAAAGTATCGGCCGTCAACACCAGATGATTGGGTTGTTGCGAACTGCGGGTCTGGCCAAGATTATGCACGGCACTTCCTTTTTTGCTATGCCTTCGAGGAAGCGATCTGATCGAGCAGATGCAAACCGCACTCGATCGCCTTCGCCACATCTTCTACTTCAACGGATTCTGCTGGGTCGTGACTGATCCCGCCGGGCGTTCGCAGAAAGATCATGCCGGTGGGAACTTTCTCAGCCAGAATCATGGCATCGTGTCCAGCGCCACTTACCATGTGGTGCGGCTCGCATCCAGTCTTCCGGATCGCCTCTTCGATCTCGTTCATGAGAATAGGATCCATCCGCACGGCCTGTTGATTTAACAGAGTATTGTCACTCACGGACAATCCACGCCGCTTCGCAATTTGTTCCGCCAGACAAATGAGGTTATCCACTGCGCCCGTTCGAGCCTCATCCGACCCATGACGCACATCGAGACTCAGGCGAGCCTCTCCTGCAATGACGTTCGTTGCGCCTGGCTTCGCGTTTATTCTGCCCACGGTCGCGACCAGTCCAGAAGTATCTCGAGCCAACCGCTCCACCGCCGTGATCCATTCGGCCGCAGCGGCTATAGCATCGTAACGGACATCCATCGGAGTTGTACCTGCGTGGTTGGCTCGACCAACGAATGTAAATTCCAGCCGGCTCTGGCCGGTGATAGTGTCGATTACTCCGAGCGGTCGCCCCAGTTTTTCCAAAACTGGACCCTGCTCGATGTGAAACTCCATGTAGGCAAGGGTATCGGCTCTCAAGACAGCCTGAGAAATTTTGCCAGGTTTCAGGCCAAAGTTCTCGATCGCCTTGCGCACGGAGATTCCCTGCGCATCGCAGCGGCTCAGGAGTTCATCGTCGAGCCTGCCGATGAGCGCGCGACTGCCGATGAAAGGTGCGCCGAACCGAACTCCCTCCTCCTCAGAAAAGCCGACGACTTCAATTGCAAAAGGAAACCGGCGTTGACCCAAAGCCTCGAGTAATGCAACAGCCAGGACCACGCCGAGAATGCCATCGTAGGCTCCTGCGTTTGGGACCGTATCCAGGTGCGAACCGATGAGAAGTTTTGGCGCGTTACGTTCCACAGCGGGATACACTCCGCGCAAGTTGCCCGCGGCGTCGATGCTCACCTTGACTCCAAGCGGACTTAACCAACCAGCGATTTCCCGATGACAATCATGCATGGGCGGAGAGAGAAATGTCCGACGCGTGCTGGCTAAGTCTTCGCTGAAGCCGGCCAGCTTCTGGCAGCGGTTGACGACTACTTCCGCGCGATTCTTGATTCCGTGCATTCGCATGGCCGACTGTCATGCCCGGCGTATGACCATCGCTGCCCCCCAACCGACGACAACGAGCAGGACCAGGATCTCCCAACTATATTTGTTTCCATAAGTGGCCACGGGGAAATGGTTGCTAAGCATGATAAACACGACCGGAACCGCTAAGAAAGTATTGTGCTTGGACCGCAGCTTAGCCTGAGCCCCGAGCGAAACATCGAATGTCGCCCCTGCCGCGGCTGCAGCGATCATCTTGCGTTGGGCGGGAAGAATTCGCTCCCACACGTTAAGCGCCATGATCGTGCCGAACGTCGCCCCCAAGTGGATATAGGCGGCGCGGCCGCTGAAAACGTGTAGCAGGCCCCACGAGACGCCGGCAGTCATAAGCAGTGAAAATATCGCGAACGCGGTTGGGGACTTACCCAGCGTTGACCGTGCAGCCAGATCATAAATGAGCCACCCGAAGACGATCACCCCGAGTCCGACGGAGATACCCCGAACGAGGGAGATGTCGGCGACGTCGGTGTCAATAAGTCCTCCGCCAAAATAATAGAGAAGGAACAGCAGCAGAATTCCGCTGAGCCAGGTCATCATCGCTTCCCAGCGAAACCAGTGGACTAGCTCGGGTCCGACCTGCAGGGATCTTTGCTTTTCGACGGCGTAAAAACCGCCGCTGTGGACCATCCACAGCGCCGGCGCGGTTCCGTCTGCGGCGGCCTTCTCCTCAAGTTTGCTAAATTGCCCGTCCAGCCAGGTGAAGTAATAGGTTTGACCGACCCACATGATTCCCGCAAAAACGTGGAACCAGCGCACCGCAAGGTGAAGCCACTCCCGGATTGAGGACATCACCTGGTTGACTCCTTGTCTGTATCTGTATCTGTATCAGTTACGCAGACGCAGATCACAAATTCAGGTTCCCCGGTAGGTGGTGTAGCCGTTTGGGCTCAGTAGTAACGGAATATGGAAATGCGATTCGCCATCCCGCACCTTAAACGTCACCTCTACCCAGGGATACAGCGTGTCGATTTTCTGCGCTGCCAAATAGTCTGCCGTGTCAAACGTCAGGCGGTAGATTCCAGCGGGAAGAACTTTGTCATCCGGCAGCAACTGGCCGCAGCGGCCGTCTTGGTCGGTGTGCGCCGAGCCCAGCAGCAACCAATGTCCGGACGTATCCTGCCGCTCCAGACGTACAGGCACGTCTTGGGCGGGCTTGCCCAGGGCCGTGTCCAAAACGTGGGTGGAGATGCGTTTTATTGCGAGAGCCATTTTTTCAGACGAATCTGTGTGATCTGGCGCTGCTGCTCAGCTGCTTCGCGCAGTTCGATCTCTTTGTCATTCTCCAAGCGGCGGCGCAGAATTTCCAGAATCTCCGGTCCAGACTTGCCCGTAGCGCAAACAATAAAAATATGACCGAAGCGATTCTCGTATTCGCGATTTGCTTCTGCGAGCGCCGTCTTAACAGCATCACCGGTGACCTTCTGCTGCTCAGCGGTTGACCAAGCCAAAGACTGCGCCGGCGTTGCCGCGGCGGCCCGCGCCTCACCAATCCGAGGATGACTGTGAAATGCTTCCATCCAATCGGATTCACCGAGGCCGCGCCCGGTCTCGTCGGACGCGGCCAGCAGCGCCATTTTGTCCAGCAACGGCCTGCGTTTCGCCATCCCCTCCGCCCATGCCTTCGAGCCACAACACGGTAGGATCTCCTTTGCCGCTTCCTCGAGCGACAGGCGATTCCAGCGAGCCAGCACATCACTCATATCGCAGGCTCGTTCGCTCTCAGCTTCTCCAGAAATTCTGCCACCAGATTGCCAACCACCGTCGACCGATATCTCATCGTCGATCGGATATCGTCGATGGGCCGAATTTCGGCGACAGCGATCTTCTTCGCCAAAAGTAGCAGTGATGGTTCGATAGCTTTTCCCTGCACGATTCGTTCCGTCTCCAGCAATCGAAGGGGAACTGGAGCGACGCTTCCCACAGCGATCCTGACATCTTTGACTTTCCCGCCATCGAGCCGGCCCAGCGCCGCAACGCACACCTTGGAAATCGCTTGCGCTTGTCGCGCACCAACTTTGCGGGTGTAAGAAAAGTACTCTGAAAACCGCCTACTGAGACATATATCTCGAATCAGTTCATCGGAGGCCAGTTTCGTTTTCTTATAATCGGTATGAAAGTCCAGGTAAGGCACTCGCCGCTCGCCACGAATGGAGACGAGGATAAGCTCAGCCTCGTAGGCTAGCAATGCCGGCAGAGAGTCGGCAGCCGGCGAGGCGTTCACGACATTACCTCCGAGCG
This sequence comes from Acidobacteriota bacterium, assembly GCA_013290025.1. Lineage (GTDB taxonomy): Bacteria > Acidobacteriota > Terriglobia > Terriglobales > Acidobacteriaceae > JABCYV01. The sequence continues at coordinate 5,321 of JABCYV010000172.1, forward strand.
TGCCTCGATTCTGGTTGGCAATTCCACCGGTCCAGCTCGCAGCGCTCACCAACAACGGGAATTCTCGCCCTACGGTCTCGTTTTCGCGCAGATCTGTATAAGTGCATCCAGCGCCAATGCGAACTTCGTCCGCGAGAACTTCAATGTGCCGCAGCTCAGGAAGATTCCAGATGCTGACCAGCTTTCGTGCAGAAAGCTTCCCGGCCGCGTACTGCACCATCACATCAGTTCCTCCGGCGATGGGCAACCATGTGCCGGGTTCCTCAGCGAGCAGCGCGACGATTTCCTGCAGATTAGCCGGCGCAACTAGCTCATAGTCGGCGGGATCGGATCTCACGTCCTGGCCTTGAACTGCACCGCTTTTGCGACGGCGTCGAAAATCTGCACGTAGCCGGTACAGCGGCAAAGATTTCCTGAGAGTCCTTCGCGGATGTCTCCTATCGTGGGCTGAGGATTCCGCTGGAGTAAATGAGAAGCCGCGAGAATCATTCCCGGAGTGCAGATGCCGCACTGAGCGCCACCGAAGTCGAGGAACGCTTCCTGCAAGCAATTCAGTTGCGCGCCTGCTGCCAACCCCTCGATGGTCACAATGTTCGCGCTCTTGGCCTGGAGAATCGGCACCAAACAGCTGTTCACCAGCGCCCCATCCATCAATACGGAGCATGAACCGCACTCGCCTTCAGCGCATCCTTCTTTCGCGCCGGTCAACGCGAGTTCCTGGCGCAACACGTCCAGTAATCTTTCCATTGGATGAACGCGCACGGTCCTCCGCTCGCCGTTGACGGTAAACGAGAGCTCGCACTTGGCGCGACCCCCCGAAGAAATGTTCGTTGTCATTGCGATTGCACTCCACCGGCAGAGTGAGGCCCGCTCTTACTTATGCTCTCTGTGGCGAGCTTTTCGAAAATGTCCTCCGGGAGCAAGGGAATCGCATCGAAACGAACCTGGAGCGCGTCCTCGACAGCATTAATAATTGAAGGAGCCGGACCATCCATGGGAAGCTCGCCAATCCCCTTGGCGCCAAACGCGCCGTGAATGTTACCCATTTCCTCGAAAAACACACGGATGGGAGGCAGGTCGGCCGAAGTTGGCATGATGTAATTCGTCATCTGGCTGTTTTGCATGCGTCCATTTTGCCAAATCACTTTCTCGTACAGCGTATATCCGATCCCCTGAGCGATACCGCCCACGATTTGACCTCGAGCCAAAACTGGATGAAGGACCTTGCCCACCTCTTGCAGCGCTACGAGGTCATTTACAGATACGCTGTAGGTGCTCAAGTCAACTGTAACTTCTGCGACATAAACTGCCCAGGCAAATGCCGCGTATGCCTCGCCGCGGTACTTTTCATCGTCCCAGAATACGTCGCTTGGCGCTTCAAAACGGGCGGATGAGCGGAATGTTCCATGGGCCGCAACGTAGTTCTGGCAGGCCGTCCGGAATTCGGCCGGAGAGTATGATCTCTCGAGCGCGCCGCTCGTGGTCAGCGTCTGTTTAATTCCCAAGGCCGCGGACTGCACCAGTTTCCCTACCACCATGACGGTACGTGATGCAACCGTCGGACCGCTGTTCGGCACCTCCCCAGTGTCTGCCTGCGCAATGGTTACGTCGTCATACTCGAGTCCGAGAGTTTCGGCTACGATCTGGCACAGAACTGTCTTAGTTCCCTGGCCAAATTCCGTGCTTGAAACCAGCACCCGCACGCTGCCATCGGCGCACGCCTCCACATCAACCACAGAGCTCAGATTCCGCTCTCCTGACCCCGTAAAACCCGCGCCGTGCAAGAAGGCTGCGACGCCGATTCCCTTCTTGCTTGTTCCCATTCGATTATCTTTTGAGAAGCGCTGCTTCTTCGCGTGGTAGTTCGAGAGCTCTAGTGCTCGGTCGAGAAGCTTCTCCAGATCAATGGCTTCACGGATGGTTTGTTCTGTGGTTGTTGTCTGTCCCGGCTGCAAGAAATTCCGTCGCCGGATTTCGATCGGGGATAGTCCCACGACCTGCGCGATGCGCTCCATGTGCCGTTCCATCGCAAACAGGCTTTGCGGTGCTCCGAAGCCGCGAAAGGCGCCGTGCGGCGGTGCGTTGGTGGCCATGGCCTTAGCGCGAATTCGAACATTGGGCCAGTAATACGGACCGCCGGCGTGGATCGTGCCGCGTGAAAGGACTACTGGCGACAGCGTTGTGTATGCCCCGCCGTCAACGGCAAATTCAATTTCGCCACCCAGGATTTTCCCGCCTTTGGTCACGGCGGTGCGGTGTCGGGTGCGCGAGGGATGCCGCTTGGTGGTGGCAGCCATATCCTCCATGCGGTCATAAATGATTTTCACTGGCCGTCCGGATTTGATTGCCAGGAGGGCAGCATGTCCTGCGATCATGGACGGATATTCTTCTTTGCCGCCGAACGCGCCGCCCGTCTCCATTTGCACCACACGGACTTTGTCCGCTGGTAAGTTACACAGCGTCATCAAAGCCTTGTGGATGTAGTACGGACACTGGAGCGAGCCCCACACCGTGACGCCCCGCTCTGGATCGTATGTGGCGATCATCCCGTTATTTTCGATATAAAGCTGCTCCTGCGCCCCAGTGCGGTATTCGCCTTCAACGATATAGTCAGCTTTTTCCCAGACGCCATCGATGTCACCTTTCTCGACTAAATAGGTTTTGAAGGTGTTGTCTTTTCCCCAAATGATTTCGCGATGTTCCTCGCTCTCTTCAATTGTGAACACGGCGGGAAGCGGTTCGTATTCGATTGAGATAGTGTCAACGGCCTTGGGGAGCGCATGGCGGTCCGGATGGGCCAACAGGAGAATCGGCTCCTCGGGATGGTTCACAATCCCATCCGCCAGACATGGTTGATCGTCGACGATCAGAACGATGCAGTTCTTCCCAGGGATATCTTTTGCCGACACAATAACAAACTCGTTCCATGCGATTCCCGAGCCAAAAGTTATCTTTTTAATCTTGCCGCGCGGAACGCGGCTGCGGACAGTGGCACCGTAGAGCATGTTCGGCAGCGTCATGTCATCGATGTATTGCGCTCGGCCAGTAACTTTGTCGCGTCCCTCCTTGCGCGGAACTGATGCGCCCACGATGCGATTACTGGTCATGGTTTGATTATCGCACCTGACCTTCGCCCACTATTGGCGGTACTCCTCACCTATTGGCCCTCCGGCAAAGTTGCCGTCTGCGAAAACAAGTTGACCCCGTAGATAGGTGGCCTTCACCGCTCCACGCAGTGTTTCTCCCAGATAGGGAGAAAGAGGCCAGCGATAATGCAGGCCCTCTTGGGTCACCACGAATTCGGCATCTGGATCAAAGATAACCTGGTCAGCGTCGTAGCCGGCGGCAAGGCGACCTTTGCGAGCTTGGCATCCAGCTAGCCGGGCTGGTTCTTCGGCCATCCAACGCACAATATCTCTCAGCGTAAATCCCCGCCGGCTGGCCTCGGTCCACATCACTGGGAGCACGGCGGAAAGGCTGGAGATCCCACCCCAGGCCGTTTTAAAATTTCCCTCATTAAGCCGCTTCATGTCCGGCGGACAGGGAGAGTGGTCAGTAGCTACCAGATCGATTACGCCATCCCGAAGCCCCTGCCACAAAGCTTCGCGGTTTTCGCGGGTGCGGATTGGCGGCGCGCATTTGCACAGCGTGGCTCCGTCAGCGATGTCCTCGGCGGTCAAATGCAGGTAATGCGGACAGGTTTCCACGCTCAGCGCAAGGCCCTCATTGCGCGCGGCGCGCAAATCGGCGACGGCCTTGGCGGTTGAGAGGTGGACAATATGCAGGTGGAAATCGTATTCGGGGCAAAGTGACAGCATCATCCGGATCGCCGCCAGCTCTGCCTCATCAGGTCGCGATTGCAGATAGGTTGCGTAACGTCTCCAATCAGCACCGGCCAAATGTTCTGTAGCCGCGTCGATTGGTCCCGCGAGTTCGGCGTGCACCAGTAGTGGCAAACCAGTGCGCGCAACATGAGGCAGCGCGGCCCGTAAGTCCTTCTCGCCAACCATGCTGAAGCCATCGATTCCGGGATGAACGAGAAAGCATTTGAACCCCTTAACACCTGCCGCCGCCAGGGCTTCGATATTTTCCTCATTGCCCTGGACCACGCCGCCCCAAGCTGCCCAGTCGACCCAGCACTCGCCTTGTGCAGCTTGACGCTTCGCCTCAAGTGCAGCGACCGAGGTGGTCGCCGGCAAGCAATTCAGAGGCATGTCCACCAAGAGGGTATAGCCCCCCGCCGCAGCGGCGCGCGTTGCCGTGTAGAACCCTTCCCACTCCGTTCGTCCGGGATCGTTAATGTGCACGTGTGAATCAACTAGTCCCGGAAGAACGGCCGCATTGCCGAAGTCTTCGACCTCAATGTCGACCGGCAACCGGTTCGGAGGAATGACTGAGCGGATCTTTCCTCCTTCTACGACGATGGCGGCCGGCCGAATTCCTTCCGGAGTGACCACCTGACGGGAGAGGAAGGCCCGCAAACTCATGTTCTCGATCTTCCCTTCTTCCAAACAATTCTTGAGTAAGAGGCCAAAGCGTATCGTGGCGAAATCAGTTTTTCAACCTGTCACTTTCACAATTCATGCCGAAAAAATCCTACGTCGTCCAGACGCCCGCTTATACTCTGCTTGCCGATCAACCGCGGATCGGTGGTGGAGCATAGCGGCAGAGCAGATAACATGACCAATCCTTTAATGGCGCGGGCAATTCAACTCTCAATTGAAAACGTCCGGTCGGGACAAGGAGGGCCCTTCGGCGCGGTTGTCGCGAAAGAGAGCACCATCATTGCCGAAGCCGTGAATCAGGTGACTTTAACCAATGATCCGACAGCTCACGCTGAAGTGCTCGCCATCCGCCAGGCCTGCCGAAAACTCGGTCTCTTCGAACTTAAAGGCTGTGAGCTTTACACATCTTGTGAACCGTGTCCCATGTGCCTGGGGGCAGTCTATTGGGCGCGTCTCTCCCGCGTCTACTTCGGCAATCTTGCTACAGACGCATCCAAGATCGGATTTGATGACTCATTCATCTATCGTGAAATCATGCAGCCACATGGGCAACGCCGGATTCCCATGATTCAGATGATGCGGGAACAAGCGATAGCAGCATTTCGGGCGTGGGATGAAAAGCCCAATAAGATCCCATACTGAACAGGTGAACTGAGCCTTCGAGGAGAACGATTGCTCGCGCGTTACTTCAGGTTTACCGAGAACCAGACGAATTTGAGGCAAGAGGTTCTCGGCGGACTCACGACTTTTCTGACGATGTCTTACATCGTCGTCGTAAACCCGCAAATCCTCTCCCAGGCAGGAATGCCCGTCGATGGCGTCGTTTTCGCGACCTGCCTCTCCTCCTCGGTTGCCACTTTGGTGATGGGGCTTTATGCAAACTATCCCATCGCATTGGCACCGGGCATGTCGCTCAATGCCTACTTCACCTACTCCGTTTGCCTGGGCATGCACGTTCCGTGGCGTTCAGCGCTCGGGGTAGTGTTCTTCTCGGGTGCTCTCTTCCTCGTGCTTACGGTCACGCGGGTACGTGAGCTAATCGTCAACGGCATACCCGACTGTCTGAAGCATTCAACCGCTACTGGGATAGGTTTCT
>JABCYV010000173.1 GCA_013290025.1 Acidobacteriota bacterium
CGAAAGCTGCTGCACGCTCTGTTTGCCATGTTCCGCACCAATCAACCATACGACGGATCGAAGCTGTGTTGCACAGTCGACATGGCTGGCAATGCCATTGTTGCTTGCGTTTGACTAACCCAAAAAAAAGAGAGAGGTTCTCCTGTTACCTCTCCAGAGAGAAAACAAATTGAATTTCAAGAGAGAATCTATAATCATCATCTGCGAAGGCTCCTTTCTTCCCAGCGTCTTTGTCCTCAAACCAAGACTACCGGCTTCAATCGAGCCTTCGCTCTTATCCAATCAACTCTTCGTCTTTGTTTTGGTCTGCACCTTTTCGCTGAGGGTGCCCCACTCTTGCGTTCTTTGCGAGGGCGGGAGGCAATGTTGCAGACAGCGGATGCGGAGAGTATCTGTCGGACTCGGTTGTGGAAACCAACTCCTTTGGCGAACGGAGGTGTTGAGCGTCTGCCTCCCACCCTTCGCAAAAAGCGCGAAGGATGGGGCGCCCCCGGTCGGGTAATGGCAGCGAAATCAAAACCAAAGGCTGGGCCGCCCGCCAATTGTTACCACAAAATGAAAATCTGGAGCCTTCGCGACTTTTGCTCACGCACTGTGTTTGTGGCGTGTTAGAAGGTAACAGGCAATGCGTTTCGCAAGGAGAATCGTCGTGAAATCCACCTGCAGGGTCTTATTACTTCTTGTCGCCGGACTGATTGGGGTTTCAGCACAGGCCCAGTACGGCATCACTCCAATCAAGCACGTGATAGTGATCTTTCAGGAGAATCGCACGCCCGACAATCTGTTCCAGGGATTGTGCACTGCGAACGGCGGAGTGCCGGGATGTACGCCGACGGGCACAGCGGGGACCTACGATATCGTATCGACCTATGTGGATGCCGCCGGCCAGACCGTGCCCTTAACCCCTGTCGGGCTCGCCACCAACTTCGATCTGGATCACAGCCACGGCGGACCAAAGCTGAACGGAACTATCAGTGGGTGGAATTTCCAGTTCAACAACCAGGGAATCAGCGGCAAACCTGGGGTCAACGTTCCGGCGGGCTGCGGTGCAAATATCGTTGGCTGCGTGGTTCCGGCCAACAATTATTCGCAGTTCATGTATGTCTATAACTCGCCGGTAACGAACAGCAACGGGAGCAAAGGTGGCCTTCTCGACCCCTATATCACGATGGCGACTACCTATGGATGGGCCAACCGGATGTTTCAGACCAACCAGGGCCCGAGTTATCCGGCGCATCAGTATATTTTTGGCGCCACTTCTGCGCCCACAGCGGGCGACGACGCGGCAGGGGTGTTTGTCTCAGAGAATGCCCCGAACACAAATTACGGCTGTGGATCTGGGAACTCGGCGCAACTGATCCGGCCGAACGGGAGTGCCAGACCGCCTTTTGGCACAGAAACCCCCGGCGACGAAACCGTGCAATGCTTTACCCGCAATGCCATGGATTATCTGTTTGATAAGACCAGTCCTAAAATCACCTGGACTTACTATGCCGAGGGCCAGAGCAGTCTCTGGGTGGCGCCGAACTCGCTCTCGAATATTTGCATCCCTTTTTCGGGCATTTGCACCGGGCCCGCCTGGGTTAAAGGCGAGTCGAACGGTTACGTCGACACTATCCCTCCCGATGTCTTGAACGACATCGGCAACTGCATTCTCTCGCAGGTAAGCTGGGTCACGCCTGCCGGGCAATATTCGGACCATCCCATCAACAGCGGCCAGGGGCCGTCGTGGGTGGCGGCTATTGTCAATGCCGTCGGAAATAACACGAATTGCGACGGCGGCACCGGGTACTGGAAGGACACCGCGATTTTCATCACCTGGGACGATTGGGGAGGCTGGTATGACCACCTGCGGCCGGTGTTCCAGAGCGGCGCGAACCAGAACGACTATCAACTCGGCTTCCGCGTACCGCTGTTGGTGGTTTCGGCCTACTCGACCAAGGCTGGCTACATCAGCAACCGGGAATACGATTTTGGCAGCATCGTGAAGGCGATTGAGGGCATCTTTGGCCTCGGCAATCTCGGCTTTGCCGACGCGCGAGCGGCCAACGATCTTCACGAGTTCTTCGATTTTCATCGAGCCCCAACTGCGTACAAAACGATTCCAGCTCCGCTGACCGGAAGCTTCTTCACCAAGACAGCCACGACTGAGGTAGATCCACCGGACACCGATTAGTGCAAGGTTGTTCCGAGTCGTTTGGGAGGTTGGCAGGCCACTTCGACCAGGCAGGGTAAGTTAGCGGGCGGGGGGCCCACCTTTCTCACTGAGCGTGCCCCCTTTCTTTACAAGGGTGGAAGGCAAGGCTGCGGACAGCGAATCGGGGAAACTATTCGGAACTCGGTTGTGGAAACCAACCCTTTGGCCGATGGCGGTGTTGAGTGTGTGCCTCCCACCCTTCGCAAAAAACGCGAAGGATGGGGCACCCCTTGTCTTCCCGGTGGCAGCGAAGTCAAAACCTTTAAAAGTGCGCCACCGCCTGTCCTCAGGTGGTATAGCGGATGGCTGGCCGCTGCGTTCACTCCCATTCAATCGTTCCAGGGGGCTTCGAGGTTACATCGTAGACCACGCGGTTGACGCCTTTCACTTCGTTCACGATCCGGCTGGAGATCGTCTTCAGCACTTCGTGCGGCAGCGGCACCCAGTCGGCGGTCATCCCATCTTCGGAGTGCACGGCGCGAATCGCGCAGGTGTAGGCGTAGGTTCGCTGGTCACCCATGACGCCCACCGACATTACCGGCAACAGAACGGCGAACGACTGCCAGATTTTGGTGTAAAGACCGGCATGCTTGATTTCGGCTACGACGATGTCGTCACACTCGCGCAGAATGGCCAGCCGTTCTGGCGTGACTTCGCCCACGATGCGCACGGCCAAACCCGGTCCGGGAAAGGGCTGGCGTTGCAGGATTTCCTCCGGCATGCCCAGATCGCGGCCGATTTTGCGGACTTCGTCTTTGAACAGCTCTTTGAGCGGCTCGATTAACTTGAGCTTCATTTTTTCGGGAAGCCCGCCGACATTGTGGTGTGATTTGATGACCTGCGAAGGCCCACGCACGGAACGAGATTCGATCACGTCAGGATAGAGCGTGCCCTGGACCAGCCAGACTTTTTCTAAAACCGCCGACGGGTCTGTTCCCTGCCCAGCTCCCGGGAGGCCTGCTGACTCCAGGATGCGGCGCGCTTCTTCTTCGAATATCGCGATGAACTCGTTGCCAATGATTTTGCGCTTGGTCTCGGGATCGGTAACACCCTTCAGCTTGGCGAGAAAGCGATCGGTTGCATCTACAGCGATCACGCGGAGACCGAGCTTGTCGCGGAGATTCTGCTGAACTTTTTCAAATTCGTTTTTGCGAAGCACTCCGTTATTCACGAACACGGAGGTCAGCCGGGAGTTGCCTTTTTCGTCGCGCAGAGCGCGGTCCACCAGCGTGGCTGCAACGGCCGAGTCGACGCCTCCGGAGAGGGCGCAGAGGGCGCGACCATTGCCGACGGTCAGGCATACGTTGGCGATGGTGGCGTCAATGAAGTGCTGAGGAGTCCAGGTGGGTCTGGCGCCGCAGATGACCAAGGCAAAGTTGCGCAGAATCGCCGTGCCGGATTGGGTGTGATGCACTTCGGGATGGAACTGCACTGCCCACATCTTTTGTTCCGGGGCTTCAATGGCGGCCACTGCATTCGGCGAACTCGCCACCAAGTGGAATCCGGGAGGAAGCTCGACGGCTTCATCGCCGTGGGACATCCAAACTGAAAGCTTCTGCGGCAAGCCGCTAAATAAACACGAACTGCGCCGGACCTCAACCTCGGCATGGCCATATTCGCGCTTGTCGGCGGCGCGAACCTTGCCTCCGAGCGCGTGCACCATGTATTGCAACCCATAGCAGATGCCGAGCACGGGCAGGCCGAGGCTGAAGACCCGCTGATCAGCGACGGGAGCATCGTGGTCGTAAACTGAAGAAGGACCACCGGACAAAATGATGCCTACAGGAAAGTAACTGCGGATTTCTTCCAAGCTGGCGTTGCAGGGCAACACCACTGCGAAGACGTTCTGTTCGCGGATGCGACGCGCGATGAGCTGCGAATACTGCGCGCCAAAGTCGAGGACGACGATGGATTGGGTTTCCACGGATGAGTTTCGCAGATTGATGGGATAGTGTAAAGGGGAGATGGAGCGGGGTGGTAATTCGATTCCTAACAGGGGTAGCGGCGCCCGCCAGATCCCCTTCGACTTCGCTCAGGGCAGGCTCTCGCTCCGCCTGAAAGACGGCTGCGCTCGGGATGACGGCTGTACGTCAAAGGGAACCCAGCGGGCCACTTCGCCGATAGCACGATAGTGCCCTTTCTAGGGTGCAAGCCCTTCCGGTAAACTCATAGTACGGGCGGGGCATGGGCGCGTGAGCCTACTACTGCCGCCATCCTCAACTTGGACCCCGAGTTTCGGAGTAACCGGGCGATCCACAAGATAGCGCCAGATCAGGAGCCAATTGCGGCACCTGTCATTTGTCACAAATAAGACTCCAGGCAAGAGATAATCAGAAATGCAGCAGCGCAGGGTGAAGTGGTTTGACGCTGACGAACTGCGGAGTTCGGAAGCAAAAGTGCGGGCCAAGTCCGAACCCGAGCTCAAGCTGCTGCTGGAAGTAGAACCAGCCCACCGCGTCTTCCTGGACAACCTAGTCGAGACCTTCTTGCGGCCGTCGCCGCCCCCGGCAGTTCCTGCGGCCAAATTAGGGCGTTTCTGGGGAGACGTATTTGTTCCCTCTCGAGTGCCCTGGTCGTCGTTCCTGGAGTCAATGCTGTGGCACAGTCTGGTGATTGCGGCGATATGCCTGGCCCCAAGCTGGATGCCGAAAGAACAGGTCCGGCAGCGGAGCGCATTCCGGAATTCGTCGCCAATCTACTACACGCCATCGAAGTCCTTTTCGGCGGCAAGGAGCGCTCCGCCGCGCACTCATACGCGAGCAAAGACGCAAAGTCCGTCAGCAGGCCAGAAGGCAATGGTGGTGCCGAGGGAGCACCATGGCATCGTAACGCCACCCGACCTCAAGCAGGTTTTGGCAGCGGCGCGACCGAATCTGGCAGCGTCGAATCTGGGAGCGCCGAATCTGACCCTGCCTGCGGTGCCCCTGTCTGCCACTGAACGCTCGCGACTCACGGTACCAGCGGAACCGACTGCGGTGGTCGCGCCTGCGCCGGGCGTCAATCAAGTGATGGCAGGTCGGGCTGGGCTGCCGCAAGCTGCTGCGGTTGGGCCGCCACCAAGCGTCAATCAAATGATGTCCGGGAGGCAAGGGACGGCAGGAAGGAGTGGGCTACCACAGGCTTCGGTGGTTCGCCCGCCACCTGACGTTGCGGCGGTTTCCGGGCGACGTGGAATGGCGGGGCTTGGGACGGGTGCGACCGCGGGCGCGGGCGTTATCGCACCGCCTCCTAACGTGCCAACCGGAATGCGCCGAGGCGGAGACGTCAACATCGGCCACTCTACGGTGGTCGGGCCCGCGGCTCGGTTGCCCATGCATGAGCAGTCGGCCGGTTCGGGACTGACATATACGATGCTAGGCAACAACAACGGTGGTGGTTCGCAAGTAGTGCCCCCACCACCATCAATTGACGGAACTGGGATTCCTGATGGACATGGACGTGGCAACTCACTGTCGCGTGCTGGCGCGAAGGTTGTTCCGCCCGCACCGTCCGTTGAGGGTGGGATCTCAGGGGGGCGTGGGAGCTCGTTGGCCGGCACTGGTTTGAAAGTTGTCCCGCCGGCACCGACGGTTGAGAGTGCGGGGATCTCTAACGGACGCGGACGTGGAAGCTCACTGTCTGGCGGCGGTTCGCAAGTGGTGCCACCGCCTCCTTCGGTTGACGGTGCAGGCGGCTCCGGCGGAACGGGACGTGGGAATTCGTTGTATGGCGGCGGGTCACGGGTAGTGCCGCCTCCGCCCATAGTTGATGGCGTAGGAAACGGGACGGGAGGCGGACGCGCAGGCTTGATGGCTAGTGCAGGATCCCAAGCGGCGCTGCCTCCGCAACTCTTGCCCGGTGAGGAGGCAGGTTACGGTTACGCTGGGTCAGCAGACCATCCCGCGGCGCCGAGCCCTGATCCGCGGGCCGGAATGTCACCATCGGCTGTCACCGACCAGGCTGTGGCCCAGGAAATGCCGTTGCGATTGATCGGGTTAGCGCTGGCCTTGCCGAGGTCGTCGTATTTCTCCAACTATGAAGTTTTCCTCGCGGAAATACGGCAGGGCAAGGAAGCAACCCAACTGGTAAAGCTGGTTTACACTTTCCTTCCTTATCAGCGCAGGCTGTCGGAGTATGTGCAAAGCAATGCGCGAGTGTATAAGCTTCGCGTCAGGCGGGATGCGACCTGCGACGAAAGCATACAGCAGATGAGCCAGCCCGAACCCGATCCACCGGGTGACGAGCCGTCGTCATCTGATCCGCCAACTGTTCCCCCAGCCGCTCCCGCAGCCCTGCCTCCGGAACTGAGTTCCTTCGACCAAAAAACCGTGCTGCCCTGCTATCGCACCACCGCGGATGACTACAGGAACGCACTGCAGCGACCCCACTGAAGGGCTCATATCTGTAGTATGCTGCGCTGACGGCGTGGCCATGAAGGTCCGATGGGAATCGCAGGCTTCCAAATCCGCAACCCTGGTTCCGGAGGGGTTCTTTATGGGAAGAACGAAGCTCCGCCTGGCAGCACTGCTTTGCACTTGTGCGGCATACGCTGCTGCCGCAGGTAGCCCGGCTCAGCCGATGTCCCTTACCGTGTCCCCCATTTCGTTCGATCATAAGATTGCGCTGAGCCAAGCATTAGCTCAGATGGGGATACGCGTGCGGGATGGCTACGTCCTGTTCGGAATTGACATTCGCACGACTCCTGAGCCCCAGGTGGATTTGAAGATAACGGATCCAACGCCTCTTGGAGTTGCGCTAGCTCAGGTTGTTGGACAGGTGAGGGGGTATGGATACCAGCCGATTTCGGAACACTTAATCGATGTGTACTCAACGCAAGAATCGATGGATCCGACGGACATCTTGAATCTACGCGTCAACGACTTCATGGCAAAAAACGAGCCAGCGGCGAACATTTTTTCCCGTCCGAAGAAATTCATTCCCGAGCTCAACACATATCTGCTTAAGGGCAAGACGGTGCAGGCTTGCGGGAGTATCGGACCAGGCCTCAGTTCGACAGGGCCCGGGGTTACCCTGAATCTGCACGGTGCTACCGTGCGCGAGATTCTTGATTCGGTTGCGGAAGCCGACGCGACTCTTGTTGACCACGCCATAAGCCACGATCTGCCAGTCGGTTGGTTTCACAAGGTAGAAACGAACGCGGAGGGACAGACGGTACACACTTGGTCTTTTCTCTCGACCGTTCCTCGCGACTGGGGAAAATATGTCCCACTTAAACCGAATCTGTGACGGGCGAGAGGAGGAACCAGTGAGCTGTGACCGAGGGCGTCACGAATTCCTTGGGGGCATGGATTGCCGTCAACACCAACGTGAACAGTTTCTTTTTGGGAGCTTAGGCGGTCAACTGGTCGCACTCGACACGTCGCTCAGAATCATCTCCTCGGGATCAACGCCGGCTCCGGGCTGGATCAGCGCGGAATATTGACTGCGATCAGGCGGAGAGGGCGCAATGGGTGGTAATGGCATCGGCACGTCAGGTTGCTGAACAATCGTCAGGTATGCGGCCAATCGTCCCATGTAAAGAAAATCAACCGCCGCGAAGTACAACAGTGCAACCAGCAGGACACCGCCAAACACCGCACTCCCAGGAAGCACTTCCGCGAAGCCCAAGGGAAATGCAACTGCCGAAGTGGCCATGAAGAAAACGACCAGGTGAGCCAGGGCGAACCACCAGCTTGCCGCTATGACGGGTCCGAAGCGAGTCTGGCAGAGACGCACCGCAGACGCGACGGCGTTGAAGCTATCCTGCCCATCTGCCACCGCAAAGACGGCGGCCAGGGAGAGAAACCAGTTCAGCACCAGCCAAGCCAGTCCGACAAAAGTAACCAGGGCGAATACGATCAGCACGACATCTCCAGGCGATGATGCGCTATTCCGGGACGCAACTCGGGCGAGAAGAATCGCTCCGAGACCGCCGAGGGCGGCTGCGATGGTGGCGGACAATCGAAAAAAGTGCAGTCCGATTAGCGCACCGGGGCGCCATGTTCGATCCGATCCCACTCCACTGCGGACGCCGGTTGCGCCGTCTCCCCGGAAGTATTCCAGAAGAGCGTTGAGGGTGGCGGCACGTCCGAGCGAAGCAATCGCCATCCACGCGAGTGCCAAGGCGAGTGCGAGAAGAAGAGTCGCCAACACTGCGCGCAGCGCGCTGCCGCGGAGAATTTGGTCGACTGCCCGCGCGATCAGAACTGGCTGCCGGGTCCGCAACAATAAGAGCTCGCCCGAAGTTACGGGCAAGGTGTCCAAGTATTCAACCGCGGAAAACGCAAATAGCAGAGCCGCGGCCCCGGCAAAGCTCCAGCGCCACGCTATTTCCGCCAGTCCGAGCGAGGGCTGGCGGAAGATGGTTCGGAAACCTTCGAGGGTGGCTGAGCGAAGCCTCACGTACTGCTAAGGATAACGCAGACGGAGGTTACCAGGATCCGAACGGGACGATTTTGGGGCCCACCGGAACACAAGAGAACGGAAAGCTATGCTTATGCCCGGCGTGGTACCAGACCACGACATCCGCGCCGTCCACATTTTCTCCATTCAGAAACTTGTCGATATGAATGGCGTCACCGCCTGGGCCCGAAGTTGCTCCGCCGTCATCCTCCTCGTTGGCATGGTAGTTCAGCACCCAGCGATCCCTGTCACCAAAGGTGTCAGCGACACCGTCAGCAGGGTTGTCCACGATGACGTATCCGCGCCCGGTTGACTTGTTGCGTACGCGCCAGAGGCCGGTGTTCGAGAACGGACTAGAACGTTTGTCAGAGGTCTCGGTCGTGAGCGGGGTCCAGCAGCATGGGTCGGTAATGAGGTGTGGCCCTCGGTCAACTACATCGTCAGTGAAGGTATCGATGTCGAAATCCAACCGCCAATAAACGTTATGAGTGTGAAGGTGGTAAATGCACGCACTGTTGAACGCCGTAAATGCGAAGCGTGGCGAAAAGCTTCCGTCAGGGTAAAAGATCCACTTCTGGATGTAGCGGTACCATCCGGCGGCCATTTGAGTGGTTAAAGTAAGGCTGTCTTTGCCCTTCTGAATTGCAACTCCGCTGAAGGAACCTCCGTCAGTACCGGGATGGTTGCAGGTCGTTACGGGTGCGGTTGTCGGTTCGGCGACCCCGGGCGAAATAACGTTGTTCGCTTGAAATGGCCAAAGCTCCGAGGCCCAGTCGCGATAGGAAAAGTAGGGTCCACCACAACCACCTTGGTCATAAAGTACATTTAAGACTGGAATGTTGGCCTTGTGGAGCACTTCCTGACCCTTGTACTGAACATCGTGAAGCTCAAGTCCAGAGCCGTCCGGGCCGGAACTCAAATCGGGGGGGACCCAGCACATGCTCCAGACGGGATTGACGTCCGGCCAGGATAGGGGGTTGCAGGTTTGTGCCATGACCGATCCGCTGAATGAAAACACAATCAGCAGCAGAACCAGCAAAGCGAAGTGGGATCCTCGCATCTCTTCTCCTTTATTCTTTTCCTCTATTCTTTCGGCACGGAAGACACAATCTTCCTGGCGGTAAGATCCACCGTGACGACGCGCACAAAGTTTTGGCGGTCGGGGGAAAGCATCAACACTTGCACAAAGCGGTCGCGCTCAGAAATTCCGGAAGGACCGTCGACCGCAAACCCTCCTTCCAGCACGTCTCCGCCGGCGAGTAACTTGGCATGCGCCGCATCGGCGCGTATCAGGCTGTAGACCTCTTTTCTTTCCTCCATCGACGGCTGCGGACGCCCGGACAGCAATTCACGGCTTACCACACGCTTCGCGGTTGGCTCATACACAACGCGGTAGGCTCGACCCTCACCATAACTGAATACGATGATCGTTACGGCATTCACCCCAGCAATGGGCTCTCCTTTTTTAGGGAAAGCATAGGACGCAACGGAGATCGTGCGCAGCGGTCCTTGCGCCGCCAACGCCTTGAAGTCCGGATTCTCGAGGGCTTCGCGCGCGATACGATCCCGCTCCTGCTGCTGCAATGGAGGATGGGACGGGGCCGCCGTCTGAGCGAAGGTGCCGACTGCGAGAAGCGACAGACCCGCGATGACTAGAAACCGCTGCGACCGAAGCAGGGGAGTGGACGGTGACAGTCCAGGAACTTGCATTGCACACACCTCCGTAATTCAAAGCGGCAGACGCGAGATAAAGGGATCGCTAGGTCGGCAATCTTATCAGCGGCCGCAATCGTGCGTAAGTATTAGTCCAGTTACGGAGTGCATTCGATCAATCTGGTGTCCAGTCCCCTATCTCTATTTTCGGCAGCGCGCGCCAAGTGGCCCCTTGAGTTGACCGGCCGCCATTCGATTCTTGCCTGTTTTCGAGAGACTGAAAGGTAACCAAAGTAAGTCGGGGCATCTTTATACCTCAAGGCTAGGCCAGGCCAGCCGATCAGACCTGCAAGAGGGCTGAGTGGCTCGCTTAGCACCAGGCCGAGGTTCGCATCTTGAAAAAAAACACGGTGCTTCTGGTTGAGGACAGCAAAGTCCAGAAACTGGCGAACGAAAGAATTTTGCACAAGGGCGGGTACCTTGTGATTAACGCCGGCGACGGTGAGGAAGCGGTGCGGGTCGCACGGGAAAAGGTCCCTGATCTCATTCTGCTGGATATGTTGCTGCCCAAGTTGAGTGGTCCGGAGGTGCTTCAAGCATTGAAACAAGATCCCGCCACGGCACGGATTCCGGTCATCGTGCTAAGCAGTCTTCCCCAGTGCAATGAAGCCA
>JABCYV010000174.1 GCA_013290025.1 Acidobacteriota bacterium
AGTATGCTGCCAACGACTATCCTGTCCGCTTGCGGTGCTGCATGCTTCGTCCCCCGCGCGCCAAAGAAACTCCCATTGAACGAATCTACCGCGAAGTAAACGGCGATAAAATGCCTAGTGCTGTGAAGCGAATTCTTCTGAGGCCACATAAGCCAACAAAGCCCAAGGGCACTTAGAGCCCAACCGCCGGCACGGAAATCTGTAGCGGCAGAACCTCCGATGTCTCGCAAAGGAGATGTTGCTTTGATACGAGCGAAGGGACAGGAGACGGCAGAACCTCGGCCCCGATTCCTTCTTGACACCGCAGCTTTTTGGATTGTCCCCGAAACACGGGGCAATCCCGAAGTAGTGCCTCGGGATTGGCCCCGAGAAACGCGCCTGGGCCAGCCCGCATAGTGTCACACACTGGACCAAGTCACGACTCTTTGGACACCAACACGTCAAAGATCAAATCGCCATTCAACAGAGGGAACGAAATGAGTATCTCGGCACGAGCAAATGCATCTAACCCAGAAATCATGCAAAATCTTCGCGCTCTTCTTCCCTTGATGGTCATTGCCATCTCAGCGGCAAGTTGTACACCTTCGCTGTTGGCACAGACTGCAAGCCGCCCCCGTTCCTCGGGCACTCCTGCGGAGGTCACACTACCGGACGATCCATCAGTGACGCAGGCCACGACAAGTGCTGCCATGGATCCGTCCACCGCCGAGGGCCAGCAGACGAAACGCATTCTTTTCATTATTCCCAACTTTCGCTCGGTCTCGGTCGACGCGAAGCTGCCGCCGCTCTCCCCTGGAGACAAGTTCAAGTTGATGCTTCAAGACAGCTTCGATTACTCGTCATTTATCTACGTAGGCATTCTTGCGGGGGTCGCCCAAGCACAGAATTCGTATCCGGAATTTCACCAGGGTGCGGCTGGCTATGGCCGTCGTTATTGGCACGGCTTCGCCGACAATGTGGGCGGAAACCTGATGACCGAGGCTATTGTGCCAACGCTTACGCATGAGGACCCTCGCTACTACACGCTGGGCCGGGGCGGGTTTCTGCGTCGTACTACCTATTCCATCTCGCGTCTGTTGGTCACCCGAACTGACAGTAATGGCCGTTCGCCCAACATCTCCGAAATCGTGGGAAACGGGGCAGCGGCCGGAATTGGAACCCTCTACTATCCCAGCCAGGACCGTACCTGGACGAAGACCGGACAGCGCTGGCTCACCCAGATCGGCCTCGACGGCGGCTCGAACTTGATTAAGGAATATTGGCCGTTCCTGAACTCAAAGCTCTTCCGTAGCAAGCGTTAGGTTCCAGGATCGGAAGCGCCCGGACTAATCAGTGGGCAGTGGCTAGTGGTCAGTCGTTAGTGGCCAGAAAGCGAGTGCTTCTGAATTTCACTGGCCACTGACCACCAGCCACTGGCCACTGCCCTAGCTTTCTGTAAAGGATGAAAAACAATGCAAAAACGCAAACTCGGTAAAAGCAATCTTGAGGTTTCAGCTTTGGGGCTCGGCTGCATGGGAATGAGCTTTTCTTATGGTCCACCGAAAGATAAGAAGGAGATGATCTCTCTTCTCCATGCGGCCGTGGAACGCGGCATCACATTCTTTGACACCGCCGAAGTCTATGGCCCGTACGTGAACGAAGAGCTCGTGGGCGAAGCGCTATTCCCCTTTCGTGGGAAGGTAGTCATAGCCACCAAGTTCGGGTGGAAGATAGACCCCAAGGCGGAGCGAGGTTTGGCTGGGCTGGACAGCCGGCCAGAGCACATTAAGGAAGTCGCCGAGGCTTCACTTAAGCGGCTCAGGGTTGATGTCATCGATCTCTATTATCAGCACCGTGTGGACCCCGAGGTGCCGATCGAAGACGTCGCGGGAGCCGTGAAGGACCTCATTCAGCAAGGCAAGGTCAAGCACTTCGGCATGTCTGAAGCAGCCGCGAAGACGATCCGTCGCGCACACGCAGTTCAGCCGGTCACCGCTGTCCAAAGCGAATACTCGCTTTGGTACCGGAATCCTGAAAAGGAAGTGCTGCCGACGCTTGAAGAACTCGGAATCGGCTTTGTTCCATATAGCCCTCTAGGGAAAGGCTTCCTCACGGGAAAAATCAACGAAAACACTTCGTTTGATAGTACCGACTTCCGCAATCAACTGCCTCGCTTTAATCGGGAGAACCGGAAGGCGAATCAGGCTCTGGTTGATCTCCTTGGCAAAATCGCACAGCGGAAGAAAGCAACTCCTGCTCAGATTGCGCTCGCATGGTTGCTGGCGCAGAAGCCGTGGATCGTTCCAATCCCTGGCACAACTAAACTGAACCGGCTCGAAGAAAACGTCGGAGCAGTTTCAATCGAGCTGACGCCTGACGATCGCCGCGAGATTGAAAGCGCCGCCTCAAAGGTCACGGTGCAAGGGGCCCGGTATCCCGAACACATTGAGCAGATGAGCAATCGCTAACGGTAGGATCATGTAGAATTCGTCGCAATTTTCGCATTAACAAACGGGGTGGATATGTTGGACGCGCCAGACAAACGCCTGCTTGAGGCTTCGCTGGACTCCTGGGCGCGGAACAACACCATCCTGCTCAACCTGCTCCGCGCCCTGCCGGAGGGCGGGCTGGAGGCTAGGGCAATGGACGGCAGTCCATCCATCGCGGAGCTGTTCACACACATCCACTATGTACGACTTGTGTTGGTCTTCGAGGACGCCCCAGAGTTCGCCAGAGAGCTGCCCAAGGAAGAGTGGTTGGCCGAGCGTGACCCTGGTCGCATCGCGGCGATGCTGAACGACAGCGCCAAGGCGGTGCGCGACGCAGTAAAGGGGAGGGTAGAGGCAGGCCGCGAGATGAATCTTCACTACGACCACCCGATCCTCCTGCTTCAGCACATGGTCTGGCACGAGGGCTACCATCACGGTCAGATGAAGCTGGCTCTCAAGCTGGCGGGCCACCCAATGACCAATGAGGAAGCCGGCCCGATCACGTGGGGCGTCTGGATGCGCAAGACGTCGAAGTAAGCTGATTCCGCGGTCAACCAGGGAATTTAAAAGAAACGGGCCAGCGCTGAGGTACTGCTTCAGGATGCCTTAGCGCTGAGGTTGAGACGCCAATAATCTAAAGAAAAAGGAGGATCGTCGGCGGCGGCTTGTTCGGTGAGGTCGGCGACGAAGCGGGCGCGCAGATCGGAATCGGGCAGGCATTCCAGGTGCGTCCGGAGAATGATTGCCGGCAGAAATTCGGAGTATTGCGTCGAATCATCCAGAATCGTAAATGCGGACTCGAGACCCGCTTCTATGTCGAGAAATCCTGCACGCTGCAGGGTATCAGCTGCGGTTTCGGCGTCGGCAAAAACCCAGGGCTCACGAAAGCTGGCAAAGAAAGATGCATAGGGCGGAGTGGTCGCAAGTTTATTCACGCGATTGCGGAGGTTCAGCAGATTCGGACCTCCGCCGCACTGAGCGTGCAACCATCCTGACGGACGCAGGGCTCGGTGCAAACTGCGAAACAAACGGTCGTGATCCGGGACCCAATGAAAGGCGGCGGTGCTGACAATCCCATCGAACGCATTCTCAAAAGGAAGCGCCTGCAGATCGGCGACGACCAAATCCACGCGCTGACCAAATTTCGCTTTCAAGTGATCACTTGCGGTGCCCAGCATGTTTTGTGAGATATCGACGCCGATCACGCGCCCTTGGGGCAAAGCCTGCAACAATTCGGCAGTGAGGCGGCCGGTTCCGCAACCGGCGTCGAGCAGTAGTTCATCTCCGCGCAACTGGAGTCGGGACAATAATTTCTTTCCCCAAGAGAGCTGGGGTTGGGAGAGACGGTGATATTGTGAGGATTTCCATTCCCGGGAGGAGTTTGATGATGAGGTCAAAACATTCTCCACCAGCTCACAAGTGGTGAAAACGGGGATTCTCCGACCTCAGGGGCTAAAGCCCTTACTGATTTCAGAGCATGTATCGCAGCGCTTAAAGAGCTGCGCCACCCAAAACGGCTTTCTTGCCTCTTTCCAGTTCGGATCCGTCCAGTCGTCATATTTGCCACCGCTTTCGCCATGTCCGCGATTATCAACGGTGAGCGTGTTGATTCCAGCCGCCACCACGTTCAGTCATTCAAGGTTCTTACTCTTGTCCTTCCTCCTTACGTAGTGGCGGGCCGGTTTAATCCGATTTTCCACGGCTGGCTGGCGGAACAATTCCGTTCATGCGCAAATACTCGACCATCTGTCCATAATGATCAAAGGCGTGGGCGACGCCAAACGTGGCCAAGCGCAGGCGGGGCGATTTGCTCTTCTCCGGGGTCTGCAACATGTTCTGAGTCGTCAGCGTAGCCGCGGCCTTGTGACCCAGGGCAAAGGAGTCCTTCAGGAACTTAATGATGTCGGCTTTGGTCTTCAAGTCCGCCGGACCGTTCCCGTCCTTTATGCTTTCCGGCACCTTATCTCCGGTAAGCGGGGACCATATGAAATAGTTGGACGCGGCGACATGCTTGACCTGCACGGCAAATGTGCGCACACCTTTGTAGTCGGCGCCGGGAATGTTCAGGCTTTCGGGAGAGAAGTTGTATTTATCTTCCGGCATAGCCTCGGCAACTTCCAGAATTTGCTTTTCGACACCGCTGATCTCGCGATCCACGGTTGAAGCAATGGTTGGCGGAGCCTGTT
Source organism: Acidobacteriota bacterium (assembly GCA_013290025.1). Classification (GTDB taxonomy): domain Bacteria; phylum Acidobacteriota; class Terriglobia; order Terriglobales; family Acidobacteriaceae; genus JABCYV01. Next base: position 4,655 of record JABCYV010000174.1, read on the forward strand.
GCGACTGTTGCGCCTGAGGCGCGCTCGGGGTTGCGGCGCTGTTTGTCGCCTGTCCCTGTCCCAAGGCGGTCACGGCAAAGATGACTACCGCTAACAGCAAGAAGATTCGTATTTGTTTCATTTGACTCTCCTCAGTTTGCTTGAACAAAAGATGTCCGGCTGAAAGTTGGAAAACTTCAAGAGCATTACCGCCGCGAATCCGGCGGCACCATGTTGTTGGCGCGGTAGTAGACGACGAGCTGACCATAATGCTCACCGCTGTGTTCGATGGCGAACGTCCAGATGGAGGAGTTGTGGGCCAATCGGTTGCCGAAAAACTTCGTCGTTTTGTCCAGGCCCGCATCGCCCTGCTGTTGAATCACGCTTGCTCCGTCCGCGACTGCCTGCTGCACGAACTTCACCACGTCGGCTTTGGTCTTGAAAGCGTCACGCGAAGGGTTGTCTCCCTCGCCGAAATCGGGTCCGAGGTTTGATCCGGAAATCCTGCGGATCAGGACGTAATCGAGCGCGGCAGCGTGCAGAAGATTTAGGGCAAAGGTGCGCTCGTCCTTCTGCAGCTTGAAATCGTACTTGTCTTCGGGGAAATCCTGCGCCATGGCGACGAGCTTGTTGCCGATCTGATTCCATGCTTGCAGCATTTCATCGGCACGCGTAAGTGCCGGAGCGGGAGGTTGACTCTGGGTTTGGGCTTGACCGTAAAGACTTGTTCCGACCGCGGCCAGCAGGGTGAGTGCGATGAGCGCAGGCGAAGACTGCTTCGTAGATCGTTTCATCGTAGATGCCTCCTTTGGACTCGATCCGTTTTGTGAAACTCATCGCAGCAGAGCTACGCTTCACGGCGAGGCCAGGTCGTTCCTGACTACTTGGCCGTCTTTCATGACAAATCGGATTCGCTCCAGTTCCGTGATGTCGGCGATCGGATCTCCGGCGACCGCCACCAGATCGGCGAACTTGCCGGGCTCGATTCTGCCGATGCGATCTTGCCAGCCGAGCATCTCCGCTGCATTCGTGGTGATGGCCCGAATCACGTCGAGAGGCGACATTCCGGCATCGCGCAAATTAACGATGGTCGCAACGCTGTTCTGCCCGCGCGTTTTTCCCGGATAGAACCAGCTCATATCGGAACCTGCGGCAAACTTCACCCCCGACTTCAAAACCCGCGGAACCAGATCAGCGTAGTGTTTTTGGTCGCGGGCGTCGGCTTCGGTATTCCTAGCGCGGAAGGCGGGTGACATTACTATGCTGAGCTCATTCATTTTCATAAAAAAGCTGCCAGCAAAAGTTGGCGTCAGGTCGAAGAAGATGCCTTTATCGTGCATCTGCTTGAGTTGCTCGTCGGTTACTTGATCGCCATGCTCGATAGAGTCTGCGCCGGCGTCAATGGCAGTTTGAATACTGGGGGTATCGATAGCGTGCACGGCGACCTTGAGGTGCTGCCGATGTGCCTCCTCGACAACCGCCGTGAGTTCAGGGACTGAGATGTCCCCGCCGACTGTCACCTTGATGACATCGACGTTATAGAAGACGTTCTGTCGTACTGCCTGCCGTGCTCGGTCGGGGCTGTCTATCGGCAGGAATTCCTGTTGGAGAATCGCTTCGGCAAGCGCGGGATTCAAATTCTGAACATAGCTACCCAGCGCCATAATCTTGCGTCCGGACGCCAGTATCCTGGGGCCGGGAATGCGGCCGGCGTTGATTGCATCGCGCAGAGCGGCATCGCCGTCAACACCGGAGTGTCCGAGATTGCGCACCGTAGTAAAGCCGCTCTCCAGGTCTTCGCGCGCCAATTGCGCCCCCAGCAAGACGCGCTTAGTGGGCGACTCGGCTATTGCCAACAGCTGTGAGGGCGCAAATATGCCATTGGAGTGGCGCGCGATCTCGGCTTCCGGAGGGACAATCACATCGAGAAGCAAGTGCGTGTGGCCGTCGATGAGCCCGGGCAAAAGCGTCGCGTGACCCAGATCGATGACTTTGACACCAGTCGGCCCATGCCCTTGCACTTGGGCAGGCGAGCCAACCTCCTTGATCTTGCCCCCTTCAATCAACACCGCCGCGGGCGAAAGCACGTTGCCCGTCCGCGGATCGAGCAGCCGGCCTGCCTTCACGAATGTCGCTTGTGCTGGCGATTGCGCCGCAAGTTTGCCCGTGAATGGGATGAGCAACGCCAGCAAGAGAATGATTCGTGTTTGTTTCATCTTTTCAACACTTCTTTATCTACTACATACTACAGCGAATCTACTACGTAGTAAGTTTTGCTAGGCAATTAGACGCGGCAGGGTCACGTCGGTTAGCGAGGATTATGCAGTGGTAGTGTTTTAACACGAAACAGCAGGCCGTGTGTGCGACCGTTCCAAAGACGCCACCCACGATCCTCGCGGCGAACAGCGACGTCAGTAGAAGGCTTGCTGCGCGGTGTGCCGGTTGTGCCGACCCGGCCAGGCGTGCCAAGCGATGGCTCAGATGCGACGAGGCTGTCGCCTGGCGAAACATCGTTTCTTCGGGGACCGCAGGTTTGGCGAGCGCTCGAACCAGTGCTTGTCCCTGCGCACGCTGGATGACCGATTCATCGCAGGAGAGCTCGCGATAGAGTGCCATCCGCATTCCCGCGAGCCATGCATCAGACGATGCGGCACTGTAATGAAATTGTAATGGTTGCACGATCAGAACGGATCATTTCCAAGCAGAACGGATTAAATCAACTGATTTGTAACCGGTTGAAAAGGTTTTCCAGATGTGCCGACGCCGTCATCACGGTCAGCGACCTTGCCTTCAAGGCTGGGTCTGCCAACTATCAAGATGCGTGTCCGCCAAGTGCAACCAGGCGAACTAGGCTTCATTTTTTCGCAAGCCGATTCCGGGGAAGTTGTATGCGCCCCTTTTGATGGCTGCGTTGTCGGTCGGTTTCGACCGCATCCTTGTAGTCCGGGCGCATTTTCTCCGCAGCCTTCCCAATGTGTAGGATTGTACAATTCATCGCACGATCTGTTCCTGGAGATTGATTTTTCGTGCATGCTTGGCTTTTCTGAGAGATGCGTATGCAGCAATGTACCTTGGCGTACTCACTCAGAATTTCAAGCGAGGGCCTTAATCGCCTGCCCCGCAGCTCGGTGTCCTTCCTGGATCGCACCCGGACCGCTCGGATCACCATTTACGTCGCTGTGTCCAAACGAAATTCTGCCGAATGCCTGGTTTCGAAATACCTCGCGCGGTGCCGGCTTCCCGTCCTTGCCGAAGTAAAAACCTGGCGGCGCAACGATGAAAGCATGACCCCACCGGTTGAGAATCGCGCCAGCAATATCCCGTTTCGGATCGAAGCCTGAGCCGGAGAACATTTCTGCGAATTGCTCGCGCATCTTACGCTCAATATCTCGATACGGAGTGGAGATCAACTCATAGCGACCCTTCTCACATTGGTCCTGAACCGGTGCTCCTGGGTTCATGAACGGGACATAGAGTGTAAGAAAGACGGGAGAGTCCGGACCAAACGTTTTCAGGTCCGAACCGCATACCATGGGATTGCGCACTTCGGTCCACTCACCAAAACCGCCGAACCAGCGCGCACCGCTGATACCTAGCTTGTGCAGGAACCGCCAGTTGCGTACCGCCACGTTGAGTGAAAGGTGAGCAGCATAGTGGAAGTGCCCGGCCGCTTCACGGTGCGCAGCATCGAGGTCAGAGATGACGTGCTTGTTGACGAACTGCGGACTGGCCATGACGACCGAACGCGCTTTGAGGCGATAGAGTTTCCCATCACGGGTATACGTGATCCGTACGTAATCGGACTTCTCCGGTTCCCCCTCATGCTCGACCCGCACCACGGTGCAACGCAACCGCATACGCACCGGATTCTCCGGCCGATCAAGCGTGTTAAAGCTGACGCCTGTCTGGGTAACTGATTCGAGATTGGCGGGGCCCGGCAAGGCATCGGGGATCAGCGCTTTTACGGTGTGACGGGCTATTCCGGCATTCCCACCCGGGAAAGAAAACTGGTTCTTGTCGTGCAGCAGCCGATAGTAGGAGGGAGTCGCGAAGCCTGAGAGCGCATCGCACCCAAGACCATAGCCTGTGGCAGCGAGGGGAGAAAGGAATTGACGAACCATCTCCCGGCTCACTCCATATTCCTCCATGATCCTCTGTTCCTGGGTTATGGAATCGAGATAAGGCGCTCTCGGATCGGTGTCTGACGGATCCCCCCTTCTTCCCTGTCTTTCTGCGTTACCGTGAGCGTTCCACCACTTCAGCATGTCCTGACGAACCTGAGCAGAGAATAGGGCGCCTTCAAGACGTTTGCCCCACGGATCGATCATCCAACTCCCGGTAGGCTGTCCGAATCCGCGGCCAAAATAGAAGCCGAAGTTCGGCGGCATGATGTAAATCCAGCTATAGCTCGTGCGACTCAACTCCATCGCCGGGTCAGGACCACCCCAGGGAACATAGTCCGCATGCTGCCAATCCAGATTGATATCGAGTAGAAAATCTTCCAGGTAACTGCCCGGGTCGGGCGCCCAAATCAGATTTGAACCCTGAGGTCCCATGATTCGATGGCCATCTACCATCAACTCATTACGCTTGGCCTCGCCACCGAACATCGGATGATTTTCCAAAATGAGGCAAGTGCGTTTGGCCCCAGCTTTTTTCTTAAAAGTCCACGCGGCAGACAGACCGGCAAGTCCGCCACCGACCACCACGCAGTCGAATATTTCCCCAGTGTCCGCAGCTTCAGGAGAACCGCGTTCGAACACTCCGAAGCGCACATCATGACCACCATTCACAACTTCCCAAGTGTTGCCGTTAGAGCGCTGATAGTCTCCGATCCCGGTGTTCGGGCCGTTCCAATCACTTTCACTGAGCCCACCCGTTTTAGGCCCGGCCTGCTGCGCCATCAATTGAAGAGGCGACATAGACTTCATAAGCAGGGCTCCCGAAGCCAACAAAGTTGAGTTCAAGAAGTCCCGCCTGCAAATCGGCTCATTCATTCCCAGAGCTTTGTCGCTTGTCTTCATGATTGGTCCTTGTAAGGCCGGTAGTGACGCCCGTTGTCTGCATTTGCAACGACTGAGTTGTAGAAGCGCTTGGTTGTGACCACTATGGTTGGTGCACGTTGCCGGGAAGCACCCAGCAACATCAGCAAAAATGAAAAACGCGATTATCTGATGAAAATCCCAGTCACGCAATGAATTCTTCCAAAGCTGAAGCGTCCCGCCTTCTCGGATCGGGGAAAGAAGAACTCATGTCACAAACCCTAACTGGTTGCGGGCTGTGGTTCTTAACGTCTATCGGGAGGTATCCGACCGAAGACCGGTCCGGGCCTGCCAGTCCATACGTGCCGATGCTGAGTTCCTATCGCCGCCTTTGGGAAGACTCAGATGTTGATTTGGCCAGCCGTACGCTGACCCACTTCCGCCTGGATGCAAAACCAAATGTCCAGCGTGCAGTTTCCAGTCGTGCTGCTGTCGCACGGGCGGCTTCACGTCAAATCAGTGCCGCAAATAGGCGGTGCCCAACGTTAACTCGGCGCTGCCTCAAACGCGGGTTCCCGGCTTCCTGCTCCCTTTGCCTTCTCGCCTGTCGGTCAGGGCGTCGCTGAGATCTTGTTTGGCCCCTGGTGCGAAAATCGAAGTCGAGAACACCGCACTTGCACGACCTACCCTATCTGCGTCTCGACCTTGGCGATTTCAGCCTGACGCTTCGCGATGGCGTCTCCGATTGGCGGTCCTTGGAAGCGACCGCGTTCGATCCCGAACCAAATGATCATGAGCAACACAAAAATCCCGATCGAGTAGTTGACAACCACATGGAACGGAGGCTGCATGCCTGCATAGGCAAGGACAATTACTCCTATAACGGTAATTGCGGCGAATGGCTTGGAGAGTCTCCCCAGGATAAAAGGCCCAAATTCCCTCCAGGTCTTGCCTTCAGCCACTAAGCCTGCCGCAATTGGCATTGCGTACGAGATATAGAGGAAGACCGCGCTCGCCGCCGAGAGTGCGGCGAAAGCTGGTGTATAGAGTATCGCGGCGACCGAGAAGAAAGCCGTGAACCAGATCGCTGCAACCGGCGTGCGATGGGCATGGCTGACTGACTTTAAAGCTTTCGAAAACGGTAGTCCGTCGTCGCGAGCGAAGGCGTAGATCATCCGTGATGTCGAGGTCACCGCTGCTAGAGCGCAGAGGTAGTTGCCA
>JABCYV010000175.1 GCA_013290025.1 Acidobacteriota bacterium
AGGTCAAAGACCGCTCGCAGTTGCGCGTCGGAATTCCGAAAGTGCTGAATATCTGGACGACCGCCCAGTTCTGGGTGGGTTTCCTCAAGGCACTTGGGGTGTCGTCAGAGAACATCATCTTCAGTTCTGACACTTCTGAAGAGCAGGGCCGCGAATTTGGCAAAGGCCGTGGGACCGTGGATTGCTGCTATCCGGTGAAATGCATCAGCGGTCACTATGGAGAATTGATCTTCGGACAGAAAAAGAAGATCAGCGTTCTGTTCAGCCCGATGATTCATACTCTGCCCTCTATTCTTCATGGCCATGTGGTCGACACCATTACCTGCACGCGGGTGATGGCGGGTCCCGAGAGTATCAAAGCTGGTTTCATGAAGGAGCGCGACATTTTCGCGGAAAACGGAATCGTCTATGCGTCGCCGTTTGTAAGTCTCGGCGATCGCCACATGGTCCTGGAGCAGATGCATAGCTCGCTCAAAGACGTGTTCGATCTTGACCTGGAAGAGACAAAACAGGCCGTCCAGGCCGGATTTGAAGCTCTCGACAGTTTTACCGCCAAGGCCCGGCAGCAGAGTCGCGACATCTTGAAGTGGTGCGCGCAGAATCAGAAACCGTGCATTCTCGTGTTGGCTCGCCCTTACCACATGGACACTGGAATTGGCCACGAGATCGAAGCTGAGCTACAGGCCCATGGTTTTCCGATCCTGTGGCTGCAATACCTTCCGGGGGAAGATGATCTGATGAACTGGCTCTTCGAAGAGGACCTGCGGAGCGGCCGCATCAAGAGTCCGTTTGATATTTCTGATGTTTGGACGTCCTCATACAGCAGCAACACCAATGAAATCATGTGGGGCGCCAAGTTCGCGACTCGCTGCCCGTGGATTACTTGTGTTATACGGCTGTCCAGCTACGAATGCGGAATGGACCAGCCTACATACACTCCCACGCAGAAAATTGTCGAAGCCTCACGCACCCTCTTCTTTAAGTTTGGCGATCTGGATTCCACCAAGCCAGCTGGCAGCATAAAAATCCGAGTTGAGACTGTGGTCCATTACATGGCCAAGTACTCCCAGCAGATCGTGGCTTCGAAGCTGGCACGCTTATCTCCGAACTGCCCTCTGGGTCCTCTGCCGGAACTATCCGCCTCCACGCATGCCGGAGTCCCGGCGAATATGCCCAACCCGACTGCCGCTCCCGCGGTTTCGCAACTGTAGTTGGCAGCAGGAGTTACAGCTGCCGACGCGAACAGCCCCAAATCCCGCGTCCAGCAAGGACTGTGAGCACGAATTCGATTGCGTTTGGCGCCTTCTGATGATACAAAAAGGGACGCATCGGGGCCCTGCTTTCATAAGCGCTTTGGAAACAGGTTGCTCCGGACGCGACTCCCCTGGTTATCCCCCTCTTTTGGCAAACGCGGTTTCGCCGCGCTGGTGCAGTTCACGAACTTTGAATGAACCGGATCGTGTTTTGGCTATTGGTGAGCGGTACCTTCGCCCTAGCACAAGGGAGCAGTGTTCAATGCGCGGCGAAACATTACAAGATCGTTGCCTTACCATTCCGACCATCGCACATAAGTGACTCCGGGAAGGTGGCTGGAACAACATCACGAATGCATGCTGCGTTGTGGAGCGAAAGCGCTGGGCTACAGGAAGTGGACTTGCCGTCCGGCTACTCGAGAGCGGAGGGTGTCAGCGTCAACCGGGCAGGCAATTTGGTTGGCGTCGCTATGAACGCTGACTCGAGCAAGCGTCAGGCTTTTACATATCGTGATGGCCGACTCAGTTTGCTGCCGGGTGATCAATCGAAGCCTTTAGCCGTTAACGATGTGGATGAGATCGTGGGCGAATCCGTGCTTGCCGCCAAGGGAGTAAGTGGGCCGGTTCTTTGGAGGAAGCACATGGCGGTCGATCTCGGAGCCTGCTGTGGGGGCGCGGCGACAGGGATTAACAATCGCGGGAAAGTTATTGGCGACGTTTACGAGCGAAGCGGTAACTATCATCCTTTTCTTTGGGACAGCGTTAGCGGAATACAGCGGGTCCGAGCTAGCGGTGAGGGCAGTTCATCCATTGCGATCAACGATGCCGGGCATGTAGTCATCGAGTCGTTTCCCCATGTCTTAATTTATGCAAATGCCAAGCTCGTGCGGTTAGACCTGTCCGCCAAATATCCGAGCCATGCCAAAGCCATCAACAACTGCGATGTCGTTGTCGGAGCTTTCGGTCCTTTCTCCGATGCCTTCCGGGCATTTCTTTGGGAAAAAACCACAGGATTCCACGATCTGAATACTTTAGTTGCCGACCCCGAGTGGAAATTGGAGATGGCCACCAGCATTAATAATCGGGGAGAAATCGTCGGCTATGGTGACCACGGGAGCGATGAGGATGTGGGATTTCTCCTGGTTCCGCAGTGAGAGAAGAATGAAAGCCGTATAAACAGAATTAAGTAAATGACTTCACGAACTTTTGATTTGTATGAAGAGGCGCATTCGTACATAAGCCTTCACAAATCTTGTGAGAACTCTCAAATGAAAACCAAACACGTAGCAAGATCTGCCGTCACATCTCTGCTGCTTACTCTCGTCTTCTTGTCCAGCACTTCGCTGGGCCAGCTGAGCGTCACCACTTATCACAATGACAACAGCCGAACCGGGCAGAACCTGCAGGAAACGAGTCTCACGACCGCCAACGTGAATAAGACTTCCTTTGGGAGGCTTTTTTACTATCCCGTTAAGGGCTACGTTTACGCGCAGCCTTTGTACTTGCAGAATGTCACGATTCCCGGTAAGGGCGCGCACAACGTGGTTTTTGTAGCCACTGAGCAAGACATGGTGTATGCCTTTGACGCCGATAGCAATGCTGGCAGCAATGCGAGCCCCTTGTGGGTGGCGAATTTCACAAATCCTGCAAAGGGAATCACTGCGGTTTCCAGCACTCAAATCGGATGTAGCGATCTGGTCCCCGTGATCGGCATAACCAGCACACCCGTGATCGACACCACGACAAACACGATTTATGTCCTGGCGAAAACCAAGGAAAAAGGGCAGTTCATACAACGCTTGCACGCTTTGGACGTGACCACGGGGGCCGAGAAGTTCGGCGGTCCGCAGGTGATTCAAGCTCAAGTTAAGGGCAGTGGAGACGGCGGTACGACCGTCACCTTTGATCCCCGCACGCAAGCGCAACGCCCAGGACTCCTATTGCAGAACGGACAAGTTCTGATTGGCTGGGCATCCCACTGCGACAATCCTGTTTATTACGGTTGGATTATGGCCTATGACGCCCACTCGTTGGCACAGCTGGGAGTCTGGAACGCGACCCCGAATGCCGGATTTGGCGGGATTTGGCAAAGCGGCGGCGGATTGGCCGGTGATGTAAACTTCAACACCTTTTTTGCCACTGGTAACGGTGCGTTCGACGTCGGTCCCAATGGCGGCAATGGGTCCGATTACGGTGACAGCATCGTGAAGCTCCCTCCACCAAGCGGGGGATCGTTTACAGTTGCCGATTACTTCACGCCTTCCGACCAGTCATCGCTCAACAGCGGCGACACCGATTTAGGCTCGGCCGGCCTGGTGCTTCTTCCCGACCAACCAGCAGGCTCGCCGCACCTGCACCTGCTGGCTCAGTCTGGTAAGGAGGGCACTCTCTACCTGGTGGATCGCGACAAAATGGGGAAGTACAACCCCAACAGCAACAATCAGATCGTGCAAAACATCCCCGGCGCGAATGGAGGCATGTGGAGTTCGCCCGCCTGGTGGAACAATACCCTCTTCATTGGCGGCCAATCTGAGAACCTCAAGGCCTTTTCGTTTGATGTGATCATGGGGAAGTTTAACGCCTCACCGACTTCTCAAACGGCCACCACCTACGGTTTTCCGCCGGCAACGCCTTCCATTTCCGCGAACGGTAACTCGAATGCGATCCTGTGGGCCATTCAAACCGAGGGCTACAGTTCTGGGAGACCTGAAATTCTGCACGCTTACGATGCGACCAACCTCGCCAAAGAACTCTTCAACTCCACTCAGGGCAGCGGCAATGGAGCAGGAGGCGCCGTGAAATTCGCAGTACCGACCGTTGCCAACGGCAAGGTCTACGTCGGTGCCGTGGGCAGGCTGAATGTTTATGGTTTGCGGTAGTGGCTTAGGTTGAAGCGGGCAAGTCGAAAGCACCATAAGCAGCGCGCGGGTACGACTTACCGATCTCGGCAGGACCGCAAGGCAAAGACTTCGGCCGTGACTGCGACGATCAGCCAGCACGTCGGCGATGGCGCGGGCCAGGAAATGATTCGTGTCGGCTAAGCGCCTCGACTGCCGGAAGCAAAGTGCGGGCGGCGCTGGACTTTACCACATAACCCCTCCCTCCCGCCTCGATCGCCTCTCGCATCATCTGCGGAGAATCATGCTGCGTCAGAAACAGGATTTCACACGCCGGGGCGGTCTTGCGGATGCGTCGGCATGCCTCTAGTCCGTTCATCTTTTGCATGGTGATGTCGAGTACGATGATATCGGGGAGCAGGCGGCTCGCCTTCTCGACGGCTTCCACCCCGTCTTCGGCTTCATCAATCACTTCCCATCCCGGGTGTCTGCCAAGTAGATTCTTGAGGCCCCGCCTTACGACCGGGTGGTCATCTGCAACTAGGATGCGAATTGTCATTTTCAAGCTCGGGAACCGAAAAAGAAGCTACTAGTTGCGGGCCAACTTTTCGTAAGTTCCGGAAGAAAGGGACTGTCGTCGACTTTCGGCTACCGCCTGATTATCATTCGTACGCGGCGAGTTGCGAATACCGGGAATCCTGTAGTTTCTGCGGTAGAACATCGAGCCCACTTGGTATGCGACTTGCTCAACGGGAATTTTTCTCCGGCGGGCGTTTTATGTACCATAGCTTCACACCTCCGGTGAACGAATAATGTCTCCCCATAAGAAGGCGCAGCTGGCATTCGCATCGGCTGTGATCCTGCTTTTGCTGAGTGGGCTAGCTGCGTTCGTGACGATTGTCCGGTTGCTCGATAGCGAAAAATTGGTCATTCACACCCAACAGGTTCAAGTCGCCTTGGGAGATCTAGATTCGACGTTGGCGCGAGCCGGATGGGCGAGGGAAGCTTATAGTGCGGCGGAGGCCGGTGCCGAGGATTTCGAAGTTGTGGCCGCTGAAGCTCCTGAGCAATTACGGTACCTCAGAGAACTGACGAAGGATAGTCCAAGGCAGCAGGAACTTAGCGCCCGCCTGGAAACCGAAATCAATAACAGCCTGGCGCTGTCTCGGCATTCAATCCAGTTCAAGAAAAAGTCGCCTCAGGGTGCAGCAGGACAGGATGAACTGGCCCGTAAGAGTTCTCCAGTTGCTTCTGAAATCACTTCAATCATGCAGCAGATGCGTGAGGAGGAACAGCGATTGTTAGCTGCCCGCGTAAGGGTTTCCGATCGTCTGTTCGTCCTGGCGGTCGCAATATTGGCGGCGACGTTTGCCCTGGCGGTGGTGCTTTTCGCCATCAACTACCGCCTGCTCTCGGCCGAACTTATAGCGCGCGAGCAGGCCGAGCAAACGGCCCGTGACCGCGAAGAATCATTGCGCCGGCTTACCGTGCGTTTATTGCGCCTGCAAGACGAGGAACGCCGGAAATTCTCCCGGGAACTTCATGACAGTCTTGGGCAGTATCTGGTAGGTGCGAAGATGAATCTGGACATGCTTGCGAAAGAGCGGCCCGCCGACGAAGTGCTGAGAGGAGCAATTCATCTCCTGGATCAATCCATCGCTGAAACCAGGACGATCTCGCATTTGCTACACCCTCCGCTTCTCGATGAAGCTGGGCTCGCCTCCGCCGCCCGATGGTATGTACAAGGCTTCGCGCAACGCAGCGGCGTCGAGGTCCGGCTAGACATACCAGACGAGATGGCCCGCCTGCCCAAGCCTATTGAGCTTGGGCTCTTTCGGGTTCTGCAGGAGAGCCTGACCAATATTCATCGTCACTCAAAGAGCTCAAAAGCGGAAATTGAGCTGAAGATAGCAGCGAGCAGCATCGTTCTTAAAGTGAAGGACTACGGAAGAGGCATTCCAGGCGAGTTGCTAAGGAGCTTTCGGACCAAGGGAACAAAATCTGGCGTGGGTCTGGCGGGGATGCAAGAACGCATTCGCGACCTGGGAGGCAAGCTTGACATTCAGTCTAGCGCGGCAGGCACTTTGGTTTCCGCGGTGATGCCGCTCTTCCAGCTAAAGCAACCAGCCGACGCATCCGCGGCTGACTGAAATCCTCGATTTAGTCAGCGATTCGAACCTCGGTCTACCCCCGGTTCACGTTTGCACATCCATTGCCTTGCCAACCCGCGCCGCCTCGTTTTCCCGAAGCCTTCGCTCACCAAATTCTTCACGCTAGGCGATGCGTTCGCGATTCGGTTCGCCCGATTCCTGGTCTGTTTGATTCGGGGTCATTTCCCCTTTTCCTCCAATTCTTGTCGATATTAGCTTCTGACAACCACCCGAAACCAGGGCGCGGGGTCAGAAATTCAGCTCGGCAATCGCAAATCAGTTTATGCGGCGCGGCGGACGTGGGGCCATCGGAGTCTGGCTTGACCTGTGCTTACAAGCATGTACCCTTAATAAGCACCTCTAATAAGCACCTCACACAAAAGTAGAGTAGAAAAGTATGACCTAGGAGCCTGTGTTTCTCTGCAACCGTGTCGCGGGTGTCAGGAAGGGCGCCTCAGAAAACCTGTACGATGCCGTTTCTTACTGCATACAGCGTCAAATCCGCGACTGAATGCAGATCAAGTTTTCGCATGACATTGGTTCGATGGGTCTCGGCGGTCTTCACGCTCAGATTCAGAGTCACAGCTACTTCCTTGCTTGTTTTCCCCTCGGCGACAAGCTGTACCACTTCCCGTTCACGCGGAGTGAGACAGTCGCGATAATATTTTTCTTTCTCGTCGTCACGGCTTAGATATCCCTCAAGCACCATCTGGGCGACCTGAGAAGTAAAGAAGGTTTGGTTGTGTTGGACTGCTTCGACAGCCGTCACCAAGTCGCGTCCCGCATCCGATTTCAGCAGGAAACCACGCGCTCCTGCCGCGAGGATTTCCCTTACTACCTGGTGAGAGTGGTGCATGGTTAAGATGAGAATACGCGCGCAAGACCGATTTGCCAGAATTTGCCGCGCCGCATCCAGACCGTTCAAATTCGGCATTCCAATATCGAGCAAGACAAGATCGGGCTTCTGTAAGCTTGCAAGTTCTACCGCCTCGCGCCCATCCTGAGCTTCGCCCGTAACTTCCCAGCCGGCATGGCCTTCCAGTAAGGCGCGGATCCCGCGCCGTACAACTTCGTGATCATCGGCTATCAGAATCCGGAAGTTATTCATTACGGCCTCCAGTCGATGAGTTGACCATAATCCTAGCAATTTACTCTGAAATCTGCCTTACCAGATGGAGCACTAAACATGCCAAACCGGCCAGGATACGCAACTCACTGATTCCTCGACATTTCGGCGCACGCTCGGAAAGTCTCCTATGTAATTTTTTCGGGCGATGAGAGGAGTCTCCGGCAACTGGCGCGGCATTTCACTTGAAAATAAACAACTTAGCTTGTCACTCGGGGCTTGATCTTGACAACGAGCCGTTTTTCTAAGCCAGGGAACTGAAGAGTTAGCCAAACAGGGGAAAACAGCATGGGAAAAAATGAATTGTGGAAACAACTATGGTGAAGGCCGGCAGCTTATCTCTTCTTCCGCGCGACCTTCACCAAAATCTCCTGCGGCTTTACTACAGCCGTCCCGTCAGTGCGAGGACGAGCACGATGACCAGAACCAAGCCCAGTCCGCCGCTCGGGTAATAACCCCAGCCGGAACTGTATGGCCAGGTCGGTAGAGCACCGATGAGCAACAAAATCAGAATGATGAGTACGATAGTTGACATGAATTAAGTCCTCCCTTGGGATACGGGTGACCTCAGTTTCTGGGCTCCCTATTTGCTTCGGAAACGGGCGAACCCTTGTCCGTGGCGGGTGCAGGCTCGTTTACGCTGCCTTGTTCTCTTGCCTGAGTAGCATATTTCTTTACTGCTGCCAGGAACGGAGCACTCTCGGCGGGGGGCGCAACCTTACCGTTCAGAATGTCGGCAAAGTCGACCATTTTCCCGTACAAGACCCGGGTTTCATCTTTGTCCTGGCTAATTGCCGACCCATTCAGGTCGATTCCGGCGAAAACGCCTCGGGCGCGAGAGTAAGTCAATACCTCGGCCTTCAACTTCCAATCCGTGTCGGCGCCGGTATCGCGGCCAACCGGCCCTGCGGCCGCTGACGCATCCGCTCCTAGTTTGAACTTGCTAGCAAGCAGGTGCTGCATTCCTTGGTCGTTGGTAATCACCATCACCAGATCGACTGCCTGGCCGCCAAGTTGTAGACCCCAACTGCCGCCGGTGATCGTGATCGGCGCCGGGGCGCTCCAGCCGTGCTCCGTTCTGCAGGTCGCAACTCCCTTCCCGTGGTTACCCCCGAAGCCAACCGCAATCTTAATCATGGACGGTACGACGGCGATGCACTTCGCATCCCTCATCACCTTGTCGGGAATTGCCTTGTCTGGAGTTCCCATGATTTCACTGAGCACGTTGGCGGAAGCTTCCAGGCGTTTATCGATGTCAGATCTATCTTTGTCGCCGGCTACCCAGCCCATGGTTGCCAGAAACAGCACCAAAGCGCTAAGAGCCACTAAGCACTTCATCGCCGACTTAGTTGTTGGCCTCATTTGGTACCTCTCTCGTTATCGTGTCTCTTTATCGTGTCCACTGTGAGCACCAAAATGTCCTCTTCTTCCCGGCGGAATATAGTCTTGCTTCTAAACCCCCGCCATCCAGTGCAGGCCCTAGACGAACTCCGGATATCACTTAGGATGTCATCACGCGCCGGTCGTCGCCCATTGGCTGATTTGACCTATTGGCTGCCTTGCAGATGCCGAATGACTAGCCAAAGGGGCGGATACATTCCCAACCTGTAGGGTGCGCGGACGCAGACGAGCGGCCGCACCAGGGCGAGCCTGACGAGTAGAACTGAGAAACTCCCGAATCCGTAGCTTGGCTTTGTGCAGTTGCGATTTCGAGTTTCCGACCGAGCAATCGAGCAGCTCAGCAATTTCCCGATGCTCGTAGCCATCGACCTCGTGGAGCAGGAAAATTGTCCTATATCCGTCAGGGAGTTCCTTGATTGCCTGGGTTAGGGAGATGCGGTCTACAGAGCTGGCTAGACGACCGTCCCTGCTTCCGTATTCTCGACGGACCAGCGTGCCTTCCTGCTCGTAAGGCTGGTCTAACGAAAACTGGCGTAGGGTCTTTTTGCGGAAATGCATCAGCACCGTATTGACCGCGATGCGGTATAGCCACGTGGACAGCGCCGAGTCACCGCGGAATGTTGGCAACTTGCGGAAGACCTGCAAAAAGGCGTCTTGAGTAAGGTCCTCCGCCTCCGCAGTATTGCTGGTCATGCGCAAACACAAGGAGTAAATTCGCGCCTTGTGAGCATGAAACAAAGCCGCAAATGCGTCTGCGTCGCCTTGCTGAGCTCGCTTTACGACATCGAAATTCGTAGGATTCGGCTTACCGTGACCGTTCACTGGCGTCTCCTTTGCAACGACTCACGCTTCTGAGCAACGACTAATCGCCGTCCGCGCAGTCAGGAAGGTAGTTCTGGGAGACACAAATGGGAATCCGGCACAAGCTGTATGCATTTCGATATGTTGCTGTATCGTGCTACAGCGCCCGCTGATGACTAACCGGGACGATAGTCGCAGCTTAACGGTGAAGATACGCTCGGTTGAGTGCAACAATTTTCCGTTTAGAAGCAGGGCGGATATAAAAGAAGTAAGCCAGAAGGACTACGGAGAATCAGCGCGAACAATACAGGCTTGGCAGGATTGCCGCTCGACGCGTACCCGCCTAAGCTGCAGAAAGATTCTCCTCAGCATCCCGCCTCGCAAGCAGGAGCTGGCCCCATTTATCGAGTCGGCTCCTGCTTCGCACCTTCCCGTCAGGGCAACGGGTAGTCCCTACGCGAAATCAATTGGCGAGCTACTGGGTCAACTGGATCGCGGGAAGATCGCTCCCCAGACTATCCTTTCTGGCAGTGAGAGTTGCGGGAATCCGTCCACTCTCGGAGGAGGGATTATGCTCTACTGGGCACTGATGTTCTTGCTCGTGGCGATTGTTGCCGCTGTGTTGGGTTTCACCGGCATTGCGGTTGCCGCGGCGAGCATTGCGAAACTGCTTTTTTTCATTTTCCTGTTGTTGTTTGTGATTACGTTCGCCACCCACCTAACCCGCGGGCGCCACTCTGGAATCTGAAGTTCTGGAATCCGAAGTTTTGGTGGCGGCGGTTGGACTCGAACCAACGACCTACGGATTATGAGACCGTCGCTCTAGCCACCTGAGCTACGCCGCCACGCTGCATTTACAGTTACTTACCGAAAGGCACCTTCGTGCTACTGCACATTTACTGCACATCTGCTACTATCCTCGCATGGGAACACATCAGCTTGGTCGCATCTACGAGGCTTCGAAAAAATTCTATGTGCAGTACCGTGTAGTAGTCAACGGCACGCGCGTGCAGCGCTCGCACTTCCTCTGCGGGAAAGATGATCGCCACCGCTCGAAGTCTGACAGGTCGGTAAAGCTACTGCGCGATGAGTTCATGATTGGGGTGAACTCTCAAGCCGCCGATCAATCGCCAGATCGGGACATGCGTGTAGTGGATTTCTGGGAGAAAAGATACTTACCCTATTGCGAAGAGATTGTCCAACTGACGGGACAGCCGCGAAAGACACCGGCAACCGTGCGCGGC
>JABCYV010000176.1 GCA_013290025.1 Acidobacteriota bacterium
TGGCCGCAGTTCACGTATTCCATTTCTCCATCACGCTGAAACCGCGCAATGATCAGGGTCGCGTATTCCTCGCTGATATGTTTGTGGGTGAAGAATCGGTTGGCCGCAACCACAATCTCCTTTAAGGGCATTCCGGCGAGAAGCTGGGAATAGATCATGCCCTGAAGGGTGGAAGCCAGCAGCGCGGCGGAAACTCCCTTGCCGCTGACATCGGCCAGCACCACGGCCAAGCCATCGTCGGTATTGACCGCGTCGAAAAAGTCGCCTCCGATTTCCTTACAGGAAAGACTTCTACCCTTTAGACGCGCGAACGGAACTTCCGGGATGGTGACCTCCATGAGCCCCTGCCGAATCGACGCCGCAATGGAAAGTTCCTGCTGGTATCGGCGGGAGGCCGCCTCGGCTTGCACCAGGCGCACGTTCTCAATCAGAGAAGCAGCCTCAGTCGCGAAGGCGCGGAGAATATCGTTGCTCACGCTGGAGATGTCGCGCGAGGCGAAACGTGAGTCCGCGTAAAGCGCTCCAATCACCTCGGCGGAGGTGCCTGCGGGCGTTGCCGCCTGAGTATCACGAGTGGTTTGTACCTGCGGCTTGCGCAGAGGGATACAAATCACGGTGCGGAGATCGTAGGCCATAAGGCTCTGCCGGCCCGCCAGGTTGAGGGACTGGCTGGTGTCTGTAATCACGAACTCGGAGTTCGACTTAATCGCCTCATCGAGAATGGAGTGCGAAATCGTCTTGTCGTCCAGTAGCGGCTCGCCTTTGGAATTACGCCCCGCGCTCAGGCTTAGGCTTCCATCCTCGGCCTTCATGAAAACGTAGCCGCGCTCGGCACGCGTGAGCTTCAGAATCGCGTCCAGCAGAGTGATTAGGATTTCGTCGAGTACGCCAGCCGTATTCAGCTTGCGGGCCGCCTCCAGAAAAAGGGTGAGCTTTTCCAGATCGGTGCTGTCCGTGGAGATCTGAATCCCGGAGATCTGGCTCAACAACTCCCGCGCAGTGTTGGAGCTTGCATGATGGGGATGGAAGACGACGTAGGCCACCTCGCGGACGCCGAACTCCACGCGATCGTTCCGCTCCAGCGTCTTACGCTGCACCTGATTCGCCGTTGACGAAAGTTCCGTGCTTGCTGCCCTGGTCCACTACGCAGAACTGCCCGTTTTCGGAGGTGATCAGAGCATGGTCGCGGGAGACGTGAGGATCGGCCACTACCAGGTCCTTATCAACTTTGCGTCCTATGGTGAACGGAGTGTGATCGAGATTCATCACGCGCTGCTCGTTCCCCTGCACGAACACTAGGATGGGGAATACTCCCGAGCCGGGTGCTGAGGCGGAGCCAGTGATGGGTTGAAAAGCCATGAGCGCCCTTATCCGCTCCTTCGTTCGAACAACGGGAGCAGCATAGACGGAGCTACATCAGTGTATGCAAAAACGAGAAGGCTTCCGCGCCTCGCTGATCTGCTTCACGCTCGACTTGTTAAGGTGAAGAATGTGTCAGTCGGCGTCAGCGAACGACAAGCGCTTTCGAACCTAATACGTCTCTCTAGGTCACGCGATCCGATCATGAAGTATGATTCGCTCTCAACACCCATGTCGCCAGTCGATGTCAGCGCCAGCCTTGCAGGCTTAGAGGACTGCGGCGCTGTCCCGCTCTTTCCCATCATCAGTGGTTGGGAGTGGTGGGAAAACCGTCTTAAACGTATGCTTAGTTGTGTAGGAATGTCTAAACTCTTGGAATGGCTTTTACTCTTCTTAGCCACGATAGCCTCCAGTGACGCAGAAGACCGTCGCCTCGCTAAGGATGGCGGAGAGGTGCGTATATAAGTAGTATACGCTTATTACACGGCAGGCCTATCCGGCGCAGCAGGTCGGCATAGCGGGGGTCCGAGCCCTTCAGGGTCTTCTTACCGGGCGGCGGACGTTTTCGCCGCGCCTGATCCTGGGCCCGTGTTCCACAAACATGTGTTTTTGAACCGCGCTGAAGACCCCGGGAATTGGGCCGTCAAATAAACGGCTTAGCGCGTTCATTCAAAGGGTGACAGACTTTCGGGGTGCGGTCAACCTCTCGCCGATCAGGTCACCGCAATGGAAAAAGAGCTGGCCGGGGCTAAGACGACATTTTGAATGTCCTACAATACCACCTCGGTAGTCACGGTAGTAGACCAACACCGGCAATTCGGATCTAGCGCGTCCTTAGGTGTGTCGCGAATATAATTCCCAGGGCAAATCCAATCATCGCCCCGAGAAATGCTGCGGTGATCGGGACGCTGAGCGAGGATGTGCGCTTGGTGCCCGTTAACAAGAAGCCGAACATATGCCATGCACAGAGTCCATACGATTAGGCGGAGGCTCATTGTTGAATTACCCTAGGTGGAATAGTATGACCACAGGCGTGCTATTTCCCTGGCATCAGGCGACAAAACGGCGTCTTACGTCAGCTTCGGAGCGCTCCCGCATGATCACGAAAAACGGCTGGTAGGACCGCCGGAAACAGTCCGCGCAGCGCATTGGGCGCAGCCCCAGCAAAGGCACAATGTATTTTTCGATGAAGTTGCGGGGACGTGAACGGTACACATCGACAGCGCGACAATCTCTACAGCGGGACGGCTTGCGCATTGTGTTTGGTGCACCTCAGTCCCCACTCATCAAGCACAGCGTTTCATCAGGTCTGACAATTCCCGTTTGATGTGCAACAGGCGTTCCTGATTTAACGCGCGACCTGATTTCTGCAACGCGGTATGCTCGCGTCGGCTCCAATACCGTACATTGCTGACTCTTAAATCGCTCATTTCTTGCTTCAGACTGCCGAGGCGCTCCGAAATGTAGTTCGCATCTAGCATGGTCATCGCCAGGTTATCCTTTCCGAAGAGGAGCTCTGGTACCGTCACGATTACTTCCCAGTCGCTCCAGCTTCTCCATGAGACTTAAGTTTTCTCTCGACTGGTTGAAGTCCTCCGCGTTATTGCTGGGCATCACTCTACGAGACTCCAACTTCCAGGTCGCCGGTAAATCGCGACGGCTATGACATGGGCAAATGCAACCCGGCACAGTGCAATCGGGATGTCGCGGGTTGGTGGTCGACGGATCGACGCAAAAGGAAGAAAGTAACGGTGGCCACATACCGCGTGGGTATCCTGGACAGGCGCTTCCAGTTGGGCCTGGTGAATTGTCTGGCATGTGCCTGGTGACGGACATATCAATTGATGGTACCAACCCGGCTCCGACCCGTCTGATCAAGAACGCTCACA
Source organism: Acidobacteriota bacterium (assembly GCA_013290025.1). Classification (GTDB taxonomy): domain Bacteria; phylum Acidobacteriota; class Terriglobia; order Terriglobales; family Acidobacteriaceae; genus JABCYV01. The sequence goes on from JABCYV010000176.1 coordinate 3,249, forward strand.
TCTGACACTACCTCCCTGGGGTCGCTCAAACGGGTCGTTCGCCCAATGTGAAGGGATCACCCAAGCCAGGATTACTAAGCTTTGCGATTTGTGAGGGTTTCCCGCCCGATCTCTGTTCTGCAAACTATCGATCAGCCATCGGATGATCTAACGGGCCTTCTCACGACTCCGAGCGTCCTGGCTGATCCGCCTGGCACTTGTGTTCGGTGAATTGGAGCCTGAGACTCTCTTGTGCGTCCGCAACTCTCTTCATCGCAGTCAGAGGAACCTTGAATTGGCGATTGCAGAAGGTACAGACTCCAACGGCGGGAACCTGACCAAGCCACTTGCCTACTCTAAGATTGCGTTTCTCCATCGCCCACAGTTTCCCACGGGTCCCTCCCCTTGGCTACCTGGTGAATTTCACTGCCACCACCAACCCTGGCAGCGGTTTGACAAGGCTTACGCATGAGCCTAGCATCGTAATTGAGCAAGCTACCTCTTCTTACTCTTTCAGGTCTCCTGAACTAAGTCAGCCCATCTGAAGTGTTTCCTCTTAGCTTCCCTTCTGAAGGAGGAATTGAGCTATGACACTATTGACCCGTTTCGAGCCCTTCCGTGAGTTTTCCACCATGCAAGACCGCATGAATCGCATGAACCGTCTTTTTCGCGAGTCGTATAGCCCCGAAGGCCCGGACGAGGCGTTGACAACTACCAGTTTCGCCCCGCCGGTGGACGTATACGAGGACGAGCACAACATCATCCTGAAGCTTGAAGTCCCCGGCATCGATGAAAAAGACATTGATGTCCGCATCGAGGGCAATACTCTCACCGTCCACGGTGAGCGCAAGATCGAGAAGGAAGAGAAAGAGGAGAACTTCCGTCGCGTCGAGCGGCAGTACGGAAGCTTCACCCGCTCGTTCACCCTGCCCAGTTCGGTAGATCCAGGGCAAGTGAGCGCCCACTATGAAAAGGGCGTGCTGAAGATCAAACTCGGCAAGAAGGCGGAAGCCAAGCCCAAGCAGATCAAGGTGAATGTTGGCAGCGAGAAGACCCTGGAAGCCAAGGTTCACGGCAAGGCCGCATAAAGGCAGAGCCCCTAATTCGCGGTTACGATTAATCGGCGAGCTGACGCTGTCGGTTCTACACCGTGACCGTCAGGGTTCCCGCACATATGAGTTAAAAAGGAGAAAAAGATGAAAAAACTGATGATCGTTACATTCGCGCTGGCCCTGGTGATGTCTGCAGTCGCTGTGGCTCAATACTCGGCGCAGCAGCCGGACAACAGCAAATCCGGCACCTCAATGAAAGCGGTTAGTGTCACGGGAAAAATTAGCGATGATGGCAAGACGTTCGTGAGCGACAAAGACAGTAAGAATTGGACTATAAGCAACCCGGATGCAGTAAAAGGACACGAAGGGCACCACGTCACCCTGCAAGCACACGTGGATGTGGACAAGAACGAGGTTAATGTTGTGTCGCTCAAGATGGCGAAGGATAGTATGCAAAAGTGAAATCACCCGTCACTTTGTTACGGGGCCAGTGGATCATGCTGGCCCTTCTTATTTTCTCAAGCAGGATTTCATCGTAGTCGCGCTTATTCACCGTAAAGGACATCGCGCAAGTTGAGCAAATCAACCCAGCACTGACGAGAGACGGTCTCCGGGCCACAGCGAGACAATTCCAGGTTTCCCGAGCCTCACTCGATCGCCACAAAAAGCACTTGGATGATTTCGGCAAACATCTCAATGGAGGAACCAGCCAGCGCAATTGCAGTCTGGAGTCGCTGTATCCCGCCTACATTCGAGGCCAAGCCTATCTGGCCGCCCACAATGGCACCGCGGCGGCAGCCGAATTCCAAAAGTTCCTTGACCACCGCGGCATCGTGCTGAACTCCCTCTGGGCGCGCTTGCGCATCTCGGTCCCGCCCGCGCCTACGCCCTCTCCAGGCCACCGCCAAAGCCAAGGCCGCCTACAAGGATTTCCTCAACCTCTGGAAAGACGCCGACCCAGACATCCCCATGACGGGCCGGCGAACAGAAAACGGACACTTTCGTGTTGACCCTTACTTAGGCTTTGCCTCCTTGAAGGTGGAGCCGGAGACTCGCTCCTCGGCTCCTGTCCCGAGACGAAACGACCGCAACTGAGTCGCTGGTGCAACGATCATGCAACTGGTCTGTAAGTGAGTGCAGGCTAAGGGATGATTTCAGAGCATTGCCCAGGGAGGGCACGGCTTCCTACCCATGAGACCTGCAGAACAATGCCAGGATCGTTGCGTCTCGCGGGCAGGGCTGCGGCGTTGAAGCTGGAAGTTCGATAGCGATTCTGTGTCGGACCAATACCCCGCTTTCCCCGTAGTCGCCCATCAAGCGTAATATGTCTCTGTGATTGCTCGTACCATTGTCATTGTAGTAGTGCTGGTGCTGGCCGGGCGGGTCTTTTACACCATAATTTACCCAAATATCAGATGGGGTGGAAAGTGAAAGCTAAAACGACAGACGAATACGCTACGTTCTCGAAGGCACTTCGCAAAGTGCTTCGTGTCTGGAATCGAAACATCGCTTTCCTGGTTTTACCCTTGCCAACGCCGAAGAATGCTCCGAGAGTGGCAACTGGTAACTGGATCTGGTGACCGCCCCCGTTGGATTCACTCACCGTAGAAGAACACTGACCGCAACAGGCATTGCTACTAAGCTGGCAGGCGCGCAGTAGGCGGTTCGTCACGGCCCGCCTACAGAGCCTTTGGGGGCTTACAATCTAGTCATGTACAGCGCAGGACTGTTTGTCCTTGCGACATTCAACGACAATCAAACATGTCCGCTTTGTCATTGAAGGAGAAGAAATGCGAAAGGTCTATACGTTCGCAGGATTGACGTTTGCTTTGGCACTCACGTTCAGCTTAACCACTGCTGCGCAGACATCAAGTACGGAGTCCAAACGACAAGCCTCACCAGAGCAGAGCCCAGCAGACTACGCCGGAAATATGCATCGGGACCGGGTTGGTGAACGCCTAAAGTGGCTCAGTCAGCAGCTGAACCTAACGGAGGATCAGAAGAAACAATTGAAGCCAATTCTGGCTGGCGAGTTCAAACAAATGAGAGTGGTGGGCGCAGACGCATCACTGACTCAAGAGCAAAAGCGAGAAAAGATGATGCAAATCCACGAGGCTTCGCGACCGCAAGTTCAGGCCATCCTTACGCCCGAACAGCAGCAGAAATTCGCTCAGATGAAGGAAGAAGCCAAAGAGCGACGCGGCGAGGAGAAGGACAAAGTACAGAGCGAACACCAACCACCGCAGTAGTGAGTTCAATCGAAGAAGATCCCCAACTCGAAGCAGTTCCTCACATTCCTCTGCCGTTCAAGGAAGTGACAGCGACGTGCTGAAGGTGAAGCCGCTAGAGAAGGCAACGGTGAAGCGAGGGAAGAGAAAATGAAACAGTATGGATTTAGGCTTCTTGATCGAGACACACGAAGAGTCGCGCAAGACTTTGCTTGGTTTCCAACCGCAGATGTACGGGAAGCGGTAATCCTACAGGCTATGAGCAATCAGCAGTACGTCATCGAACGCGCAGAGAGGGAAAGTCCAGCAGACAAGCCAAAGCCAGCCGAAGAAGGCGAGCTAGGCACGGAGCGCTCTTCCAATTGATATGGCGCGGTCGGCGTCCGCCTGCCGACGTTAACCAAGAGGGTGTAGAATCCGCCCCTCACAGGGGGCCACCATGGACTGGCAATGCAGATGTACTACGGTGGAACACAAGCATCCGGATAATCGCTGTCCGAAGCCTGCTGTTACTGCGGAGGGCTACTGCCAAGAATGCCACGACAGGGCTGCAAAAGCTGCAAAAGAGGACACGAAGAAAAAATCCTAAGAAGCAAAACTTACAAAAGACTCCAACGACGGAGGTGGGCTCTTTGGGGGGAGACTGAAATGTCCGCGAAGATAACGAACTTGACCAACAAAGCAGGGGAAACAGTAGCCACCGTCTCCTTCGATGAAAGCGCCCACTCTTGGCGCATAGCCTCTAAAGCTGAGCCGAATTTCCAGCGCACATTTTCGAGGGAGCCGGAGGCATTTTATTTCTGGTATTCCAGGTTCGACCCGCAGACTGGTAAGCTCCGGCATTTTCCTCCGGAGTAGCACTGAGTCGCCCGCTGCTCTGCTTACCTCCTCCAACGCGTCCTAACAGCAACCTCCGCGGCCGATGTCCCGAGACGAAACGACCGTCCTAACGGCCCCGAAGTGACCCCGCAGTGCAACGACTATGCAGCTGCTCTGTAAGTGAGCGGAGGGCAAAGGTTCGATTCCAGAGCATTGCCCTGCGCAGGCAGGGCTGACAGTAGGGGCCAAAATCGGCAGCAAACTCGCGCCAGGTTTCGTCTCGGGACAGGAGCCTTTCATGTTCTTGTGACGTTCCAGTACCACGGTTCAGGCATTGGGGGATGACACTGCCAGTATGAGCGTGGCCGTAAACATCGAAGCGGCAAGGAAGAAGCTGTTTGGCGACGACTAGCGCTATCCCATTGTCTCGTATGGGCAAATTTCACGCACGGGCTGCCGCAACCGGTGCGTGCGGCGCGTGTGGCGCGCCGCTTGGCCGTTCGGCTGTACTGGATGTGGCGTCAGGAATGGGATTGCGAGCAGTGGAAGAAGTTTGGGTCCTTCAATGTTGGGAACGACACGCCCGGAATCGCGTTGGCAGTTGGCAACTGGCCAGATAAGTTGACACCCGCTCTCGGTAATCTTAGTGATTAGCGGTCATGGTTGTGATCATGGTGGTCGTGATCACGATCATGGTCGCGCCCGTGGCCGTTATCGTGGTCCTCATGGTCCCAATGTCCCTCATGCATTTGCCAGCCTTCCCGGTAGTGGTCGTAATGCGGGTGGCTCCAGTACGCCCCTTCATAGGGTGGACGGTCCCAACGTCCCCGAACCCACTTGTAATGATGACCATTTGGCACCCAATACCCTTCCACCCAGACGAAGCCTGGCCCTGGAATCGGCCCTCGCTCCTCGTACCGGATCGCCGGTGGCGGGGTCCCGATGTACACCGAAATCTGCGCTGAACTCGGCGCGACAATAGCGGTTGCGAGCAGTGCGCCATACATCCAATTCAGTCTCATCTTGTCTCTCCTTTAAAAGTTCAAATTTCAAATGATGCGGTTCTTTAGCGACTCAAGCCGGGATCGGGAATGATCCATGCGTCTCTCTCAGTAGTATCGCCCGGAAGGTGCAAGCCACGAGACTTGAAAGCTTCGTGCAAGTAACGGATGTAACCATTCGGAGACACTGCGGGAAAGTGACCAGAGCTGTGGCGGGTGACCCCGACCAGGGACGCTTCTTAAGGTCGCTTCTCGAACCCGGGGGTAGGCGGTTTTGTGTCTTTCGACTGTACTTGCTCGGCGGTATTTGCCGCTACATCTTTACAGCGACGGGTTCGGTGAGTTTGAAGCAATACGTTGCAAGGACGGGTCTCTCGCGTGCGTTCATTTTGCCGCTCTTGTCTCCAGGGAAATAGCATCGGGTCTACGGACACCGGGGCGACGAAGGGCTTAAAGAGCGCATCGGGGGCCAGACGGGACGCACTTCACATTTCTTTGGAGGCTAAGATGAAGGTTGAGCGGATTTCGGCTGTGACACTTAAGGTGGCTAGTATGCGGGACTCGGTGCGGTTCTACAGAGATGTTCTGGGCATGGAGATAATCTACGGGGACGAAGATGGATGTTTTTCTTCGCTCCGCGCCAAGGACGCCAACACCCCTATTCTCAATCTAGAGCAGGGTCATTCGGTTACTCGCTGGGGGCGGATGATTTTCTACGTGGCTGACGTTGACGCATTCTGGGCTTACTTGCGGGGAAAAGGATTTCATCCAGAGAGTCCGCGAGATGCCGCCTGGGGCGAACGCTATTTCCACATGCCAGATCCGGAGGGCCATGAGCTGTCGTTTGCGCGCCCCATCTAGCAGTCTTCTAAAAGCTGCATGAACTGATCCGGGTCGAGAAGAAGTTTGCGAAGATACATACGCAACATCGGCGGGCGGAGGTTGGCTCCGGGATGTGGCTCTCGAAATGAAACAACTTCTGGGCTGCGGCTCGGGTTAACAAACGATCTTGCTGAGCCGGCCTTGCCCTTTTGGGCGGTATAGCCCAGTTTTCGGAGCACGCAGACGAAACGTCTCCACGGGACCTGAGTGGGTAGCCCGGACATCAGTTAGACTTTAGGACACCCGCGGTAACCAACGCAAACACGCAACATCTCGGGCTGTGAGGAGCCGAAAGCTGTGGACAGTCTCAGTCACGTTTGCGGACGGAAGGAGGTCCGATGGCGTACTACAAAGTTCTATTTGAAGTCTGGTGCGACTGGGACCCCGGCGAGAGTGACCTCGAAGAAATTGTCCGGCATGTTGGGCTTGGCGAAGATGCTATCTGCACGCTCCGGACGGTCGTCAAGGTGGTGGATCGTCCGCAAGACATCGAGAATGAGGAAGCGATGAGCTTCTTTGGCGGAGAACAGGGCAATGCCGACCAAAGTCAGGGGTAAGGCCTGCTCCCAAAGCTCGGGTGGCGGAGTAGTTGCCTTGGGTGCTCAGTGAATCGAGCTGACCACAGATGAAAAGGCATTATTGGCGTTCGATCCGACGAGCCGGATTGTGCCGATAACGATGACTAAAATCACGGCCAGCATGACGGCATACTCCGCGATGTCCTGACCCTCGTCCTTGGACCACAGTTGGGAAATGAAGCTGAACATCGACGCCTTTTGACTTTCTCGCGTATGAACCTCATCAGCTTTTAACCAATATCAGAGTCGTTAGCTCCGGTCTGTTCTGCGCCAGACCGAGGGCGACCCTTTGTGGCTACGGCTTCCCAGCCTAGTTGCTACATGGTGTGCCCGATGGCGGTGATGAGGGAGACGACTAATATGGGTTGCAGACTGCGAAACGCATTTATTCATAAAGGAGTTCATAATGGAGAGCAGGGTGGAACGCGGACAGGCAACTGAAGATCCGGTTACGGGTGCAATTGAGAGACAGACATCGAGGGCACCATCAAGCGTATTCCTGGGACTCGCACTTGGATCAATGGCAGTCTCAGCCGTACTGAAAATCTCAGGTAAGGATGACTGGGCGCTCTTCGTGGGGCAATGCGCGGCACCGTTCCTCATTATGGGAAACTACAACAAGATGGTGAAGCAACACGGATCGGACGCGACCAGTCTCCCACAGGGTGCAGGGTACTGATGGAAAATATAGATAGAGATATATATGAGATTCTACGGCAAAAAGAAATTGAGCTTGTCCGGGTGCGCCAAGAAGTAGATGCACTCAAAATTGTCATTCCGCTGGTTGAAAAAGATGAGAGCTGGCACGCTGGGAACTTAGAAGAGGCTGACCTATCAGCTAGATGAAGAACCGAGTCTATGGTCGCATCTGCGGTTTAGTGAGGTGTGTCAACTCTTCTGTGTAAACGACCGGGGTTTGTTTTTGGGGATGGGTGCGCGAGGGAAGGGGCAGCATCCCTTCCCTCGCCCAGCGATGTAGAAAGATTCTGCGCTTTCATGACGC
>JABCYV010000177.1 GCA_013290025.1 Acidobacteriota bacterium
AATATATTTGAAGCGACGGTCCTTCTTAAGGTCGAGAATGCGATCGCGGAAGGTCCAGAGCACATCTTCAATGCGCTTAGGAGGAAGATTGGCCAGGGTAGCGTTGTGGTCGGGGGTCTCGATGATGACCTCGTGCGCGCCAATGCCATTCATCCGATCAAACATGCCCTCGGCCTGACGGTTCAGGTTGCCCTCAATACCAAGTGCTGGGAACTTGTTAGGGACCACGCGCACCGTCCAGCCCGGGCTGTCGCGTTGCGGCGGAGGTCCGCCATTCGGGTTGGGACGATAGGCCTGAATCTCCGGAGGAGTCTTTGATTCATTGCCGTAACAAAAAGGGCAGAAGCCGCCCTTAATTTTGACCGCCTCGCGAGCGAAATCTGTCGGACGCTTGGCACGATCGGTCGAAATAATCACCCACCGGCCAACAATCGGGTCTTTTCTAAGCTCAGGCAAGCATTAAATCCTTTCAGTAGGCTGAGGGCCAAATCGTTATTTTACGCCAAGGGGAGAACATTCTGGAACAACTCGAACTGTGGTGGGCTGGAATGTTCCTTATAATATACGCTCAGCACATCGAAGCGCCACTGGCACGAAGGTGGTAGGTGCCTTAAGTACTCACGCGCGACGGCGATTAGTTCGTGGCGCTTGCGGCGGTCCACCGCCGCCTCGGCCGGCTTGACGTCCCGCGTGGTTCGAGTCTTGACTTCAATAAAGCACAATACATCTTTATTCCATCCGATGAGGTCGATCTCGCCTTTGCGACGCGCAGAGCGGAAGTTGCGGGCCACCATGATGTAGCCAAGCCTTCTCAAGTAAAAGTAAGCCTCTTCTTCGCCTCGTCGTCCGGTCTGCTGGTGAGCGGGACTGCTATCCGGAGGAAGGGTCTTTTGTGCTATCCAATCAAGCGCGCGGACGGTGGCTTGGGTTATACGACCGGACATAAGCACCACTTCGAAACAGACCCTAAAATTCTAGATCAAAGGGCGCCGACCATAAGTGACCGACGTCACAGACGATTGTGGTCGGAAACCATTGCATCCCGCCAAACTTCTGGTTTAAATCACCGGGCTGTTGAGGTGTCGCACCGCAGCCCGGGCTGCCTTTTTCCTCTTGACTCTGGACCATACTCCAGATTGTATGATTCAGTTATGGCGCCAAATCATCAGGCTTCAACTCCCATTCTACAAATCGGCGAGCTGGCAAAACGAACCGAGTTGACGGTCGATGCGATTCGCTTTTATGAAAAACGCAGACTGCTTCCGAGAGCGATGCGAACCACAGGCCGCTTCCGGCTGTATATGGCGGAAGACATCGAGCGCGTACGTTTCATCCAGCGAATGCAGGCACTCGGCTTCTCCCTCAGGGAAATCAGAGAATTAGGAAACCTCCGGGCCCGCAGCGTAGACGCGTGCGAATCGGTAAGGAAACTGCTGACCGCGAAGATGGTTGAAGTGCGAACGAAGATGCGCGACCTTGAGCGGCTGAAATCTGAACTCGCTGCGGACTTGCGAGGATGCAACGCAGAACTGGAACATCGGCGGCGGCACGCACCCAGCGCATGTCCCGTACTGGAAACGTCAGAGGGAGGGCTCAAATGAAAATAGAAATCCTTTATTCTCCAGGGTGCCCTAATTACTTCCCGGTAGTCGAGCAAGTCAAGCGGGTGTTGTCCTCCGAATCTATGCCGGCGGAGATCCGGTCGATAGCTGTAAGAACAGATGCCGAGGCAAGAGAGTTGATGTTCCCTGGCTCTCCCACGATCCGCGTGGACGGCGAGGATGTCGAAGCCGCCGAGACGATTGCCCCCGGTCTGAAGTGTCGTCTGTACGCCAACCTGAGCGGAGTCCCCTCGGAGGAGATGCTTCAGCTGGCGGTTTCAAGAGCGAAGAAGAAGGGGTGAAACTGGCATGAGGATCGCGGAACGAGCAACTCCCGTCGCAGCCGTGATCGCTGCGCTTTCTACCTTGGCGTGCTGCCTGCCAGTTGGCTTTGTTGGCGCGGTCGGGCTGGCGGGGCTGAGTGTCTGGGCGCAGAGTTTCCATAGCTGGTTTCTCGGTCTTGCGGTCGTTCTGCTGGTTGGCGGCTTCGTTCAGCTGTATCGCGGGCGCAACCAGTGCAGAAAACGCAGTCCGCTGAACATGGCCATGCTGTGGGTTGCCACCGCAATCGTTCTTGTGGTCATCCTCTTCCCGCAGACGATCGCCAGCGTGCTTGCGCGGTGAGACATGGAAACTGCGAAGATCAAGAACGCGCCCGCGCTGGCCGCAGTCATCGCCACGCTGTTGGTCGGCTGGTATTTCTGGGGGCCAGCGGGGGGCAAGTTGACCGTTCTCAACGAGGGCAACTTCTCCGAGTTTGTCCAGCAGTTTGACGGCGCTGCCAATGACGAGCGTGTCCTGCTGCTCCTCTCTCCGACTTGACCGACGTGCTTGCGGGGGGCTTCCGCGACAGAACAAATCCTGAAGCAGAATCACTCGGAACATCTTAGAGTGTTCGTTATCTGGGAGCCGATGCTTGCCTCCGACTGGTCTAGCCCAAGTCGGTTCATCCAGTCGCGAGTCCCGGACCCACGAGTCATGCAGTTCTGGGACAAGAACCATCTAGTTGCAAAGGAACTGCGAGGACATCTGCCCGGCTTGACGACTAGCTGCTGCTCCCGCGCCGGAATACTCTGGGATGTGGTGGCGGTCTATCCAAAGAATGCCGGGTGGGATTCCGCGCCCGTATTCATTGACGGTCCCGTTGTCGATGTAGCGTCAGATGCAGCGAGACAGCTCTCAGCATTGACCGGCGAGGCCCGATGAAGAACGCTAATGCTCTCCGATTACTAAGGCTTCAGAGAAGTGGCTGTAGTTCCGATTCGATGATATTCGTGTATTCAAACCCGATGACTTTTTGTCGGAGTATTCCGCGGCGGTCATAGAGCATCGTGGTCGGTAAGCCTTCAATACCACCAAACTTCTGCTTCAAGTCATCAGTCGCGACGGCCAACGGATAACGGACTCCGATTTTCTTCGCAAACAGGATTGGGTCTTCCAGATCTTTCATGGTGTCGAATTTGAGCCCGACCACTGCGAATCCGCGAGAGCCATAGCGGTCCACAAGTTTCTGATAGCCCGGCATCTCTCTTTCGCACGGTTGGCACCACGTCGCCCAAAAATCAACGAGCAGCACCTTGCCGCGAAGGTCAGCCGAGGAAATATCGTTTCCTTGCAAGTCCTTCACAGAAAACTCAGGCAACCGTGAACCAATCTCACCTGCTGCGATTACGTTTTCTTTGAGCTGAGTCGGACTCGTCGAATGCTGATTACATCCAACGAGTCCAACCGCAGCGAGGGTTAGAAGTAACAAACCTTTTCTTAGCATCTATTCCTTCTTCTGGAGTTCTAGAATCAGCAACTTAAGTGGAGCCGACGAATCCGCTTTCTTTTTCCCTGCCGGTTTCTTGTACAGCTGGCCCCGAACCGTGACCATCGTCGGTGAGTCCGCGAGCAGTTCCAGCCCTTTTGATAGGTCATTCGGCACCAACGCAAACGACCGATTCGGTGCGACCTGCAAGGCAAGGCTGCCCAAAGCGTCCTTGACGATTTTTCCGCGTGCGGTCATATCCATCTCCGCAGCGGTTACACCGCTGTCGTATGTCGCCTTGAGAAGCTGGACGGGATCAATCTGCCCATCTTCTTTAGGGGTGACATCAACTTTTCCATCCAGCAAACTGACTTCTACGTTTTGAACGCCAGACTGGCGCCCGAGGTGTTGTTTCACCCCGTAGGCTCAAAAGTTTCAGGTCATGCCTTCGACGCGCATTTCAATATGCTTGATTTGCGCTTCCGCCACCGGGACAACAACCACCGAACCGAGAAAAAGAAGTAGCACCAACTTTTTCGTCTTCATCGCTCCTCCTTTCTTAGAGATGCAGTCGAAACTGCTGCGTAATCCCAAAACTGAAGTGGCGCCGCACGGGCATAAACGATCCGCCTGCTGAATGCGCTACGTCCCAATCCATTCCAAGCCAAAGATGCATTCCGGGTCGTAAGCCGGCGTAGGTCGTGACTCCAGCCAGCAACACGTCGCCACCGCTGCCTCTCTGAGTGACAGCTGCGAGACGGTCGTCCTGAGAATGCAGCCAGGTGAGCACTGGACCAATGAACCACTCACGGGCCACATTCTTTGATTCGTAGGGTCGGTACGAGAGCCAGAAGCGTGATTCGAGGTCGCTGCCGAGCCGAGTTTGCTGCGTCCCCTGTGAGCGGATGAGGGAATGGAAATCCTCATCAGCCACCAGACGTTTGAGGTTGAAAAGCCCTGTGTAAGTCCAGTTCGCTGCCAGAAATAAATCGGTCGAGCCAGAGCCGGGCTGCAAGGATGCAGGCAGGCGAACGCCGTTCGTATCAGCCAAGTCGGTTCGGCCCGTCGGAATCTTGGGACCGAGCGTGACCGATGCCTGTGTGGTTCCTCGCGGTGAATCTCGCCGGTAGAACCGGTACTTCGCGAGCACCATTGCATCGCCGAGGCCAGTGCCCTCGGCTACAGGGCTCCCCGGCCTGTCAAAGTGATTCGTGACTACCGGAACGAGAACGGTCAAATCAAAATCGTGGTAGAACCCCCATGTGAAGTTGAAATCGCCCTCATGCGAGAAGGTAGGACGGGCAGTCACGGGAATACCACTCGATATTCCCGGCATCAGACCGCGTGTGGTGAAGATGGAATTGTAGGAGATGAGTGCGCCGCCTGGAAACAACGGCGGAGCTGTTTCGGGTGCTGGCCCTTGCCCTCTGGCTGTTGAAGCACAAAACAGTAGGATGAGCGTGAGGCACGCCCACATCCAACTAAGACGTGTTGCCTTTTGGAATCTCACGAGTTTTCCTCCAGCAAAATCATGAACCTCAGGCACACCAATGCCTGAAGCCGGGAAACGACTGGAGGTCAGACTAGATGCGAAGTGGCGGGGTAGAGGGTACGCAGAAGCCGGGCGGGGCGTGGCATTGCGACGCGACGGTGCTAGCTGATGAATCTAAGCCATAAGATTCGGCAGATGCTGGGATCAGTCCGAATGCAGAATGGGACAAGGAAATCCCATGCACGCACGAGGACTGCACAAAAGGAGCGTGCATCGTTGGCATGGTCTTGCAGCAGTCCATGCCTTGGTGGCCGTGCGACGAGCAATGCATTGAATGGCAGCACTGCATCGCTTGTTCTGGAGTTGTCGCGGCCCCGCAGTCGAATGCGTACGCTCCGAGAGCGACTGCGAGGATCACCAGAAACAATGGCTTAGCTAAACGCATTACTCACCAAGCTAAACGCCGAGCCGGTTCCAGTCAAGCCTGTGTGACAGGTGGTGGTTCTGGTTAGTGCTTTTCGTCGCGGCTGCGAAGCCAGTCTATGAACATTTGCTCCACGGGCTTGTCGTAAGCCATGAGGACGTGTCGGACCGTGTGGCCGCTGACAAAGTGGCACACTTCTTCGGCCAAGTTCTTTGCGTGGTCACCGGCGCGTTCCAGCGATTGGGTCATGAAAATGACTTGCAGACTAGCCTGGCGCTGCACGTTTTCCGGGTTCTCGATGTGGCGGAGGAAGATCAGGTTGCGCAGGCGATCCATTTCGGCGTCGGCGCGGAGCACATCCACTGCCTTCTTGACGTCTCGAGTGGAAAAAGCCGTGCCCGCATCGCTTAACATTTTTTCCAGAACCGTGGCCATGTGAGTGAGATCGCGCGTGTCTTGCGGATCGAGCCGCGGCCCCGCCGCTTGCGCACTGCTGCCAAAGCTGAGTAGGAGGTCTCCGATGCGCTCTAGACTAATCATGAACTTCATGCAGGCCAGCAGTTCGCGAGCCTCGGTCTCGCTGACCTGGGTGATGGCCAAGGTCACCCCGGCGTCGATTTCCATGTCCATTTCATCGAGCTGCTTTTCGCGCTCTCGCAGCGTATTGAGCAAAGGAGAGGATCCGGTGGCAATACCTTCCGCGGCAGTTGCCGCGGCCTCCTTGGCCACTCGGCAAGCTTCGACAGTCCGCCTGACCAGGTGCGGATAGGAAGACTCCGGTTGTGGACTCTTGGTGCTGGCTGTACTCATGCGCCTGTCCCTTCTTAGCGTGATCGTCCGCCGCGTTCGCTCACGTCTCTCCTTGCGCTCTGTTAGTCTGCCATTCATTTGGATGGATGACCAATAGAGGAGGATAGGTTGTTTTTTCAACAACTTGGTTAACGTGGGATGAATTTTTCGCGCTGGTTTGACCCAAAAATCGCTGAATCAGGGCCGTTTTTCGGGGATTGGGGTCAAAGGCAAGGTAAACAGAAAAGTCGAACCGTGATTCAGTTCGCTCTCGGCACGGATGGCGCCGGAATGTGCCAGCACAATGTGCTTGGCGATAGCTAGCCCCAGGCCGGTCCCGCCCGACTCGCGGGAGCGGGCTTTATCCACTCGGTAGAAGCGCTCGAACAGACGGGGTAGGTGCTCGGAAGGAATGCCGGGGCCGAAATCGCGTACGTAAAACTCAACCCCGCGCGCTGAAGGTCGTGCCCCCAGAACAATGCGTCCGCCTGAAGCTGCATATTTGAGGGCATTATCCACCAGATTGGAGAAGACCTGGTGGATGGCCTCGGCGTCAGCGCTGACTGCAACCGCGGCATGGTCTTCTACTTCCAACTCGATATTGTTCGACCGCGCAACCTCCTGAAAACTTTGTACCGCCTCCTGCAGTAGTTCCCCTGGCATGACCGACTGCAGAGCAAAACGTTGTTCTCCTGACTCCACCCGAGCCAGGGTTAGCAGGTCTTCGGTCAGGCGTGACATGCGTGTGGCATTTTTGCGGATGATCTCCAGGAAGTCGCGAACGTGGTTGTTTTCGGGTGCGCTGTCGAGCAGAGTTTCGGTATAACCCTGGATGGAAGTCAGTGGAGTTCTCAGTTCGTGCGAGACGTTGGCGATGAAATCGCGCCGGGTCTTCTCCACCCGCTCAGTTTCGGTAAGATCGCGCAGGACAGCCACGGCCCCTCCGCCGGGCATGGGCGCGGCAGTCACATCGAAGGTGCGACCGGGGAGAATTGAGGCAGCGCGGGCGGCGTACACCTTGCGTGTCTCGCTGGCCCCGCGCACCGCCCGCAAAAAGTCGGGGTCGCGGACAGTTTCAACCACCGGGGCGTTTAGCCGTGTACGCTGCGGAACCAGCTTGTTCATGCGCTGATTGGCCCACTGCACCAGGTCATCTGCGTCGATGGCAATGACGGCGTCTTGCATGCTGTTGAGCATGGTCTCAAGCTGGCGCTGGCTGGTTTCAAGCGCAGCAAAGTTTTCTTCGAGTTGCCGGGCGGTTTTGTCGAGCGCAGCCGCGACCTGTCCGATCTCGTCATCGGACGTCCCAGTAACGCGCGCCGTCAGATCGCCAGTCGCAATCCTCCTGGCAAACTCGACGATGCGTTGCAGGCGTCGTCCGGTCACCTGCGCCACAATCGCGGACATCACCACTGCAACTGCGAAGGCCACCAGCGTCCCCCACAGCAGCGTGCGGTGCACGAGTGCAATCGCGGCCTCGACGTCGGAAAGAGGATAAGCCAGCCGGACCGCGCCTCCCGCGACAGGAGCAGCCACATACTGAATAGGCACAGCAACGCTGCTGGTACTTCTAGTAGCGCTACCCACCTCTCCCTTCAGCGCATCGACGAATTCGGGTTGATGGGCTTGGTTCTCTGCAGCATCAGCACTGGCTTCGGAATCCGCCAAGACCTTGCCTTGGGCGTCAATGACTATGGCCCGCGCGCCCGAGGCCTGTCCCTCCTGGGAAACGACATCCGCCAAAGCGTATGAGTGGTCAGTGTTGACGCGATGAGCAAACATCACGGTTTTTTGCCGCAGATTGCGTTCGATTTCTTTGCGAAGTGAAGTTTCCCAGGCGCGCCGAATGGAGATATCGAGGGTTATGGTTGCCGCTGCAATTACTATCGCAAAGGCAGCCACCAACTTGATGAAAATCCGATTCCTCACTTCGGCGCCTCGAAGCGGTATCCCGCGCCCCGCACGGTCTTTAGGTAGCGCGGATTCTCCGGATCTGGCTCGATTTTCTCCCGAATGCGCCGCACGTAAACGTCTACAGATCGTGGAGTCACATAGGCGGTATCGCGCCAGACCGAATCGAGAAGCTGATCGCGGGTGAAAACCCGGCCGAGGTGGCGGGCGAAGTAATCGAGCAGACGAAACTCAGTAGCCGTGGTGGTAACCGTATTGCCGCGCACAATCAGCGTCATCGCGCCCGGATCGATCTCGATTTCGCCAACCTTCAGCGGAGCCTGCGACAGCGGCCGCTCGAAACGGCGCAGGACTGCCTTCACCCGTGCTACCAGCTCGCGCGGACTGAAAGGCTTGGGAATGTAGTCATCGGCGCCCAGTTCCAGTCCCAAAATGCGATCGGCTTCGCCGCTCTTGGCGGTGAGAAAGATCACGGGGGTCGGGGCCAGCGACGGCATTTGCCGGATTTGACGGCACAGCTCCAGACCGTCCTTGCCGGGCACCATGATGTCGAGGATGAACAACGCGGGCCGTTGCCGTTCAGATTCGCTAATCACGGTTGTGCCGGTGGGGAACACCTTGAGCGCGAATCCAGCTGCTTCCAGATGATGGCGTACCAGCCGCGAGATATCCGGATCGTCCTCGACCACAAAGATGCTGGGCTTCATGCAGACATTGTAGCGGTCACCAAGGCGGAGTACCTAGTTTCGGATTCATCTTCGCGGCGCTTGAGTTTCGATTAACAAGTTTCCCGCTTTGTCTATCCGAAAGCGCGTTCGCGGAGGCACAATCGTCGTCGCGCTGTATTCACAAACTACAGCGGGGCTGGAATACATCCTTCCCGTCTGTAACGAGTCACGAGTGCGAATTGAAGTGGGCAGTTTCTTGCCGTCGAAAAAAACTTGGGTGTGGCGTGGCATTCGATCGGCGACCGAGAATTTCTTGCCATCGCCAGAACCGAGCTGCGCTCGGCTTGGATGGACGGCCCTCCCCTCATAAGTATGAATTGGTCGCGGCGATTTGACGATGGCTCGCAGCCGAAGTGTCACCAGTTCCAACTCACGGGCCGGATAGTTGTAGCCGTAGCGACGTTGGTGCTCGCGCCGGAAGTCACGGATCAGGTTAGTAGTGAAGGGAATCGGCAGCTCGTATCCCTGGCCTCGATAGCGAACATCGACACTGCGCTGGTATCGGATGGCACCTTGCCAGCCTTCATTACGGAAATCCTTTTCCGCCTTGGCGCGCAAGGAAGCGAAACTTGCATTCAGGTGCTCGCGGGGAATTTTATCTGCAAGCCGCCACAATACTGTGTGGGAATAATCTTTCACCACATCGCTCACCAAAATGCCGTAAGCGGAAAGCGCTCCCGGCAGCGCCGGCACAATCACACGCGGAATGCCGAGAGCCTCGGCGAGATCACAAGCATGCAATCCACCCGCGCCTCCAAAGGCTACCAACGCGAATTCCCGCGGATCGTAACCTCGTTCAATCGAGACTACGCGGATGGCTTTCTCCATGGTCGCATTCACCACTCGAATGATTCCGGCGGCGAACTGTTCCAGCGTCAGTTTGGGTCGATGCCGCTTCAACCACTCGGCAACGATCCGCCGCGTGCGTTCGACATCGAGAATGAAATCTCCGCCGAGGAAGTATTCTGGCTGCAAGCGTCCCAGAATCAGGTTGGCATCGGTGACCGTTGGCTCTGTGCCGCGACCATAGCAGATTGGTCCTGGATCGGCACCGGCAGACTCAGGGCCAACTCGGAGTGCTCCGCCGGCGTCGAAGCGGGCGGTGGACCCCCCGCCAGCGCCCACTGTGTGAATATCCAGCATGGGTACACCGACGGGCAGGCCGGCAATCTCAGCCTGACTTCCGGAGCGGACCTCGCGGTCGACGAGCGCGACATCGGTGGAAGTCCCGCCCATATCAAACGAAATGATTCGTTCAAACCCGCTATGCCGCGCCATGGCAGCGGCGCCAACCACGCCTCCCGCCGGTCCGGACAGTATCGTGCGCACCGGTTCACGAGCCGCTGAGTTCAAAGGCGTGATCCCGCCGCTGGACTGCATGACAAAGATCCTGGTCTCGCGGTGTCGAGATGTCGCTGAGCCTTGTGCCCGCCGATTGAGGCTCTCATGGAGCCGCTCAAAATAGCGTTGCATGACCGGTTGCAGGTAAGCATTCACCACGGTTGTGCTGGTGCGCTCGTATTCGCGGAATTCGGGCAGGATTTGATGAGAGATGGACAGCGACACCTGCAGAGACTTGAACGCGGCGGCGACGGCGAGCTCGCTCCGTGGGTTGGCAAAGGAGAACAGCAAAGAGATCGCAACTGCCTCGGGATGCTTCTTTCGGACTGCCTCCAGGAGCGAGCGAATCTCATCCTGCGTCGGCGACTTTAGAATTTCACCGTCGCTGCCGACGCGTTCATCCAGACCGAAGCGTAGATCGCGGGATACGAGCGGCTCCACGCGATCGAAGAAGAAATTGTAAAGTTTGGGTCGGGCCTGCCGTCCAATCTCGATGGCATCCTCAAAACCAGCAGTGGTGACCAGAGCCACGCGCGCGCCTTTGCGCTGCAGCAGCGTGTTGGTGCCCACGGTGGTGCCGTGCAGCAGAGTCAGAGGACCGCTTACGCCGATTCTCTCCAGGGCCTCGACGATCGCCAGTGAAGGGTCCGATGGGGTGGAAAATACTTTCAGCATGCGAATGCGTCCACGATCAATCCAGACACAGTCAGTGAAGGTGCCACCGGTGTCAATGGCGACGCAAA
>JABCYV010000178.1 GCA_013290025.1 Acidobacteriota bacterium
CCGTTTCTTCTGACTTCGCTGGGCGTTGGCCGCTTCCTGAAGTTCTATAGTCGTTTCCGGTCGCACATGCACGCCGTCGAAGTCGGCAGCGGAGTATTGTTAATCTTGCTGGGGGCACTGCTTGTATTCGGGCGCTTTACCATTATTTCGAACTACCTGTCGTTCCTGAATCGTTTTGCGCTGTGACGGAGTTTTTTCGTGAGACGTGATCCGGTTGTCCTTATTCTCGTCGCCCTGCTGGTCACCTTCATGTTGGCGTTTGGCTTTCACAGGGCCCGGCGGGTCTCCAATCAAATTGGTGCTCCTGCCCCCAATGCGAAAGGCGGCGTAGCTCCCGACTTTACCCTGCAATCGCTCGATGGCAAGACTGTTCGCCTCTCCGATTTTCGTGGCAAAGCTGTATTACTGAACTTCTGGGCTACCTGGTGCCAGCCCTGCAAAATCGAAATGCCCTGGTTCGTGGAGCTGCAAAAACAATACGGAGGTCAAGGGCTGCAAGTGTTGGGCATCGCAATGGACGACGCGAGCCCGGCGGATATTGCCAAGTTCGCTAAGGATTTGGGCGTGAATTATCCGGTCCTCGTGGGCAAGGAAGCAGTTGGTGATGCCTACGGCGGAGTTCAGTTCTTGCCCGCGACTTTCTACATAGGCCGCGACGGCAAAGTAGTCGACAAGGTTTTCGGCTTGAAGGGTAGAGGTGAAATCGAGGACGACATCAAGAAGGCCCTGGGCCAGGGGCAAGCAGTGCAAGCGCAAAAGTGAGCTCACGTCCATCAAGTTCGGTGGTTTCGAGTGAAAGTGCGGACGACTTATGAATCGGTTTAGCTCTATCCCGGTGCCGGTTATGCTCCTTGCCGCGCTTCTAGCCATCGCGCAGGATGACATTCCCGGACGGAAAGTTCCATCCGTTGTGATGTCGCCCGTGCCAACTGCCAGCGTTACGCGCGGCAAGTCGAGCACAGTCGACCTCAGTTTCCGCGTAGGTTCGGGTTTTCACATCAATTCGAATACACCGAAGTCTGAATTCTTGATTCCCACCTCGCTCAAGCTCGAGGCCCCTACTGACATCGTGGTCGGAGTTAAGTATCCGAGCGGCGAAGACCGGAGTTTCCCATTTTCTCCGGATGAAAAGCTGAACGTTTACACCGGAGATTTCACCGTGGCCGTGTCGGTGCGGCCCCTGGCCTCTGTGCTGCCCGGGAAATATGTCCTGCGCGGAAACCTGAAGTATCAGGCCTGCGACAATGCCGCCTGTTACCCTCCGAAACAGTTGCCGGTACAGTTTGAGGTAAAAGTGGTGAAGGCTCCGCCGCCACCCCGTAAGAATCCTGGCCAGAGCCCCCACATCCACACCTAGCGCAGTTTGTGTTGGTTCGGTTTTCGTCTTTAGACTTCCTCAGAGCTGGCAACGGCCTAAATTCATCAGCCATGAAGACGAAGTCACACTAAGCCGTAAATCCGGACGGCTTCCTTCGTGGTCCTTTGTGCCCTTCGTGGTTAGTTCGCGTCAGCTTGCCTCGTCGCCATTCCCCTCATATACTCTGAACGTTTGCCCGCCACGCCGGGAAAAGTCGCCCCTTGTCGCAGGCCCACATACGAATCGCAATCATCACGGAGATCCGCTTATGAGTACCACGACCATGACCATGGAGAAGGAAGCCAATCCGTGGGAATCGCAGTCCGCACGCTTTGACCTGGCAGCGCAGAAGTTGAACCTCGACGAGGGCATTTGGAAGGTGCTGCGCTATCCCAGCCGCGAGGTCATCGTGCACATCCCAGTGATGTTGGACAATGGGAAACTGGAAGTTTTCACAGGCTTCCGCGTGCAACACTCGATCGCCCGTGGTCCCTCCAAAGGGGGCATTCGCTATGCCCCCGACGTCACCCTCGATGAAGTTCGCGCCCTGGCCAGTTGGATGACCTGGAAGTGCGCCGTGGTCAACATTCCGTTTGGCGGCGCTAAGGGTGGCGTGATTTGCGATCCCCATAAGATGTCGATGGGCGAGCTGGAGCGCATGACCCGCCGCTACACAGCTGAACTGATCGAGTTCATCGGTCCGGAGAAGGACGTCCCTGCTCCCGATGTGAACACCAACGAGCAAATCATGGCATGGATGATGGACACCTACTCCATGCACATGCGCCAGACCGTGACCGCTGTGGTCACCGGGAAGCCGATTAACATGGGCGGCTCACGCGGACGCCGCGAGGCTACCGGCCGCGGCATCATGATCGTCTGCGATGAGGCCATCAAGAAGCTGGGCCTCAGCCGCGACCGGACGCGGGTAATCGTACAAGGCTTTGGTAATGTTGGATCCAATGCTGCGCTACTGATGCACGAAGCGCGATACAAAGTGATCGGCATAGCTGAAGTGGATGGCGGGATTTACAACAAGAATGGCATTGATCTGGTCGCCCTCACCGAGTATCGCCAGCGAAACCGAACTATCCATGGCTTCCCCGGAGCCGAACCAGCGGAACCCGCCGAATTGCTGGTTTCCGATTGCGAAATCCTCATTCCTGCCGCCACCGAAAATCAGATCACCAGCCGCAATGCCGACCGTGTAAAGTGCAAGATTCTTGCCGAGGGCGCCAACGGGCCTACCACCTCAGCCGCCGATGAAATCCTCGCTGACAAAAGAGTGTTTGTGATTCCGGACATCCTGTGCAACGCGGGTGGCGTCACTACTTCCTATTTCGAGTGGGTACAGGACCGCCAGGGATATTTCTGGAAAGAGTCGGTGGTAAATGAGCAGTTGGAGCACATCATGATCACCGCTTTCGAAGACGTGGTCCGCTTTGCTGAAACCCACGGGGTGAACAATCGTATTGCGGCTTATATGTTGGCGATCGACCGCGTGGCGTACACCATCCGGCAGCGCGGGATTTACGCGTAGGCGGCAAGAACCTTCGGACAAATTGTACCTGGGCCCCACCACCAGGAGGAAAATCACATGAGCAGATCGCAATTGAAAGCAATGACCTGGGCCGCACTGTTGTGTTTGTTTTGCGCGCTGTGCATTGTCCCTACGATAGCACAGGCACGAGGCAGCTCGGCCGACGACCAAACCGCTTCATCTACCAGCAAGAGTAAAAAGAAGAAGAAATCGAAGAAGGCTGCCTCCGCGGACGATCAATCCTCGGCAACGGGCGATACCGCAACTTCCGCTAAGAAGTCGACCAACAAGTCGACTGCGGCGACCGATACTTCCAGCTCGGCCAGCGCTGATACTTCGCCTGCGGCAGGCACAAAGAAATCCAGCCGCAAGAAGAAATCCGAGACTGCCGGCACTACCAGTCCCTCCGAAGCGACCAGTGCCGCCAGCACCTCCGACGCGGCAACTGCCAAAAAGAGCCGGGGCAAGAAGTCCAGCTCGACGGAGGCTGCTGCCAGTGCCCCTGCAGCGACAGCCGCTCCCGCAACAAAATCCGCGCCGGCGGCGACCGCTCCGGAGTCCACGACCGCGCATCCGGCGAATGCCATGGCAAACAGCGTCACTCAGACCAAGTCATCTTCAAAAATGGCGCCGTCGGGTTCTACTGCCTCAAGCTCGGAAATAGCGGCGGCAAGGTCGAGCGGCAAAGTCTGGGTCAACACCGATAGCGGGGTGTACCACAAGGGTGGCCGGTGGTACGGCACGACGAAGAAAGGCAAGTTTATGTCTGAGGAAGAGGCTAAGGCAGCGGGCTACAAGGCTGCTGCAAGAGACTAATTGCTTTAAGGAGGATCCATGGATAGGAAGAAGTCGATCTCGCGCCTTCTGATTGCACTCTTCGCTCTGGCACTGGTAGTTAGCGTGAGCGCAGCCCGGAGTGCAGCCCAAACCAAGTCCTCAAAACCAGCCGCTACCGCGTCCGACAACACGGACTTGCTCGACATCAACTCCGCCAGCAAAGACCAACTGGAGGCTCTGCCTGGCATCGGCGCGGCCTACTCACAAAAGATCATTGATGGCCGTCCCTATGCGAAGAAGACGGACCTGGTGCGGAAGAAAATCATCCCCCAGGCCACTTACAGCAAGATCAAAGACAAGATCATCGCTAAGCAGAAGTAGTAAAGATCCTTTATGGGTTGCGCCGTCCCGCCGGCGCTTCACAACCTTCAAGCTCGTGCTCGTGTTTCTCGAGGAGGCTTTTATGGGATTGCTCGACGATATCGCGAATAAAATGGCGGCCGACAGTGCAAACCCGCTTGCATCACACCTAATGGAAATGATTCACAACCAGCCCGGCGGGCTCTCCGGGCTTTTGCAGAACTTTCATGATAAAGGCTTGGGCGAGTTGGTTACTTCCTGGGTTGGGACGGGACAAAACCTTCCCATTTCGGCCGACCAGATTCAGCACGCGCTGGGCAGCGAACAGGTGCAACAACTTGCAGCGAAGCTCGGGATTCCGTCCGGAGTTGTGAGTTCGCAACTCGCGCAGTTGTTGCCGACGGTTGTCGACAAGCTGACACCCAGCGGCGAAGTGCCAAATCAAAGCAGCTTGCTCGAGACAGGAATGACCCTCCTGAAATCCCTGAGCAAAACCGCAACCGACGCAGCTTAGACCCTCTTCGGGCAGAAATAACCTGGGTCAGCACTATTTCCTTCACTTTGATTGCTTTCGCTCTTCGCAGTGGAGGATAATTTGGCAACGCTGGCTTTCGCGCTTCCAACCGCGTCAAGTTAGCAGTGTGTCCGGTGAATCTGCCCAACTCCATCACGTTGACCCGCATCCTCAGTATCCCGTTGTTCATCTGGATCCTTTCCACAAATCGGTTCCAGGGGTTGGGCGGTGAGAAAGAGTTGCTGGCTTCCGCCTTGTTCATCGCCGCCTCGATCACAGACGGCATCGATGGTTACCTGGCGCGCAAGCGCGGACAGATCACGACCATGGGCATGCTACTCGATCCGCTGGCCGACAAGCTGCTGATTGCCGCCGCGTTTGTTGCACTCGTCCAGTTCAATCCCAGTCTGGTTCCTGCCTGGATCGCCGTCGTCATTATCGGGCGTGAGTTTCTGGTCAGCGGACTGCGATCGATCGCAGCTTCAGAAGGCTTCACCATTGAGGCCAGCGATTTGGGCAAGTTTAAGATGCTGGTCCAGATTGTTTCCGTGGTAGCCGTGATCCTCGACCACCGGTGGAAGGAATGGCCCATTTTGGGCGGCTATTTTTTCCCCGTCCATGCCATTGCTTTGGCGGCGATTTGGTTCATGGTGGTACTGTCTCTGGTATCGGCCGGCGACTATTTTGCCGCCTTCTGGTCAAAGATTGATCGGCGGGTGGTGAAGCGTCGCCGCCGAGCATTCATCCTCAGTCGGCGGAGGAAGAGGGATGTCGCCGCCACGTGAAAATCCGCCCCCCGATTTGCGACCAGGTTGCCATTCTGTTGCCGCCCCGCAGAACGAATTCTCTCCCGAAGAACGCGGCCTCCTATTAAAGCTAGCCCACGAGGCGATCGTCTCAGCTCTGGAACACCGTGAGATCTCTCTGGTTGCACCTTGTCCCCACCTCGCCGCGCTGCGGGGCGCGTTCACGACGCTTTACTACCGCGGCGAATTGCGCGGTTGCGTGGGCTACGTTTTTCCAGTGTCTTCTTTATATCGCACGGTGGCGGAAACCGCGCGCGGAGCCGCCTTCGAGGACGGCCGCTTTTCGCCCGTGACACCGGACGAAGCGAGAGAACTCAAGGTTTCACTTAGCATTCTTTCTCCCGTCACGCCGATCCGGCCGGAAGACGTGGAGATTGGACGGCACGGACTCCTGATCACCCACGGTGGATATCGCGGCCTGCTGCTGCCGCAAGTGCCGATCGAGCACGGCTGGGATCGAGTCACGTTCCTCGAACAGACCTGCAAGAAAGCGGGCTTACCGCCCGATGCCTGGCAGACAGGAGCAGCCATCGAAGCTTTTACCGCGGAAGTGTTCGGAGATGGAGATCGAGAGATATTAAGGTGATTGTGTCGCTCTGAGGTCAAGGCGCTGTCTGAGGTTCAGCCTAGCCATTGGCGTGGCTTACATGGAATCTCTGCCTTCGAAAATTGCAATCACATCGACCGGCGGAGGGAATGAATTCTCGCATGGCACAAAAGTACCATTGGCTTCACACGTCGTTCTGTTATATGTTGCAAGGAACTGGAGTAGGTTATGGTGCTGGCAGTTCTAATTTTTGTTTTGCTGATTTTGGGTTCGCAAATTCCCGGTAATCCGCACATTATTCTTCGCTAAGCAGTCCGCCCGCCTGGGACGACATCGAACAGACGCGTGCAGTTTGACCAGCAATACCCGCCCATGTGCAGCCATCGTTGCCAGTGGTGAAGACTTGAAGCCCGCGGTTCGCACGTGGTTTTAGTTCATGCCGAGAGATGCGAGAATGCAGAGTCCACTTGGCAAAAAACCGGGGAGGTTATACTCCCCGGGACTGCTGCTTAGTCTTGAGGAAATCTACTGAGCGTCCATCTCCACGTCATCGCCCACGTGGAGGTCTTCCATGGCGAACACGACCATGCCGGTGGCTGTCGTGGCTGTGGTATTGAGGATCACGATTTCGCCGACCGCCCGTCGAGGCAGATCGGCCACGTGGATCGCAGGTCCGTTAGTCTTTGTGAGCAGCTTAGGTTCGAAGGAGGGCATTTTCCTCTGCGTGTCTTCGTTGGTCGAGGCTTTGAAGGAAAGCGAATCCACGGGATCGTGCAGATCAGCCTCGTAGGAGCGGACTGCGCGAAAATAATCTCCCACCTTGATGCCCTGATTGGCGCCGACGTTCATGTAAACCTTCGAGCCCGTTCCCAGTTCGGAGTCGAAATCCTTGGCCAACACGATGCGACCGCTGAGTTTGCCGCTGGCCGGGGCGAAGCGGTCAAAGCGAATTTGAGGGTGAAACGAAACTGCCGGCTTCTCGGCAAACGGAATCGCAATATCGCCCGGGGCGATAGGATCGCAACTGAATTCGACTTGGGCAACCGCCGTTTTGCTTCGGGTATCCACGATGCGGACGCGCCCCAGTTCAGCATAGGCCTGCCCAGTTGCCTTGAGCATGGAGTGCTGGCCGGCGAATAATTCGTAGCGGTTAGGATCGCGCAGCTCCCGAATAATCTCGTACTGCTGGCCGGTCTGGTAGCCATTGCCCTTCAGATAAACGACTTCGCCGTTGACAAACTTGGTAGTGTTGGGAGTTTGCAAACCACCGACCACGAAATTGGAGTCGGGAAGAAGCTGCTTGCTGACGAAGCCGGCGCAGTAGAGATCCGCA
This sequence comes from Acidobacteriota bacterium, assembly GCA_013290025.1. GTDB lineage: Bacteria > Acidobacteriota > Terriglobia > Terriglobales > Acidobacteriaceae > JABCYV01. The sequence continues at coordinate 7,235 of JABCYV010000178.1, forward strand.
GTCGTAGGGGTTTGCACCCGCTCATAGGGGAAGGTCACGGAAGTGGCCAGAGTGCCTTGCGGCGTATCTTGGTTCGCCGAGGTCGAGTCGGCTTGCTGTGCAGCCGCGCTAACCGCTACGCATAGCAACAGCAACAGTCCTATTTTCTTCATGTTACCTCCAGAGTCAGAGCCGAGGTCGACCCGGCGTCCCCGCTAAATGCAGCAAATAAAGGGCTTTCAGTCGGACAGTAACAAGCGGGGTAATTCCGGTCAAGGTTACGGCGGTGTCATGCAAGGTACGTTAAAAAGTTTTTGCGCCTGCGCGATTGATAATCCGTTGTTGCATCTGCAATTACGCGCCTGTAATATTCGCGCCAACTCTCAACATTAATGACGGCTGCTCCTAACAGTTATATCTCGCGACATTTGCCGCTCCGGCTGCCACGGGTGTGCGTGGCCGTCACCGGCTCGGATCCGGTTGAACTGATCGAGAAGGCGGAGGGTCTGATTCGGGATAACACCTTCCTGGAGTTCAGATTAGACTACCTCTCGCGACCCGCCCTAGCGCTGCCAAGAATCAAGCGCTTCACCGAATACCATCCCCAGGTCGTAGCGATCGCTACCTGTCGGCGAAAAGCGAGCGGGGGCAGGTTTCGGGGTTCGATGGCGTCCCAGCTCGACCTGCTTGGGAAAGCGGCGGTGGCAGGCTGCCACCTCGTCGATATCGAGCTGCAAACCGCCGCCAAGTGCAAGCCGGAGCAACTGCAACGCCTGCGGAATCGAGCCGCGCTTATCCTCTCCTATCACGACTTTCGTGGAACAAAGCGTCTGGAAGAAACGTTGGACAAAATGGTCGCCATCTCCGCCGACTATTACAAAATCGTGAGCACGGCAACCACTCTTTACGACAACGTGACCATGATGAAGTTTCTGGAGAAGCGCAGCGACAAGCACTCTCTGATCGGCTTGTGCATGGGCGAACAGGGGATCATCAGCCGTGTGCTAGGAGTGCGCGCCGGCAGCGTCTTTACCTTTGCGTCGGTCAGCCCAGATGAGAAAACTGCGCCCGGCCAGGTCACCGCTCAGGACCTGCGCAACACATATCGCATCGAGCAGGTCGACGCTGCCACGCGGGTATACGGGGTTGCCGGAGATCCGGTCGTGCACTCCCTTTCCCCGGCCATCATGAATACAGCGCTGCGCCGCGAGAATGTGAACGGCGTTTATCTCGCCCTGCACGCCAAGGCGCTGAAAGATCTGCTGGCCTGCGTCCGCGATATCCCCATTCACGGGCTCTCGATCACCATGCCTTACAAGGAAGCGATCCTCAAGCATCTGGACAACACCGACTCCCACACAACCAAGATTGGCGCCTGCAACACGGTCGTGCGGGCTCAGGATGGCAAGCTCTACGGATTCAATACCGACGCCGCTGGAGTTGTACGTCCTCTTGAGCAGCGGATCACACTGGAGAAGGCCAAGATACTGGTTCTGGGCGCAGGCGGCGCGGCTCGGGCAGCGGTTTTCGGCCTTAAGGAGCGAGGCGCTGAGGTCTACATTCTGAATCGCAGCGTGGGGCTGGCGAAGAAACTCGCCCACCGGGCTCACGCCCGCGTCATCAAGCGGGCTGATCTGAAAAAGCTGGCCTTTGACGTGATTATCAATGCTACGCCGGTGGGGATGGGGAACACTCGCGAGTCTCCGCTAAACGAAAACGAAATCAAAGCCCGCTACGTTTTCGACATGATTTATGACCCGCCAGAAACCCGTCTCATGAAACTGGCCAAGGCCCAGGGCGCGCAGGTCATCCCCGGGATCGAGATGTTCGTCCATCAAGCCGCGCGCCAGTTCGAGATCTGGACCGGCAAACCCGCACCTTGGGATGACATGCTGCGCGTGGTCACCATCGCCTTGCAGGAGCGAGCAGCGCCAAACGCGGCCAAGAGCGTCTCTTAATAACGATTCTGACAGGGGAACTCAAGGCGATCCCTTGCAGGCGGGGGCACTGATTCGCGTTAGTGACCGCTGGTCACAGTCGTGTTTCCTTTCAGACTCTTTCGCCCCGCCGATGCCCGGTGCAACGAAAAGGTTGCAATTTTCATTCATCTGGCGTTAATATGAACTTGTGGACGAGATAGCAAATGTCCACTCTAGTCGCTGTACCGCCCTTTCTTCCAAAAGGTTCAAGAGCCGTAGCCAACTGTCATGCATGTTTGAGGTGAAACACTCTCGCCTCGCACCAGGTTCGGAGAGAACTATATGGCGTGGTACGCTTATTGCCTTACTGAGCAACAAACCCTAAACAATGGCACACGCACCCGTAGGCCTTTTCTCTTGGAGGGGATCCAAGGGGTGAATGGCGCCGCCGTCCTAAGCTATCCCAGCGGTGATTTTTCCGTGGTGGTTAGCGAATACGAACGCAATCAAGACAAGCTCGAAGAGAAGCATGTGCTGGAGCATGCGCGGGTGGTCAGCGTCTGTTTCCGCACTGGCACGGTATTGCCATTTCGCTTTGGGACGATTTTCGACACTGAGGACGCGCTCCGTCAGGCAGTGCGCGCCAATCGCCGGGCTTTCGGGCAGAGCGTGGCCAAACTGCGCGGCAAGGCGGAGATGCACCTGAAAGTGTTGGTCCGGAGCGGAACATTGCGCGAGGCGATGGCGGAAGTGGTTTTACCCGACACGGTCGGCGGCGAGTACCTGGTCAAGCTACGGGAAAAAGCCTCGAAAGACCGTGAGCGCCAGACCAAGGCCCGAGCCCTCTCGGTCCAGGTGCACAAGCTGTTTAATCCCCTGGAGGAAGAGATCAGCTGCAAGCGGGTGAGCTCGGACGGAATGCTGATCGACATCGCTCATCTGATCGATTCAAAGTCGGTGGAGAAGTATCAGAACCGTTATAGCAGCGCCGCTAAGCAGTTGAAGAATTGCGAGCTGCTAATCAGCGGTCCATGGCCGCCTTACCATTTCTTGCCGGGAAAGCTGCGCACCGTGGCTGGCAACTCCTAGATGCGGGCTTAAGCTTCGACCAAGCGGGGTCGTAACCGTTCCATTCGCTCCTTCACGCCGAAGTATTGTCGTGCAGTGAATGTGCAGGATTGTGCATTCTTCCTACCTTCCCATAGTCGGGTGAGGGTGTCCGCCGACCATATGAATTCAGCCATAAGACCCATATCTTGCTTTCATTTGGCTCAGACCAGCCGGAACAAATAGAGGGGCACCGTCTTTTGGCCGCGCAAGTGCACTTTAAGCCTGCAAGAAAAAGAGGCTTTACAAGCCAATGATCTTCACCCTCTTCACATTGTTTTTGACATTTCTCTTTGAGCCGTTCCGCGTGCGGAGCGGTGCCTTGCGTCGCCTTTCCTGACTTAGCCCGCCAAAACCCTGCCTCTTTTGAATCGTGGCCCCAGAAATGGGGCCACTTTTTTGAGTGTAAGGGGGAACCCACCCCGGA
>JABCYV010000179.1 GCA_013290025.1 Acidobacteriota bacterium
CTGCGGGAAGAGTTGCGCCTGCACTTCCTGAGCGATTGCCAACTCATTCTCCAGCCGCTGCTTTTGCTTCTGTTCTTGAACCAGCTTTTCGATCGAGGCTGTCATTGAGTTGAAAGAGTTCGCCAGGGTTGCCAACTGGTCACTCGACTTCACCGGAATGCGATGGCTGAAGTCTCCCTGATTGATGTGCTTCGTGGCGTCATACAACTGGGCCACAGCGGCCGTCACGGTGCGCGTCAGCCGTGTACCGATCCAGAGCGCCAGCAGTTCGATGATGGCAAAAACGATCGCAGAGAACAGCAGCACGTATTCCACACCCTTGGCGAAATCTCCCAGGGCAGCGAATAGACGCGCGTACAGGACCGAAGGACGGGTCTGCACCCGGAGTAAGGCCGCCGCTTTCTGTTGCTCTCCATTCGCCCAGTTGACAACAGGCAAGGGCGTTCCGAAGGTGATCTCGCGATCGAAGATTCCACTAGAGGCCGGCAACGAGCCGGCCGTCAGAATGGGCCGCAGCACTTGCCCTCTTCGGCTATCCATCACGACCCCATCGGGCCCGTTGCGAACTGCAACTCCTTCGTCCTTCTGGCTTTCCCCGGATGTAGGCGGTGTCGGAGTATTCGCTGGTGAGGCGGTCATCGCGTATAGCGTGATCTCTCCCAGGTCAGCTGCAATCACCTCGAGAAGTTGGCGATCCAGCGGTTCGCTTGTGATAACCGTCAGTTTCTGCGAGCCGAAACTCAGTGTCGTCACTGACCTCAGATGGAGTTTGTTGCCGTCACTAACGATTGCACCAAACTGCGGGCTTCCGGACGGAGCACGTCCAAACGGAAGGGCGTCCGGTGTGACGCCGCCGCACAGAGGTAGCGGTTTTTCATCGCTCCAGGCGCAGATTTTGCGTCGGGCCCATGCGGGATCGTGCCGTTTCAGCCCCTCCAGCGACTCTGCGGTTGCCGACTGTCCGCGCTCCACGCGCGCGGCCAGTTCGTTGGCGATAGCAGCGTTGACTGCTTCCAGGCTTCGTAGGCGGGAATTGAGATCGGAAGTGACCACAAAATTGGCGAACTGTCCGGCAAACAGATAGACCGTGATGAACGCCATCGACGCGAGTAGGGCTACCGGGATGACGCCGATAAAGACATAAGTAACGATCAATCGGTTGCGCAGACGCCAGAGGAGTTTCGCCTTGAGCCTCCGAAACGCAATGATTGCAAATAGCACAATCACGGCCAGGCTCAGGAATGTGACCCAGCCACCTAAACTTGTTCCGGCTCCAACCTTGAACAGACCGAGTATTTTCTGCAGCACAAACAGAAAAAGATCCAGTCCCAGCAGATACCAGGCAGCTCGCGCCACGCGGCTCGCGGGCAGCACACCTGCCTGAATCAGCCCCGAACGTAGGTACCGGAAGGACAGTTCCATGGTTTAACTGGATTATAGGGTTTAAGGGGAGTATAGATGTGGAATCTGGACGTCGGGCGTCAGACGTTGGGCCCCTGGCCCTGGACCTCTCACATCCCAACGTAACTCGGAGCCCGCCCTTAAATTTCTGGATAAAAATCGAAGAATGCATCGAGACTTGACTTCAACTGCTTCTCAATTTCATCCTTGCTGCCCTCGAGAACGTGCATGGTGACGTGCGCCTCGCGTCCGCTCTTCAATTTGACCGTCGCGTCACCTACTTCGGCGACTTCGTCCGACGGCAGCAGCCGCAAGCCGTAAATCAGGGTTAGATTCGCCATGACTCAATTCTAATCGTCAGGCTAGCCGTGTGCCGGAAAGTGATTTTTCCCGATCTTCGTTTAAAATGCGGCTGTGCTTCGAAATGCTCGGTCTCTGCTAATTACCTTTGGACTAGCTTCCCTGGCCCTTGCCCAACAACCGTCCCAGCCAAAGGTTAAAGTAAACGTGCTCAATGTCTGCTCGCCATCGTCCGAGGAACAACAGGAGATTGCTTCCGCTCTGGCCCGGGTTCCCAAGCAACCGCTCTTCAGCCCGGACTTTGAGGTGGACCGCGGCCGCTCCAGTCTGGAAGAAAGGCCGGGATTCCTTCAGGCGGGCGAGAGCGCGCAATTTTCCTCAGACTTGGCAACCGCAAACTGGGTGCGTATCCGCCGCGAGTTTTCCGTACAAGCTCTGTTTTCTACGGTGCAATACTCGTTCAGCACCGACCCGAAGAATATGGTGGAGACCCTGGTCTTCCGTGTGCGCGATCCTAAGGATTTAATGCAGGTGGCGATCGAGGACAGTGCATCGGCAGTGACCACACCTGCAACCATGTTGACCTCGAACACGCCAGCCAGCCGCGTCAAATTGGAACGCTTTGGCAAATCTTCAGTGGTGCTGGCGCGCTGTTCGGCAACGGAAAATGGCCCGCAACCCGACCAGAGCGCCTACGAACCCCTCTTCCAGAGGGCTTCAGCCATTATCATGAATTATCGTACGTTGCTGGGCGTGCGCCATACTGTTCCTGATGAACTCGCACGCATCGGCGCCGAGGGAACGAGCAAAGCCAAGCCAACCCCGAACAAGCCAGCCTCGAAATTAAGAAAACCGGCGCAGGAACAGAAGTGATCATAGCCGACCTACCGAAGGCTGGGCGGATTGCAGTTGCATCTAAATCTGAAGTTGGCAATCTAACCTCTGAGTCTTATGGATAACATCCGCGACGTCGTCATCATCGGCTCTGGTTGCGCCGGTCATACAGCAGCGCTGTATACAGCGCGCGCCAACCTTAAGCCCCTGGTGCTCGAAGGTCATGAACCTGGCGGCCAACTCTCGCTTACCACTCTGGTGGAAAACTTCCCTGGCTTTCCCGACGGGATCCAGGGTCCTGAACTCATTGAGAACATGCGCAAGCAGGCAGGACGCTTTGGCGCGCAGTATCAGCTCGGCCACGTAGTCAGCACCGATCTCAGCACGCGTCCATTTGCCATCAATCTAGGCAAGGAAACCATCCATGCGCGCACGCTCATCATCGCCAGTGGCGCCTCAGCGCGTTGGCTGGGCCTGCCGAGCGAGCAGGCATTAATTGGGCACGGTGTCTCCTCTTGCGCAACCTGCGACGGCTTCTTTTTCTCCGGCAAAGAAATCGCGGTCATCGGCGGTGGCGATTCCGCCATGGAGGAAGCCACCTTCCTCACCCGCTTCGCCACCAAAGTCACCCTCATCCACCGCCGCGACCAGTTTCGCGCCTCGAAAATCATGCTCGAGCGCGCGCAGAACAACCCCAAAGTCGAATTTCTTGCGGATACCGTGGTCGAAGACGTTTACGATCCCGCCAAGCAAGAAGTGACTGCCTTGAAGCTTCGCAACTTGAAAACTGGCAGGGTCTGGGATTTGCCCACCAGCGCCATGTTCCTCGGCATTGGCCACATCCCCAACGCGAGGATGTTTGAGGGCCAACTTGATACTGATCAGGATGGGTATCTTGTCACCAAGAACTATGTGCATACCCGTGTACCCGGCGTCTACGCTTGCGGTGACGTCCAGGATCGCCGCTACCGCCAGGCCATCACTGCGGCTGGCACGGGCTGCATGGCAGCGCTGGAAGCAGAGAGATTCCTGGAAGCGCAAGGGGAGTGAGCGTAACGGGCGACTGAAACGGTGCCAAAGGAGAAAATGAAAGTTGGTCTGCGTCGCCTGCTGAGAGTCTTACTCGTACTTTTGCTGGTTCCAATCTTGGCTGTTATGCTGGCGGCACTCTGGCTGAGAGTCGTTCCACCTCCAGCTCTTCCCCAATCCAAGTTGCTTGTTGCCGTGCCCGAGGTAAAGGCGACTGCGGGCCGCGGACAGGTGACGGTAACCTGGAGCGACGTCCCTGGAGCGGTGAGCTACCAGGTGTTGAGAAGCGATCTCCCAGACCGTGGCTTCGACGTTGCCAGTTCGCCATTCGGGACTGCACCGTTCATCGTTGAACATTTCTTTGTCCGAGTCTTTCCAGGGGAGCCGTTTGGGCGGCTTCCTCATGGCCCTTTCGTCGACACTTCGGTCGACCCTGGACACACTTATTACTACCGGCTGCGGGCTTATGATGGCGGCGGATGGATCGAATCTGGCGCAACCGCGCAAGCTACAGTTCCAGAAGAACGCCAAGAGGCGAGCATCAACATTCACGTTGACGCTGGGCGCGATACCGGCACGCTCGAACACCGGTGGGAAGTCGTGCTGGGCTCCGAACACTTGAGTTACCTGCTGAAGGGCGACATCGGTCCCAATCTGAAGGCTGTGGGAGAGGGGCTGCGTCGCGGAAATAAACTGGCACACGACGAATTGGGTATCAAGTACATCCGGGCCCACGACATCTTCACGGACAAGCTAGGCGTCTACAAAGAGGATGCCCGTGGCAATTCCATTTACGATTGGTCGGGGGTTGATAGGGTCTACGACATCCTGCGGGCTGACGGGTTGAAACCGTTCGTCGAACTTGGCTTCATGCCCAAGGAACTCGCCGTTGATCACGACCCGGCGGGGATTTTTTTCTATAAAGCCAATAATTCGCCTCCTAAAGACTATGCAAAGTGGGCCGCACTGGTGAGCGTCCTGGCCAAACATCTGATCGAACGCTACGGGAAAGAGGAAGTGGAATCGTGGCCTTTCGAGGTGTGGAACGAACCGGACCTGCGCTCCCGCTGGCCGGTTCGTTTCTGGAGAGGTTCCGATGAGGATTATTTCCGTCTCTACGACTTCTCTGCCGAGGCGCTGAAATCGGTGGATTCTAAACTGCAAGTAGGTGGGCCGGTCGCCGCGCTCAGCAGGATTGAGGAGCCATTTCTGCAACATGTCACCACACGCAACTACGTCACCGGCGGCGCCAGTACTCCGATTGACTTCCTTGACGTGCACGTTTATGGCATGCCGGCGGCGGATTGGCGTCCTTTGCTTGAGCGTTATGGGTTAAAAGGGATGCCAGTCTATTACTCCGAATGGGGCGTGTCCGCCTGGTGGAACCACCCTGTGAACGACACCGCTTACAGTGCGGCATGGATTGCCGGTGGATTACATGCCAGCATCGAGCAGGTGACAGCCATCAGCTACTGGACGGCGAGCGACTACTTCGAAGAACAAGGCCCGCCAAGCAAGTTCTTCTACGGTGGCTTCGGTCTGATCGGAATTGACGGCGTGCGAAAACCGCGCTACTGGGCCTATTATTTGCTTCATCAACTCGGCACGCGACGGATCGCTTTGGACGGCGCAGGCGATGGTTTTGGCGGGCTGGTCACGGGTTGGGCCACCCGCAGCGACGACGGCAGCGTGCGCGTGCTACTCAGTAATGTCACCATGGATCAAACTCAGGTGGATGGCAACGCAGGGCTCAGCCGGCAGATCTCGCTGACGGTCGCTGGTTTGCCGCCGGGGAAGCGATTCCGTCTGCAACACTTCCGCGTCGACAATAGCCACAGCAACGTGTACCAGGCGTGGCAGGAAATGGGCCAACCCGATTGGCCAAGCAGTTCCCAACTCGCTGAGCTTCATCGTAGGGATGCGCTGGAAATGTTGGAACCGGCGCGCGACTTGGAGGCCGATGCGAGTGGCCGATGCATGATGCATTTCGAAATGCCCATGCCCTCGCTGTCCCTGCTGGAGATCGCTCCGGCTAAGTGAAGGAGAGACTTTCCCGAGTATCTCAGAGCTTGGCGCACCGGGCTGGGCTGCTGTGCTCACTTTTTGAATCCGCGAACGTTACCCTGGCGTCGAACACTATTGGTAATCTAAGGACCTCGGATGCAATTTGCTCGCCTTGGCAATACTGGTCTCATTATTTCCCGTCTCGCGTTTGGCGTCATGACCTTTGGCAAAGGCTCAGGCACCATGGCCGCGGTGGCAAAAACCGGCCAGGATGAAGCCAATGCTTTGGTGCACCGTTCGCTGGACGCGGGCATCAACTTCTTCGATACGGCCGATATGTACGCCGAAGGTCAATCAGAAATCATGCTCGGCAAGGCGCTCGGCTCTCGTCGGAACGATGTCATTGTGTCCACCAAGATCGGGTTCCGCTCCGGTGAAGCTGTAGTTCACGCCGGCGCTTCGTATGCCTACATTCTGGCTGCCGCTGAAGCTTCGCTGCGCCGCCTCGGCACCGAGTACGTTGATCTTCTCTCCATTCACAAGCCAGATCCGTTCACGCCATTTGAGGAAACCGCCCGAGCTCTGGACAATCTGGTGCAGCGCGGGCTGGTGCGCTACGTGGGATACTCGAATCTGGCGGCCTGGCAGAGCGCGAAGTTTTTGGGCATCCAGAAGCTGCACAACTATTCGCCATTTGTCGCCGCCCAGATGTACTACTCGCTGATCGGCCGGGACGTCGAGCACGACGTCGTTCCGTTTTGCGTGGACGCAGGTATTGGGTTGGTGGTGTGGAGTCCGCTCGCTGGAGGTTTCCTAACCGGCCGCTACACCCGCCAGGATCCCAGTGGCGGCAAGGGACGCCTCACCAACTTCGATTTTCTGCCCACCGATCGCAAGAAGGGTTACGACCTGATCGAAAAGATGAAAATTGTGGCTGATCGCAATCATGCCAGCGTAGCCCAGGTGGCGCTCGCCTGGCTGTTGGCAAAGTCTTATGTCTCGACCATCTTGCTCGGCGCCAGCAAGACCTCACAACTGGAAGACAATTTGGGCGCGGCCGATCTCAAACTGTCCGTGGAGGAAGTCGCTGAACTCGACCAAGCTATGGCACCCACGCCGATTTATCCCAACTGGTTTCACGAGCGAACCCTGGACGTAACTGCAAATGACGCGCTGCGGAAGGGGCTGCCAACGCAATCGGCGGAAGTGAAGGTTTAGTTTCTTCTCGCACCTCAACAGAAGTCTTACTGGAGGTGACCGATGCCCAAAGCATCAGCAGTCTGTTCTCACATGAAAGAAATTCAGGATGTGACCCCTAGCGGCGATGGCTGCAAGGAATGCCTTGAAATGGGCGATCGCTGGGTCCATCTCCGCGAATGCCTGAGTTGCGGCCACGTTGGCTGTTGTGACTCGTCCAAGAACAAGCACGCAACCAAGCATTTTCACCAAACGAAGCATCCGATCATGCAATCATTTGAGCCGGGTGAGAATTGGCGCTGGTGCTATGTGGATGAGATGTTTCTGACCTAGCACTAAGGCCCCCCGGGGCTCATATGTTTCCGCCGGCACGGAACTCGAAGCAGTTACCATAGTCATCTTCACCCCTCCTCAGCACTTGGATAAGCTGCGGTTGTGATGACCTACTCAAGGCGCATCGCCTCAGCCGCGTTATCGCTACTGTTTTGGTTCGCCGTCCTCGCTCCCGTTTCATCATTGGCTCAACAGGAAGAGACTCCGACCCGCGACGAAGCTCCGGCCCGCAAAGTTGTGAGCCGGGTTGTACCGTCTTATCCGGAGATGGCCCGCACCATGAATCTAAAAGGCAGCGTTAAGTTGGACGCGATGGTTGCTCCTAATGGAACGGTAAAGACGGTTCAGGTCAGAGGTGGACACCCCGTTTTAGCACAAGCGGCAGATTCGGCCATCCGCAAGTGGAAATGGCAGCCCGCGACTCATGAGACTCTCGAGTCTGTTGAATTCAAGTTCGATCCTCACTGATAAGCTTGATCCAACCGTGGCGCCCACGGCGCCTTCCTTCAAATTCACTGCGCTTGTGGTACAAACTTCTGTGATCTTCATGAACGCGCGAGGCATTCCTGGCTCGCCCTTGGGTAGTTTTGACGAAAGCCAATGCTGAGAGCGCTCTTCATCAAGCTTTCGGAGAGCCGCTCTCTGCGCGCGGCAGCCGAACGCTCTGCGATTGGTCAAAGAGTTTCCAGTCGGTTCGTTGCTGGCACGCAAGTAGAAGACGCGCTACGCGCGACCCAGGCCGTTAATCAGCTGGGTTCGAGCGTCTCCATCGATAACCTCGGCGAAAACGTCACCAATGCCAACGAAGCTCGGGCTAGCGCCCAGCTCTATCATCAGTTGCTCGATGAAATCGCGGCTCGCAAACTCAACGCCAACATCAGTCTGAAGCTTACCCACATGGGCCTCGACGTGGACGAGGAGCTCGCTCGTGTGCTGGTTTCGGGCCTAGTCTCCAAAGCCGCCAGCACAATCCCGCGCAATTTCGTTCGAGTGGATATGGAAGGTTCGCCCTACACGCAGCGCACTCTCGATTTTGTCTACGAGCTTCATCGCATGCCGGGTAATCAGGGCGCGGTGGGAGCCGTGATTCAGTCTTATATGCGCCGGGCTGAGAGCGATATTGCGAAGTTGCTTGCCGAAGGCATTCGAATTCGCTTGTGTAAAGGCGCGTACAAAGAACCGGAGGAGATCGCGTTTCGGAAGAAGTCTGAGGTCGACGCGAACTACGTGAAGTTAATGAAGGTCCTGATGAAGAGCGGCATCTATCACGGCCTCGCTACTCACGACGAGGGGATCATTAAAGAAGCCAAAGCCTTCGCCAGTCGGGAAAACATCCCCCGCGACGCCTTCGAATTCCAGATGCTCTACGGCATCCGTCGTGACTTGCAGTGTAGTCTGGTGAAGCAGGGCTGGCGCATGCGGGTTTACATTCCGTTCGGCACCGAGTGGTATCCGTACCTGATGCGCCGCTTGGCCGAGCGTCCAGCGAATGTTCTGTTTATCGCCAAGAATCTGTTCCGGTAGGTTTTTCCGGCGGAGTGACCCGTCCTAGTGCGGCTGCGGCACGTTCTCCTCGCCTTCTGTCGGGGCCAAGGGTAGCCTGGAAGTCCCGCGCAGCAAATCCCGTTCCTCGGGTGAGAACATGCTCTTGTAACGATCGGAGTCGATCTGCCGCTGGCGCACCTCTGGCGGCATTCCACGCAGAGCCTTCACCCCGTTCTGCACCGCTTGGCGCCGATCCGCGGGTAATTGGGAGAACTGGGAATGGAGCTGCCGTGCCTGTTCCTTCTGCTGCGGGGTCAGGTGCTCCCAGGTTTCCATTCGGTTCAGGATCAGCTGTTGGCGCTGGGCAGGCAGGCTATTGAAGTGCTGCAAGCGTTGCTGCAAAGCCTGCTGCCGCTCCGGCGGAAGCCGGCGGAATTGTGGATCGCTCTCCAAAGCTCTCCTCTGCTGCTCCGGCGGAAGAGCTCGCTGTTGGCTGAGCCATTGGCCTGCGTGATGACCCTGTTGCGGCGGCCGGGGCGCCTGATACTGAGGCGGTCTTTGTCCCTGATATTGTGTCGGCTTTTGCCCTTGATATTGTGGTGGCCTTTGTCCCTGATACTGCGGCGGTCGTTGCCCTTGGTACGGCACCCTTTGCCTCTGGTACTGCGGTGGCCTCGATGGCTGATGCTGCGTAGGGCGCGATTCCGGACGGTTGTCGTTGCGGTGGTTCTGCGCCACACAAAGAGAGGCGGTGAGCGCCAGCGCCAAGCTGATTCTCGCCACCTGCACCATTATGGACTTCAAACCGAACACCCCGTCCCCCAAGTTTCGCCGTTACTGACTCGCCAAGTCTAGAAACCCCGAGCTGCGTATCTGCCCGGAGTGTTTCCATCGTTACGGATTCGCGTTTACATCCTGCTGCACCTGCAAATCATCCAGCAGGTCGAAATCGGCGTAGATATCGTGATTCTTATCCAAAGCCTTCAAGTCCTCGACCGCGGTGCCCGGGACGGGCACGGAATCGACCACCCCCACCTTAGGCTCACGGGGCTGCAAACCGCCTCGTTGGATCAGTGTGACGCCCACGACCATCGCCAGCGCCAACGAAACCGCCAGAGCCGGCCGGCGCAGCCAGTACCGCCAGCCGTGGGCAGGCGCCGCGGCTTCCTCCCGCAGTCGCGCCTTCAGGCGCACGTCAAAATACGGCGAGGGCTCTGGCGCCGGCCACTCATCAAGCAATGCCATGGTGCGGCGAAAATCTTGCAGCTTCCTTCCACACTCCGCGCAGCCACTGACATGTTCCTCCAGTTCAGGCGTAAGCGTACCTAGTCCGGCGGCCAGGTCCGGCATCAGTTCGCGAATTTCATTGCACTTCATGACTTCTTCCTCTTAAGCAAACTTTAAACGAACTCTTTCAACTGTTCGCGCAGGGTCTCGTAAGCGCGAAACAATAGCGACTTGGTGGCAGACTCGCTGAGCTTCAACACTTCGGCAATCTGCCGATAGTCCATCTGCTGATATTTGTGCATCACTACAGCAATCCTCTGCCTCTCCGGCAGTCCCTGTACTCGCTGCCGGATGGCTCTCAGCCGTTCCCTCCGCACCAGCATTTCCTCGGCGGTCAGCGATCCGTCCGCTACGTCTAACGTACGGCCACTGTCCTCGTCCGGCTCGTCCAAGCTAACCATCTTTTCTGGACGCTCATGGCGGGTGTCACGTGCGTGATTCACAGCCAAGTTGGTCGCGATGCGATACAACCAAGTTGTGAACTTGGCGCTGGCTTCGTAGCTTTCGCGCGAGCGATAAACTCTCAAAAAAACTTCCTGTGCCAGGTCTTCTGCTACCGCCGCATTGTGCGCCATGCGGTACATAAAATTCAGCATAGGCCGGCGATATTTTTGTACCAGGTAGTCAAAGGCGGAATCGTCTCCAGCTTTGGCCCGGAGCATCACATCCGCGTCGCTCAGCCCCTCGCTCGGCGCGGCGGACTCGGTCCCGAGTTGTCGCCCCGGGGACACGCCCCCCATCGCGAGCAACCTGCGATCAATGGCTATGCTGCTCACATCTG
>JABCYV010000180.1 GCA_013290025.1 Acidobacteriota bacterium
AGAAACATTGAATCAGCAGAGCGGCCGTTCCCAGAACCAGGGTCTCCGTAAGACTCAGCTCCAACACTCCAAGAAGAATGAACAGGAAGTTCACCGACATCGTGCCCGTGATCCCGGGCAGATTGACCTTAAGCCGTGAAGCCAGGATCGCGATCAACAGATAGCAAATGAATTGAGCGATGTTCTTGCTGGTCGGGTTCACGGCCCCGTATAGGAGCACACTGGTGCCTATCGCCACGACCAGGCTAATAAAAACCTTGGCTCGGACGCTCAGTTCTCTCCACGACTGAGAGCGGTTGTTCACAACTCTACCGCAGGCTCCTTTTAGGGCCTCTTGGGAATTCCAGGCAATGAGTTCGTGCCACCTAAGTGATAGCAGGCAAAATACTTCCGGGCAATCACTTGTGAGGTTGATGTGAAACTTTCGTAACGGGGAATTTGGCGTTTCCCTCAAGCCAGCCGTTTTGAGTGGGTTAACCCGCACCTCAAAAGCTTACTTGGCATCATAAAATCAAAGAATTCTGCGTTGAGTGATGTGAGACGAGGGCCGGCGTCTTGTTGGGAGGGATGCCATGAGTCGATCAACCATGCTGCTGTTCTGGGGCTTGCTTGTCCTTACCGCGGGCTTTCTCCTAGCCCTGGACGGCTGCGGCGGAAGTGGCGGGACGAATCCACTACCGAGTTCAGGAAAAATTCAGCATGTAGTGGTGATCTTCCAGGAAAATCGCACTCCGGACAATCTCTTCCATGGTCTACCGAACGCAGACATTGCTAATAGCGGGCTGAATTCCCTGGGTCAGACCATCCCGCTTGTGCCCATATCGCTGGTGACCGATTACGATATCGGCCACTCGCATGAAGCGTTCGTGAACATGTACGACGGCGGAAAGATGGACGGTGCCGACAAGATCGAAGTGAATTGCCAACCGGGAGTGACAAACTGCCCGCCCCCCCATCCTCAGTTCGCATACGTTAACCCTTCCGAGGTGGCTCCCTACTTCCAAATGGCCCAACGGTATGCCTTTGCGGATCGCATGTTTCAGACTAACCAGGGACCCAGCTTCCCCGCGCATCAATTCATTATTTCCGGAACGTCGGCGCCGACCGCGAGCAGCAACTTGTTTGCTGCAGAAAATCCGGGTGGCCTAGTGGGGGCCGGCAAGGATACGGGATGTACAGCTCCAGCATCTGAGTTCGTTTTATTGATAGATCCCTCAGGTAACGAGTCCTCGAGGCAGTACCCGTGTTTCGAGCATCCCACGTTAACGGACTTGCTCGACGCCAAGCAGGTCAGTTGGCAGTATTATGCGCCGTCTGCCGGCTCCATCTGGACCGGACCTAACGCCATCCGGCATATTTGTGTGCCAGACGCGACCGCGACTGTATGTACAGGGCCGGAATGGACCAACAACGTTATCCTCCAGCAAACACAAGTCTTGAGCGATATTGCCAACGGGCAACTCCCCGCCGTGAGCTGGGTGATTCCCACGGGACAGGCATCCGATCACGCCGGGTCGAACGATGGTTCAGGACCATCCTGGGTGGCGTCTATTGTCAACGCCATTGGCAACAGCCCCTATTGGGGCAACACCGCCATCTTCATCACCTGGGACGATTGGGGAGGATGGTACGACCACGTCGCACCCACAGTCATCAACTCCTACGAGTACGGGTTTCGTGTGCCTCTGATCGTCGTGTCTCCCTACGCGAAGTCGGCTTATGTCTCTCACGCTACCCATGATTTCGGCAGCATCCTGAAGTTCATTGAACAGAATTTCGGCTTGCCCTCGCTCGGGTATGCGGACGCACCCGCTGATAATCTCTCCGATTGTTTCGACTTCAGCCAAACACCGCTTACCTTCCAAACCATTCCCGCCGCGCTCGATGCTAACTTCTTCCTCAATGACAAGCGATCGCCAACTGACCCCGACGTTGATTGATGCGCTGGGCGGCGCATCAATGCGTCGCAACCTCCGCGATTCTTGCTACACTCGGAAGTCCCCGGTTTGCGCTTGACGGACGGGCCCGTAGCTCAGCGGTTAGAGCAGTGGACTCATAATCCTCTGGTCCCTGGTTCGAATCCAGGCGGGCCCACCACACCTCAGGTCAGATCCTGTGTTGGCGGCGCAAACGATACGGTAAGGAGATCCTCGGGAGGAAGATTGCCCCTCCTCCCGGCGCGGACAAGACTAGTTGGTCGACAAGTTTTTCGGAGATCTCTTATTGAGTGTTGACAACAGCAGTTCCGCCGACTTGGGCGCCGCTACTGCCTTTTCAAAGACAATGTCCTTGGCGCTGACTTCTTTGCCGTACAAGGCCTTGTTGGCATCGTTGTCTGGACGAAGGGTTGAGCCCGCCAGAGATATTCCCGCGAATAGTCCGCGGGCCCTTGAATAAGAGAGAATTTCAGCCCGTAAAGTCACATCGGTTTCCGCGGAGACATTCCGTCCCACCGGTCCAGCCGCTGCGGAGGCGTCTCCGCCGAGCTTGACCTTGCTGCTGAGAATATTTGTGGCTGATTTTTGACTCATCAGGAGTAAGACGAAATCGGTTGCCTGTCCGCCCAACTGCAAGCCAAGGCTGCCGCCTTCAAGAGCCATCATGGTCGGTGCACCCCAGGGACCATGAAAGTCCTTGCCGCCACGGCAGGTCATCACTCCGCGGCCGTAGCTCCCGCCAATTCCGATGGCAAACTTGATCACCGATGGCAGGACGACGACGCAGTCTGCTTTGTCAATTACGCTCTGCGGCACGTCGTCGGGAACGTCCATAATCTCCTTCACCACCGTCCCGGCATTTTCAACTCTCTCCTCTTCTTTCTTCTGCCCGAAGGCGGGCAACGCCAGCATGGAAATCAGGCTCATGACGATCAACGATGTCTTCATAAGTTCTCCTTGTAGACGCTTCGAATCGACGTTTTCTTGCACCTCGGGCACAATGCGGATTCGTTCATTGTGGAGACGGAGCTTAGTCGAGTGACGAGGGCTCGAACACAACGGCCGCATCTTATATGAGCCTCCCGGTTGATATCAACTACAAGTGCGCCCCCAACAAATGCGGGGGATTTGACCCCTTTTCTTTCTTCCCCCTAGAATCATTGATTCCGTCCGCAAAGCTCAACTGAACATGGCGCTGCGTTTCTACAATACGCTGCCGGGCAAAGTCGAGGAGTTCCACCCCCTCGAAAACAACCAGGTCCGCATGTACGCTTGTGGGCCAACGGTTTACGACTACGGACACATCGGAAATTTTCGTACCTTTGTCGCCATCGATATCCTGTGCCGGTTTCTTCGTCAGAGCGGATATAAAGTACGTTACGTCATGAATATCACCGACGTGGACGACAAAATTATTCGTAACTCCGCGCGTGATGGCGTTAGCGTGAAGCAATACACGGAGAAATACGAAAAAGCTTTCTTGGAGGATTCTGCAACTCTGAATATCGAACAGCCGACTCTTGTCCGCGCCACAGACCATATTCCTGAGATGGCTGAGTTCGTCGTGGCACTGGAAAAGAAGGGATTTGCTTACCGTGCTGAGGATGGCTCTTACTACTTCCGCATCGCCAAGTTTCCCGGTTATGGAAAACTCTCAAAAAAGGATTTTGCTGGGATGGAAGATGGCGCTCGCGTGGATTTGGACGAATATGACAAGGACAGCGCGCGCGATTTCGCCCTTTGGAAGGCACCGAAGCCTGGCGAGGCTTTCTGGGAAACTCCCATCGGACGCGGCCGGCCGGGTTGGCACATCGAGTGCTCCGTCATGTCGATGGAAGAGTTGGGAGAAACCTTCGACCTCCACGCTGGAGGGGAAGACCTCATCTTTCCGCATCACGAAAACGAAATTGCGCAATCGGAGGCTCTCACTGGGAAGCCATTTGCCCACTTCTGGTTTCACGCGCGTTTTCTGCTGGTCGAGGGTGAGAAGATGTCCAAGAGTCTGGGCAACTTTCTGACTCTCCGCGATCTGGTGCTCAAGGGATATAAGCCGTCTTCGATCCGGCTGTTGCTGGCCTCGGTCCCCTATCGTCACCAGCTTAACTTTACCTTCGACGGGCTGAAGCAAATGGCCAGCAACGTCGACAAGTTGCGCAATTTCCAGTTGCGCCTGACTGCGGCCCAGCTTCCGGCTGGCGTAAATGGGGAAATACAGCAACTGGCGAACGAGGCAGTTGAGAAGATGAGGTCCGCCCTGGAAGACGATCTCAACACCGCGCAGGCACAAGCCGCCATTCTCGACATGGTTCGCAAAGCTAACGCCGCCCTGGATAACGGCCTGATCAAAAAAGACGACGTGCCGCCGCTGCTCGCTGCGCTAGAAAGGTTCGACGACATCTTTGCCGTCCTCAAAGATGACGACGCTCCCAAGATGAAAGCCATCCTCGATTGGGCCAAGGCACACGACCGCCAGAAAGATATCAGCCAGGGACTTCTGGACGCTGTTGGATCTCAAAGCGTTTCCGACGTCGAAATTGAAAACAAGGTCGCTGCCATGGAAGCCGCTCGACGGGCTCGCAATTTTCAGCTCTCCGACGCCGTTCGCGCCGAACTCACCAGTGCCGGTCTGATCATCGAACAAACGAAAGACGGTATCCGCTGGCGGCGAAAGTAGAGACCGCTAGCGGATACTCCTTCTCCACTTCGCCTTCCCGATACTGCGCCGATACCTTCGGCTACCGGCTGGCGCCGGCGACCCATCCGCACCTTCCGCAGTGATCTGGGTCCAACCCCTCCGCGGATTTAGAACCGAAACATATCCTCCGGGGCCGAGTTCCATCGGTTTCGACACTCGTTTTTTGAAATCAATGCGATCAGCTTGTGTCGGCTCGAACCAGGAGGGCGTGATGAAGTCCGATACCAACACTCCATCGATCTTGTATCCCAGGCTGTCTGACTCGACGGCATCGCAGACTTCCAGTGCATAGATTCTTCCGTCAGAACCCTGAGCACACCAGTTGATCCATGGGTCTGCAAGCATCTCCAGCAGTTCATGGCTCAGCGTCACCGTCCACGAAGAACCGCTTTCCGCGTCAAGTCCGGCAAAGACTTTGCCCAAGGGAGTGCCATTGCTGCTCATCTCATGGTAGCCGAGCGCTCCAGCCTGATCTGGATCGTCGGTCAGAACAATCTGCGACCAACCTGCAACAAGCGCTTGAGCTTTAGGCAAAAAGGTCAGTGAGCAATCGATGTCCCAATACGCACAAAAATCCCGGCTCACTTGACGCTGCAAAGATGGCATTACAGTCTCTACTTGCGCGTCGCTGAGGCAAGTAGAGGCATTGGTTAGCGCGATGACCGGAACGCTCATGAGCTCTTACCTCAATGCGCAGGTCGTAAGCGCTGCGTCAAGTGCAGAGTTGCCGGTCGACGCGCAGACTTGCTGGTTCCACTGCTTCCTTAACGCTTCAGCCTTTGGGATGACAATGTTCTGTCGCGTTTTCCGGGCCGTGGACGGTGCCGCAGGCTGTGGAATCAAGGAAGCGAAGCTGCTCACTGTCGTCAGGATCAAGTTGACTCCCGCTGTCACCCTCGCCGCGAGCGTCGGGTCGCTGATATGCGCGGCTTGCAGCAGGGCAGGCAGGTTTTGATTGATATCTGCAATCACGTTCTCAATTTTCTCCATCGCGTCAGCGCTAGGCCTAGCTTTGTAGTCGTTGTAAAACGTCTGCAGCAGGGTCAAGTCTTTGCTGGCCTCGGCTGATATGTTTTGTACAGCCGCCAACTCGGCGGCGCTGGCTTGCTTGCCAGATTGCAGTGTGGCAACCATGGCGGCGATGTTCAAAGCCATCTGGGTCAGCACCGGCAAATCCGCCAGTGCCACATTCACCCACTGCGCACTGCAGCCGGTGGCAAATATCGACAGCGATAACACAATCGCGAGGCCAATTTTGGCTTTCGAGTTTGAGTGCATAAGTGTTTCTCCTTTTTTCGTAATACAATTGCGGCTGAACTGAGAACTGAAAACTGAGAACTGAGAACAGAGAACTGAAAACTGAGACCTGAAAACTGAGACCTGAAAACTGAGGCCTGAAAACTGAGACCTGAAAACCAAGACCTGAGTCCCGAGACCGGAGACCTAAGACCGCAGACCTAAGATCTCCTCTCCCGCTACAGTCATGAAATCTCTTGACGAGTACCTTCGCGACGCCGAACAGGCCCATGGTCATCTCTGTGCCGGACAAGTTCTCGGCGTTCGCCTGGCCATGTTCGGGCTCGCGATGTTAGGGATAGGAGATCCCCACAAGAAAGACCGCAAGCGTTTGGTTACTTTTGTGGAGATTGACCGTTGCGCCACCGACGCGGTTGCCGTGGTCACCGGCTGCCGCCTGGGCAAGCGCGCCTTGAAGTTCCGCGACTGGGGCAAGGTCGCGGCGACATTTGTGGATGTGAGCACCGGCAAGGCGGTGCGCATCGCAGCCAAAGAGTCATCTAAGACTCTCGCCCGCCAAATGCACCCTGAGTTGGAGAATAAGAACCAGCAACAAATGCTGGCCTACCGTGAAATGTCAGATGAAGACTTGTTCACCATGCAATGGGTGAAAGTTGAACTTCCTCCGGAAGAATTTCCCGGATACAAAGGGGAGCGTATTGTTTGTGAAATTTGTGGCGAAGGGATTAATTTTCGCCGTGAAGTTCGTCGCGAAGGAAAAGTACTCTGCCGCGGCTGTGCGGGAGAGAGCTATTACGAATTGACATCCTAACCTTGCTAGGCTCTGACTCTCGCTCATGCCGCATTTTCATACGCATGCGCCACGCGCAGAATCGTGGTCTCGTCGAAATGTTTCCCCAACACTTGCATCCCGATCGGCAATTTCTCTCGCGTTTGTCCACATGGCATGGAAATCCCTGGGATGCCCGCTAAATTCGCCGTCACTGTGTAAATATCAGCCAGGTACATCGCGACGGGATCATTCACCTTCTCGCCTAGCTTGAATGCTGCCGTGGGACTCGTCGGAGTCACGATCACGTCGACCTGCTTGAAAGCCTGGTCGAAATCGCGAGTCAACAGCGTGCGCACCTTTTGTGCCTTCAAGTAGTAAGCATCGTAGTAACCGGCACTCAAAACATAGGTTCCGAGCATGATACGGCGTTTGACTTCTGTGCCGAAACCCCGGTCGCGGGTGCGCCGATACATCTCCGAAAGCGAGCCCGGCCCGTCGGCGCGGTAACCATAGCGCACGCCATCAAAGCGAGCCAGGTTCGACGAAGCTTCCGCGGTGGCAACAATGTAGTAGGTCGGCACCGCGTACTTTGTGTGCGGCAGAGAAAGTTTTATGATCTCGCAGCCCAGATCTGCCAGCTTCTGAATCGCCGCCTCCACCGACTTGCGAACTTCCCCGTCAAGTCCTTCGCCGAAGTACTCTTTGGCCACGCCAATCTTCAAGCCGGAGATTGGCTTCTCCAGTTCCGCGACGTAGTCGGGGACGGGCATCTCGGCGGAAGTCGAATCCATCGGGTCGCGTCCTGCGATCATCCGCAGAACGATCGCTGCATCCTTCGCCGTCTTGGTCAGGGGGCCAATGTGGTCGAGCGACGAAGCGAATGCAATCAATCCATAGCGCGATACTCGTCCATAAGTGGGCTTCAACCCAACCACACCACAAAAAGATGCGGGCTGTCGAATCGAACCACCGGTGTCCGAACCGAGCGTGGCCACCGCCATGTCCGCGGCCACTGCCGCAGCGGACCCTCCCGAAGAACCGCCCGGCACGCGGCTCAGATCGCGCGGATTATGCACTGGCTTCCACGCCGAATTCTCGTTGGACGAACCCATAGCGAATTCATCGCAGTTCATTTTTCCCAGCACCACAGCGCCCGCCGCTTCCAGTCGCGCCACCGCCGTGCAATCGTAGGGCGGCATGTAATTGCCTAGAATCTTCGAACCTGCCGTCGAACGCGCGCCCTTTGTCACCAATACATCTTTGATACCGACGGGCACGCCGCCCAAAGGCGGTAGCTTCTCTCCCTTCGCGGCCAGGGCGTCCATTTCCGAAGCCTTCGCCAGCGCGCGTTCTTTGGAGAGCGTCAGAAACGCTCCCACCGTGGGATCGTCTCTCTCGATCCTGTCGTACATTGCTTCCGCTAGAGACACCGCCGTCGTTTTACGCTCTTGAATTGCTGAGCGCGCCGCATCAATGGTAAGCCGGCTCAAGTCCATAATTAGTGGTTAGTGGTTAGTGATCAGGTCTGTAAACTACTGGGTGCTGATCACTGGCCACTTGCCGCTATCTCTCAATCACCTTGGGAACTTTGAAGAAGATTCCGTCCGAATCAGGGGCGTTTTGCAAGGCGACATCGTGTGGCAGCGATTTTCGCAGCCCTTCGAGAATATCCTCGCGGCTGGCGTAGGCAAAGCGCTCGCTCCCCTGCTTGGATTCGTCCATCCCATAACGATCCGACACCTGCGCCATGGGCTGGACACCCGCCGTATCGAGCTCGTTTAACGAATCAATGTGTTGGAGAATCGAATTGAGATCTTGCAGCATGCAGACGCGCTCCTCAACAGTGAGCTCGAGGTTGGCCAGGTCGGCCACATATGCGACGTCCTTTTCTGTGACTTTCATTTGGCTTTGCTCACCTGACTGCGGGAAACTGACCCTCTACATCCAGAATAGCAATTTCAACACAGCAAATGGGACATGTCCGGTGAAAATATATTCGGTTTGCATTCAGGAGTTTGACCCCGCCGATTTGCGGCTAGGGGCTTGACAACCAAACACGCGAGAACGGACTTACGCCTTTTTGCTCCCTTAACTTGGCGGAAATTCTCGCCGCACCAGCTCCATTGCGCTTTCCTTCGAGGGCAAACGCCCCTCGAGCTGTGCGTCTTCCACTGCGGTGAGAATTTCCTTAAATCTTGGTCCGGGCTCGTAACCGGCTGCGATAAGATCGTCGCCAGTGACGAGCGGCGCTGGACGGATGCTTTCTGGCCGCATGGAGCCCATCTTTTCGCGCACAAGATTATAGGAACGAAGATCGCCGTGGCTGGCCTCGCAGTCAGCCCGGTGTAGCGCCAAATGCTCCTCAAAACGAGGCAAACGCAGAAATCTCTTCAAGGTAGATTCCTTCATACGGTCCACCTGAGCGAAGCGCATATGGTTGTCGACCAGCCCCAGAATCTGCTCGGCGTCGTCGTTAGAGAAACGTAAGCGCCGGCAAATCTCTTCCGCGATTTTGACCCCAACATCCACGTGTCCGTCAAAACGGATGCGATCCGGTGCAACCCGAAACGTGGCCGGCTTGCCCACATCGTGCAGCAGCGCGCCCCAAGCCAGCGTGGGCGGACAAGGCTGCGGCAATTTGTCGAGCACCAAAAGAGTATGGACGAAGACATCCCCCTCGGGATGAAACTGTGGCGGCTGCTCCACTCCTTTCATTGCTGAAATCTCAGGCAGGACTTCCCGTAGCAACCGGGTTTCATCGAGCAGCACGAAGGCTCGCCGGGCGTGGCCTTCGGTGAGCATCCTGGTCAGTTCATCGCGGACTCGCTCGCGGGAGACGTGGTGGATCTGCGGCGCCAGCTTCTGAATCGCAGCGAAAGTGCCCGGCTCGATGGTGTATTCGAAGCGGGCAGCAAAGCGAACGGCCCGCAGCATGCGCAGTTTGTCCTCGGCAAAGCGCCGTTCCGGTTCGCCAATGGCGCGGATGATCTGGTCTCTTAAATCTTTTCGCCCGCCGACAAAATCGAGCACACCGTCCTTCAGCGGATCAATAACTAGTGGATCGAGCATCATGCCGTTGATGGTGAAATCACGCCGTCGCACGTCTTGTTCCGGATTGCTGGTGAAACGCACTTCATCGGGATGC
The DNA here is from genome assembly GCA_013290025.1 of Acidobacteriota bacterium. Taxonomy (GTDB): domain Bacteria; phylum Acidobacteriota; class Terriglobia; order Terriglobales; family Acidobacteriaceae; genus JABCYV01. The sequence continues at coordinate 9,807 of JABCYV010000180.1, forward strand.
CGGCCGTCGCTGTAGCCGATATCACTGCGAAACGTCGCGACCTCGACGACATTGCTTTTCGAAGTTGTTGTACCCAACCCTTTGTCATCTCCACTGGAGTCCGAACCTCGCTTGGCGAAGTTCGGCCGCAGTCGAGGCATCTGCGGTTGTTCTTCGTCCGGCACTGGCACCAAAACCACGCCAAACTGGGCGCCAACCGCATAAGTTTCAGGGAAAACTCGCATGACTTCATCAGGCGTAGCGTCAGTCGCGACATCGTAATCCGCCGGCTCACGACCCAGCAGAAGATCACGCACGCATCCCCCGACGAGGTAGGCTTGGTAACCCGCGTCGCGCAGCGCAGGGATAATCGAGATAGCAAAGTCTTTCAGCACGGACCCATGGATTCTCTTAGCAGATAATATAGGCTCTTGCCCGAAGCCCTCATCCTCGCGATCGAGACCTCTTGCGACGAGACCGCTGCGGCGGTGGTTCGTTCGGGCGAGAAAATTATCTCGAATGTTGTGTTTTCGCAGATCGCTACCCATCAACCCTACGGGGGTGTGGTCCCAGAGTTAGCTTCGCGCGAGCATTTGAAGGCGATTGTTCCGGTGGTACGTCAGGCGCTCGCCGATGCCGGACAAACCTATCAGTCGATCGACGCCATCGCTGTCACCCAGGGCCCCGGCCTCGCGGGCGCGCTGCTTGTCGGTATCAGCT
>JABCYV010000181.1 GCA_013290025.1 Acidobacteriota bacterium
TGCCAAGGTTAGCGTATTCAATAATCTCCTCGGGCGTCCCGACTCCCATAAGGTATCGCGGCGTGTCGCCGGGGAGATGTTGGACCGTGGCTTCGACAATTTCTCTCGTCAGCTTGCGAGGCTCCCCAACGCTGAGTCCGCCTATGGCATAGCCTGGAAAGCCGATCCCAATCGTGCGTTCAGCGGATTCCTTCCTTAGCGCTGGATCCATTCCTCCTTGCACGATGCCAAAGAGTGCCTGGGTCTGACCTTCCGAACGGTTGCCATTCCGAACGGAGCGACGAAGCTGCAGTTCCTGAAGGCTGCGGGCTGAGGGCTGAGGGCTGATTCCCCAGGGCACTTCGTGCTTATGCTCCTCGAAATATTTCTTACTCCGCTCGGCCCAGCGCAGAGTCAATTCCATCGACTTCCGCATCCGTTCATCATCCGCCGGATACTCGGTGCACTCGTCAAAAGCCATGGCGATGTCCGCGCCCAACCCGATCTGCGCCTCCATCGCGCTCTCCGGACTCAAGAAATGCGACGATCCATCCAGATGTGAGCGGAACTTCACACCTTCTTCGGTCACCGTGCGTAGGTCATTCAAGCTGAAGACTTGGAAGCCGCCAGAGTCCGTCAGGATTGCCCGCGGCCACGCCATAAAGGAATGCAACCCGCCAAGTTGGCGGATTTGATCGACCCCAGGCCGTAAATAGAGGTGATAAGTGTTCCCCAGCAGAATCTCGACGCCGAGTTCTTCCAGAATGTCCTGAGAGATGCCTTTCACGGACGCCAGCGTTCCCACCGGCATGAATACAGGCGTTTCGATTACACCGTGAGGAGTGACCAGCTTGCCTGTACGCGCAGGACCAGAAGCCGCCTCAATCTGGAATTGGATGGACACTGCCAGGGATTGTAGCAACCCTATTTTGATACGTGATGAAGAGGGAGAAAGGCACGGGATTAATCCTTTGTTCCCAGTTCGGCGTGCCGCAAAAGATTCGCAACGCCCTTTCGCCCGCAGCGCCGCGTTGCGTACCCGCGATATTGCCATCGCGGTCAATCACCACATAGATAGGATAGGTGTTCGCCTGGTACATTGCGGCCAGGTTGGTGTCTTCCGTGAGAACGACTTTGCAAGACCGCGGATGTTCCTGAAGGTGCATTTTCACTTTCTTCTTGGACTCTGCCACGTCGACTGCCAGGACAAGTAGGCCTTTGTCGGCAAACTCCTGACCGAGGCTGTCTACTATGGCCTCCTCCTGGCTGCAGTACGGGCACGGGCACCAAGTAGTCCAGAAATCCAGTAGGACAACCTTGCCTTTGATGGAGGCATTATTGAACTGTTCCCCATCGAGGGTCTTGGCGTGAAAGCGTGGAGCCGGCTCCGATTCATCCTCCGAGCCAGCAAGGCCCGGCAACGCAGCAAATGCCAGAAGGACAATTAGGGCTAGTGGAAATTGTGGCCGACACGCCGACATGCCGGGGAAATATATCACAATCCAAACCGGTTCAAATTGGTCTCTTGGGCACTAGACAAACCTCTGGTCAGCACGTTGATCTCACCTCGTATGACACCGTTTTCGACCACGAGCCTCCCCAAGCTCACGGGCAGCCGAAACCGCCTCGGCCCGGCGCTTCCCGGATTGAAGTAGAGGACGCCATTTCTCATCTCCTGCTTTGGGACATGGCTGTGCCCGGAGATGACCGCGGCAAATCCGGCCGCTTCGGGCTTCAGATCAAGGTCCTGCAAACTGTGTAGGACGTAGATGGAAGTGCCCCCGACTTCGAGTACATTCGTGGTGGGAATCTTTCGCGCCCAGGAGCTGCGGTCAACGTTGCCCCGCACTGCCGTTACTGGCGCAATCTCGGCCAGCTTGTCCAAGATTTCCGGGGCGCCGATGTCCCCAGCATGGATGATGAAGGCAGATCCGCGCAGGGCAGCCAACGCTTCCGGCCGAAGCAGGCCGTGGGTATCAGAGATAACGCCGATCTGCGTGATTTTCACCGCGTACCGTGTAGGGGAAGTTACAGCCCCGGGCTCTTGTCCGCGATGAGCTTTCTGATCTTCTCTACAAACTCTACGGCCGGCATGTCTTCCGTCTTCTCTTTCCCTCGGGTGCGGACGTTCACTTTCCCAGCCTCCGCTTCTTTGTCACCCACCACCAGCAGAAACGGTACCTTCTGCATGGCATGCTCGCGGATTTTCGAATTCATTTTCTCGTTGCGGGCATCGACCTGCACGCGCACGCCGGCAGCCTTAAGCTGGTCCGCAACTTTGTTCGCATAGTCGGCGTGGCGCTCACTGATAGGAATCATCGCCGCCTGCACGGGCGAGAGCCAGACGGGAAACGCCCCTGCATAGTGCTCGATCAGCACCCCGAAGAAACGCTCGACGGATCCATACAGCGCGCGATGCACCATCAGCGGCTGTTTGCGCGTGCCGTCCTCCGCAACGTACTCCAGAGCAAAGCGCTGCGGCAGGTTGAAGTCGAATTGGACGGTGGAAAGCTGCCAGAGGCGTCCGATGGCGTCGACTAGCTTGATATCGATCTTCGGCCCGTAGAACGCCGCTTCTCCCGGCATGGTCTTGTATTCAATATTCAGGCGCTTCAATACTTTTTCGAGCGAGCTCGTGGCCAGGTTCCACTGCTCTTCGCTTCCTACGAAATTCTTCCGGTCATCGGGATTCCAGGTCGAAAGTTCGGTTTGAAATTGATCGAATCCGAAATCTTTGAGCACATCCTGGGCGAACTCCACGCAACTGGCGATCTCCTGCTCGATCTGATCGGGCGTGCAGAAAATGTGGGCGTCGTCCTGGGTAAAACCGCGTACTCGTAGCAATCCGTGCATCACCCCTGAGCGCTCGTAGCGGTAGACCGTCCCCAGTTCGCCCAACCGCACCGGCAAGTCTCGATACGACTTCAGGGAGTCCTTATAAATCAGGATGTGGAACGGGCAGTTCATGGGCTTCATGCGGTATTCCGCGTCGTCGAGCTCCATGACGTCAAACATGTTTTGCGCGTAGTAGCCTTCGTGGCCCGAGGTCTGCCACAATTGCCGCCGCGCGACGTGCGGCGTGTAAACCAGCGAGTAGCCTCGCTTCAAGTATTCGGAACGCATCCAATCTTCCATCTCTTTGCGGATGATTCCGCCCTTGGGATGCCAGAAAATCAGCCCTGGCCCCGCCAATTCCTGGATGGAAAAGAGATCCAACTGCTGACCCAGCACGCGATGGTCGCGCTTTTTGGCCTCCTCCTGCTTGTGGATGAAGTCGTCGAGCTCCTTCTTTGAAAAAAAAGACGTCCCGTAAATACGCTGTAGTTGCGGATTCTTCTCGTCGCCCAGCCAATAGGCTCCTGCAATATTGAGTAGCTTGAAGGCTTTGATTTTGCCGGTCGATGGGATGTGCGGGCCTCGACAGAAATCGGTGAACCTGCCGGTGCGGTAGACAGAAATTTTTTCATCGGGCTTGGTGAACTGCTCGATGAAATGGCACTTCATGAAGTCGCCTTCTTTTTTGAACTCCTGCAAGCCCTGATCGCGAGGCAGAAACTCACGCGCGTAAGGAATGTTCTGCTGCACCAGTTCCTGCATCTTCTTTTCGATTCTCTCTAAATCCTCGGGAGTAAAGGGAGTCGGGCGATAAAAGTCGTAGAAGAATCCGTTTTCGGTGGCCGGTCCATGGCCAAGTTTGGTTTCCGGGAATAGCTCCAAAACCGCCGCCGCCAGTAGATGAGCGGAGGAATGCCGGTAAACTTCCAACGCCTCGGGATCGCGATCGGTCAGGATGCGCAGGTCGGTGTCTCTATCCAGCGGCCGAGTCAGGTCGATCAGATCGCCATTGGTTTTGGCTGCCAGCGCGGCGTCTGCCAGCCGTGGGCTGATGGACTTAGCGACATCGAGGGCGGTCGCGCCCTTAGGCACTTCCTTCACGCTCCCGTCCGGAAGCTTCACCTGAATGCTGTCTGCCATGGGTTCGTGTTTGTACTCTGCTAAATATTTGAGTTTACATCAACACGCGTAAGGGAAGGTCCGCACCGGCCACAGGCGAAGTTCCTCAGTTTTTCCGATGAGTGCTCAGGCATAGGTCGGCTGTGTCTATGTGGCCAGTGGCAATTCCGGGGCCTCGTAGTACAGCTTCTCCATCGCCGCATGCACTTTGGCTGACAGTGCATCCAGGTCGCGCAACGTATATCCGGCAGTCGAGATGGGCTTGCCGACTCGCATCTCAAGGGGACGGCACTTGATGTGGAATGTGTCCATGGGCAGAAGTTCGTAAGTTCCGATCAGCGCTACGGGAATGACATCAACCTGGGCCTTGATGGCCAGGAAAAATGCTCCCGGAAGAAAAGGCTTGATCTCGCCATCAGATGTCCGGCCGCCTTCGGGAAAAATTACCAGTGGTATGCCGCTCTTTAGACCTTTAAGCGCCGACCGGATGCTCCCAATTGAACGCGATGGGTTCTGCTGATCGATACAAACTTGCCCGGATCGCCTCAGATGCCAGCCAACGATTGGATACACCAGCAATTCTTTCTTGAAGACGATCCGGAACTGAAACGGCAGGTATACATAAAGCACTGGAATGTCGATCGCGGAAGCATGATTGACCGCAATCACAGTCGGCTTCGAGACATCGATATTCTCCAATCCGCTGACCCGCACCGGCGAGGAGATAGTCTTCATAATCAGTTGCGACCAAAATCGGGCGAAGCCGTGCAGGATACGTTCTTTCTCGCCGAACAAAGAAACCGGGATAGAAATGATTCCGAGGATGACGGTGTAGAACCAAATCAGAGGATCGAAGACGAAATAGGATCGCAACCGGCTCCCCCAGCCATACTTCTTTCGGAGAGCGGCCGTGCCGACACTGGCCTCCGCGGCCCTCCGCGAAGCGTCGTCGGTCGCAGGAGTCTGCGCTAGTGTCTCCGTCGCGTTCCGTTCTTCTTGACCGAAGGATGTATCGACTTCCCGCATTGACTCCTAAGCCTTAACTCCGAGCAATCGCATCGCCTCTCCCACAATGTATATCGAGCCGGTTACGACTACCACGCCTTTGGCTCCAGCCAGTTCCGCGGCCCGGCTCAGTGCTGACGCAACATCGGGGGCGTCTTCTATCTCACTCGCCGTGCGAGCGGCGGCTTGGCGAATCTCGTCCGGCGCAGCAGAGCGTGGATTGTCTGCGCGCGTGGCGATCACTCGCTCTGCCAACGGGAACAGAATCTCCGCCATCTCGCTGATGGCTTTGTCGCGCATGGCTCCAAAGATGAATATCAGCGACCGATCTTCGTAACAAGATGACAGCGTCGACCGTAATGCCCACGCTCCTGCAGGATTGTGGGCCACGTCCAACACGTATTCCGGCGAAACGCGAGTGGGGGGAATTACCTGAAAGCGTCCACGCCAGCGTGTTTCTCGGATGCCGCACTCGATCAAGGCGGGCGTAATTGAGAACCCCTGCTTGCTCAGTTCCGCGGCCGTGGCAATTGCCAGCGCCACGTTCCGCAACTGATGTCGCCCTACAAGCGGAGTCTCGACCAGAATTTGCTTTCCCATGACTTGCAGCGGATATCGATAGACAGGGTGATCGCAAACGCCAGTATCTTTCTCCGCGTCCTTTGCGCCTGTTGCTAAGTACCGTGGACTCGCAGGCGAGACCGGTGGCACATACGGCACGGCGCTGACACCCCGTGCTCCGAGATCCAGGATCGTATTGCCGATCACATCATTGGCTTGCGGCTGCTGCGGCAACGTTACCACCACGCCACCTGGCCGAATGATTCCTGCTTTTTCCCCCGCGATCTGGCCGACCGTATTGCCCAGAAATTTTTCGTGGTCGAGCGAAATATCCGTGATCACGCTCACCAGCGGCTCGATGACATTGGTTGCGTCCAGGCGTCCGCCCATGCCGACTTCGAGTACGGCGATCTCAACCTTCCTTCGCGCAAAGTATTCGAACGCGATGGCGGTTAGCATCTCAAAAAAGCTGGGATGCCACGGCAATTCGCGTTCACCCACCAGCCGTTCCGCCGTCCGATCCACCATATCGTGCAGCAGGGCAAATTCGTCGTCGCTGATGTCCTCGCCATTGATCCGGATGCGCTCGTTGATCCGCACCAAATGTGGCGAAGTGTAGAGACCGGTGCGAACACCCGAAGCTTGCAGAATGGAAGCCAGAGTTGCGGCAGTCGAACCCTTACCGTTCGTCCCCGCTATCAGCACACCCGGAAAACGCCGCTCGGGGTGCTCCAAAGCCGCCAGCAGCACACGCATATGCGCCAGATCGAACTTGTGCGACGGCGTCTGCGCCAGTTCGTGACCTAGCGAGTACATCCGCGCTATGGCAGCTTCGTAGGACATGGGTAAGCTATGAGCTCTCGGGCATCAAACCTTAGCTATCAGATTATCAGTTCGCGGTTTCAGACTCAGGCGTTGCCAGATTCGTACAGCTAATGCGAAGCGACGGACCTCGAACGGGGCAGAAAGCGGCTGGCTGAGAGCTGACGGCTGATGACTGAGAGACGCAGCAGCTATGCGGCAATCATGAAATCCAGCGCTCGCGCAATAAAGGGTTTGAGCTGCTTTCGCGGGACCACGGCGTCTAGCATGCCGTGCTCCAGGAGAAATTCACTTCGCTGAAAGCCCTGAGGGAGCTTCTGCCGAATGGTCTGCTCGATCACTCGGGGCCCAGCAAATCCGATGAGCGCACCGGGTTCGGCAACGTTCAGATCGCCCAGCATAGCGAAGGACGCGGTCACTCCACCGGTGGTTGGATCGGTCAATACTGAGACGTAAGGTACCTTAGCTTCGTCCAGCCGGGCCAGTGCGGCCGATATTTTGGCCAATTGCATCAGGCTGATTACGCCTTCCATCATGCGTGCTCCACCCGAAGCCGAAACAATGATGATCGGGGTTTTAGTCTCGGTCGCCTGTTCAATGGCCCGCGTGATCACTTCGCCCACCACGGCACCCATGCTGCCCCCGATGAAGGCATATTCCATGGCACTCACGATCACCGGTCGCCCATTCAGCTTGCCGCGTGCGTTGACGACCGCGTCTTTCAGCCCCGTGTCAGCTTGCGCCTGCCTCAAGCGTGACGAGTACGCCTTCAGATCCACGAATTTCAATGGATCGGTCGAAACCAGGTTGGCGTCAGACACCTCGTACTCATTGTCGTCCAGAAGTTGTGCCAACCTGGTGCGGGCGTCAATGCGAAAGTGCTTGTCGCACTTTGGACAGACATTCAGATTGTCTTCGAGGTCTTTTTTCCAGATGATTTGCCGGCAATTCTCACACTTCACCCACAGCCCTTCGGTCCGAACTTTCTTTTCGCCCGAAGTATCCAGCTCACCGGCTTGTCGCTTGAACCACGCCATACGGTCGTTGGTCGCTAGTCCTTGGTCGTAGGCGAACGACGAACGGCAAAGAACCAACGACGGTTAGTACTCGATTCCCCTCTGCGCCATCACGCCTTTCTCATAGGCATGTTTCACCTGGCGCATTTCGGTTACAGTGTCAGCAAGTTCAATAATTGTCGAATGCGCATTCCGTCCCGTCAAGATAACGTGGACCATTTCCGGCTTTTTCTTCAGGCTCTCCGCGACCTTGGCCGGGTCGAGCATTCCGTAGCTGATCGCATAATTGATCTCATCCAGGATGATCAGGTCCCACTCGCCGGATTGAAGCGCGCGCTCGCCCTCTGCCCAGGCCTCCTCGACCATGCGCACATCTTCTGGATCAGGCTTCTCCGTGCCCACCTTCACGAAGCCGCGTCCCATCTGCTTCATCACAAATTTGTCGCCAAACGCCTTCACCGCGTCCAGCTCTCCGTAGTGCCAGGAACCCTTCAGAAACTGCAACATGAGCACCCGCATCCCCTGGCCCACGGCTCGTAACGCCGTGCCCATGGCAGCAGTGGTCTTACCCTTGCCCGGGCCGGTATTCACGATGATGAGGCCACGGCGTATATCCGGCATACTCGGCGAATTGTTGATTGTACCTGTTCGGGTGGTTGGGCGGGTGGGATGCCCATGCCCTAGAGGCAAGAGTACCCAGTGAGTTATGGGATGGGACAGGGAGGAACCCCCTAATCCTGCGGTGAATAAGGGAGGGCTACTGGGCTTCGCCTAGGAGTCAAAGCAGATTCCCGGCCTAGGGCATCTCGATTACTTGCCGCAGATCCACTTTTTGCTCGTGAATGGCCTTGGGCGGCTCATCACCCAGCAGCCTTACGGTAATTCGCAGCGCATCTACTTCTTTCTTCACCCGCAGCATTTCCTGCTCTTTGATTCGGAGCACTTCCAGCGGATTTCTCATGGCACACGTCCTTGGGCTCAGAGTGAATGCTTGCAATCTTCGCTTAGTCCGCCCACTGTAGTGGGTCGATTGCAGACACGGAACATCACGAAGGTACACGCCTGAATTCTCGCAAAGTGCTCAATGCCCTAGGTGGTAGGGATGGCCCTTCAGGATGGTGAATGCCCGGTAAAGCTGTTCCAACAGCACGATCCTGGCTAACTCGTGGGCCAGCGTCATCTTACCCAGCGACAGCACCAGCGCCGCTGACCTCCGGCTGCTCTCCGTGAATCCGTCTGCCGAGCCTACCGCAAATAACAGCGGCAGAGAATTGCGTTCCCGATATTCGTCCAGAAAGGTCGCCAGCTCCTCGGATGAAAGTTGCCTCCCCCTGGGGTCTAGGAGAACCATTGTATGCCTTGCGGGGCGGGCGTTTCTATCACCAAACTTCATCAGCGTTGCCTCGTTCTTGAGGCTCACGCCCTCGACGTCACAATAACGCGCCAACCGTTTCAAATAGTCGTCCGTCAGGGTCTGAATCGCAGACTCTCTTGTCTTACCAATCCATGCGATCGTGAGCTTCACTGCTGAGATTTGAGCACAGACACACAGTCCACTAACAAGAATCAAGCTTCAGCTTGTCCGACCCTTCGTTGAACAAGCTGGATTAAGCCCGTTTCTTTCTCAGTCCTCGCACGGGCGTGCGCCTTGCCCTGACAGCACCTCCCGCAAGGCCCGTTGGCTCCAGCCGTTTGGCCGACTTCCACAGCCGCTCGAGATCGTAATATCGGCGCGCCCTTTCCGAGAAAATATGGACCACGAAATCGACGTAGTCCAGCAAGACCCACTCCGCCTGCTTGTAGCCCTCGATGTGGGTTGCTCGCAAGCCGTTTCTCTCCAGACGTTCTTCCACTTCATCGGAGATGGCTTGGACCTGTCGCGGATTGGATCCGTTGCACAATACGAAGTAGTCGGTGAACGCCCCAGATCCCTCTTCCAGTTCCAGAACAGTGATTTCTTCTGCCTTCTTCTCCCGGCAGGCGCTGATGGCTTCCGCGACTTGCTGTTTCAATATGTTCTTCTTCATGCAGTGGTCAAAACCTGTTGGCTTTTGTCAGCCCCAATTGTAAACGGAGTTCATTTCCACGGTCCGCTTTGGGATTGCCGACGCGATTCAACTTTTATCAAGTCCCATTTTCTTGATGTACTCCTCCACTTGCGGATCCACAAACTTCTTTAACGACCGCTTTTCCGCTATGGCTTTCCGGATGGCCGTGGCCGAGACCCGTTGATGCACATTGTCGAGCAGATGCACCGTCACTCCGTTCAACGCCAGATCCCCTTTTGCGGGCTGCTTCGCGAACGGCTTGGTCACGGCTTCCGATGGTCGCAGACTTCGCGGCAGCGCGTTGGCCAGATCGGCCAGTGAGTATCCGGGACGGCTAGCCACGATGAATTCGCATGCGTGAAACAGTGCCTCAGCCTCATGCCACTTGGCGATTTCATCGAAGGCATCGACGCCGATCAAGAAAAACAGGCGGTCACTCTTCTTGAGGGAGTGCTTCAACCTCCGGACCGTGTCGATGCTGTAATTCGGCCTTACAAGCGCTGGCTCCTTTTGCTGCCCCTTGCCGCGCTTCTCTTCGATCGGGACTGTATTCGGAGCTTCCAAAAGGGACGGCACGAATGCCTTGTTGCCCATTGTCGCCAAAGCGACCATGGCATAACGATGGAAATATGGCGTGAGCGGTTGCCGCTGCTTGTGAGGAGGGACATCGGCCGGAACAAAGTATATGCGCGCCAAGTGAAATCGCTCTTGGGCCGCCCGAGCCAATGCAATATGCCCCTTGTGGATGGGATCGAAAGTTCCGCCGAAAAGACCGATGTTCATTTTGTTGCAGCGCGCCTATTCCGCGGGATGCTGGCGAAAGGTTGCCTGCTCAGATTCTTCCTGATGGTCATTGGCAACTGGGCACTCATCGCATGAACTCCCGTAACTCGCGGTCTCCCATTTTGGGAATTACATTGGAGTTGTATGCGAGTGAAGCTCCCCCTTCTCCGCACACGTTTCATTCCTCCGGCTCGGGCCCCCATACTCCGATACGGAGTTGCCCTCCTCAGCACGATTCTCGCGTTGATTCCCGCGTTCCTGC
>JABCYV010000182.1 GCA_013290025.1 Acidobacteriota bacterium
TGGTGCGGAATTTGCTATATCCCATGACTCGCGCTATCTACTCCCGCCGCATAAGAGAACCGTATCCCGCGGAATTTGCTTTCTCCGGACGTCTTGCTGGGTACTTTCTAGGACAGGATATCTGGTCACAAGATGTGGGTCGCGCGGGTGCGGAATTTTATCTCACCATATCGACGATTGCCGGAGGCTTTCGTCTGGCACAGAGCTTCCTGGGGACCAGGCCACACTCGGAGCGTGCGGCACCGGATCTGGTTCCGGCTATGCGGATGACGGCGGGCGTGCTGTTTTGGTCTATGGAACAGAACTTTTCCGCCTGGAGCGCAAGCATGGGTTCACAACCTGTACCCACTATTGGACCGGAGCACGAAATAAGCCTGGAGCCGCTGCGGGTGAGTCGCAAGCGGCTGCATCAAATGTTTGTGCGTGGCGTGGCCGAGCTAGCGCCAGTCCTCAAGACCATCCTGTCGGCTCAGACTCTTTCCGAACTGGAACAAGCCGCAGCGGTTCCGGAAGAGGAGTTTTGCTATTCGAACGAATCATGGGTCCGAACGGTATATGAGTTTGCTGCCGCATATCACAAGACCGTAATTAGTCGCGACCACATCGTCCAGGCGCTGGTGCCTTTGTACCGTGGAAGAGCGCATACCTTTCTGGTCGAAAACCGTGACGCCTCAGCAGACGAGGTTGAGTCGAATATTGAAACTCTCTGCCTGACGTTTGAGCGGATGAAACCAAACCTGCTAGGAATGTGGGACGGAGGAAAGTGAGGTTCAAAATGTGGGACACGATTGTCGGCGAGTTGATCCAGGCTACCCGTGACACCTGGCATAACGTTTTGCATTTCTTGCCTCGATTGATGGGCATGCTGGTGGTTGTGCTCCTAGGCTGGTTGCTGGCCTATATTCTGAAATCGATCCTGCGCAGCATCCTGCGGCTGGCCCGGTTTGACCGGCTGTCTGAACACTGGGGCGCTACGGAATTGCTCAACAAAGCGGCTTTACCCTCCTCCAGCGAATTGTTGAGTCGCTTCGTGTTCTGGATCGCCTGGCTAGGCTTCATCCTGGTGGGGGTCCGCGCGCTGGAAATCGTTGGTCTGCAGGAACCGATCGCCAAGTTTTTTGGCTTCCTGCCCAGACTGTTCGCAGCACTGTTTGTCTTTTTCTTCGGACTGCTAGCGGCGAGTTTTTTCTCGCGAGCGGCACTGCTGGCAGCGGTTAACGCAGACCTGCCCTCGCCGCGTCTGGTGAGTTCCGTCATCCGAACACTGATTATTATTTTCGCTTTGTCAGTGGGCTTCGAGGAACTTGGGCTGGGCGAGCACACTGTGCTCGTGGCCTTTGCCATCGTGTTCGGCGCTCTGATGCTGGGTCTGGCCTTGGCGTTCGGATTGGGTGGGCGCGACCTGGCCCGTCAATACCTGGAAAGAAGATTTGTGCGCGGGCACAAGGAAGAGAAGGAGGATGAGCTCTCACCGTTGTGATTTCTCCGTGCTGGGTCGCAGGAAATACGGCTAAGTAGGGAAGCGGGAGAATTTGTAAACCCTTTCTCCTTAATATGATTGAGGCTAATTGGCTTCCGCGACGATTCAATTGGACAGTTACGAAGGGCATTATTTTGCCGAAGCTGCGGGCGTGAAATCGGCATCGAAAGAGATATACTGGAGAGACTTCAGCAGGAAGTGACCTCCCTTCGGAGAAGACCAAAACCCGATGTCAATGAAGACAAAAGCTGCAATTCTTATTTCCTCTGCCGTTGTATTGCTTTTCATGCTAGTAGGTGGCCTGGATGGCGTTCGGGCCTCCAGCAACGACGGGGCGTACCGCCAACTGCAGGTATACAGCGAAGTGCTGGCGCGAGTGCGCAGCGAATACGTTGAAGAGCCGAATATCCCCGCTGTGACCGATGGGGCCCTCCACGGACTACTGGAATCGCTGGATGCCAACTCCAGCTATCTGAGCCCGGCCGAGTACAAGGAATACAAGTCACACCGGACTGAGGCGAAGGGCGAAATCGGCGCAACTGTCTCCAAGCGCTTCGGGTACGCTGCCGTAGTTTCTGTTATTCCCGGAGGGCCGGCCGACAAAGCTGGGATCGAGGCGACGGACATTATTGAAGCCATCGAGGGCAAGAGCACGCGCGAGATGTCGTTGGCTGAGGTCCACAATCTGCTCGAAGGCCAGCCCGGTTCGAATGTGAGTGTATCGGTGGTGCGGGCTCGTCGAGCGGAGCCGCAGAAGATCGTCATCACTCGCGATCTGGTGACCATTCCTCCCGTAGCCGATAAGATGGTTGAAGATGGCATTGGCTATATCCGGGTGGATGGCTTTCCCAAGGGAAAGACGCAGGAAATTGCGAACAAGATTAAAACCCTGCAAAAGTCAGGGGCAAAGAAGCTGATCCTCGATCTGCGGAATTGTGCTGAAGGTGACGAATCGGAAGGCATCGCCACCGCCAATCTATTCCTCAGTCACGGCACAATTACCTACCTGCAGGGTCAGAAGTATCCTCGGCAAGCCTTTAATGCTGATCCGTCGAAAGCCATCACGACCCTGCCACTGGTAGTGATGGTGAACAAGAGCACGGCGGGACCGGCCGAAGTAGTGGCGGCTGCGGTTCTGGAAAATGCCCGCGGCGACGTGGTGGGAGATAAGACTTTCGGCGATGGTTCGGTGCAGAAAGTGATCGAATTACCGGATGGCTCCGCGCTTATCCTCTCCGTCGCCAAGTATTACTCGCCGGGCGGGAAGGCGATTCAGGACACAGCGGTGACTCCAAATATTCTGGCGGCCGACGCCGATGATGGGGCGGCACTTCCTGATGACGATCAAGAGGCAGCTCCGCCGGATGATACGAAGAAGCAGCCTCCGCAGCAGGATGACCAGCTGCGCAAAGCTATTCAAGTGCTGAAAAGCCGGCCCAGTTAGTCGGTTATCTTAATTCTTATCGGTCTTGATCGCGCGTCTTCGGACGCGCGATTCTTGTTTTTGGACCCGCCAGGTTTCGCCCCTTGCGGAGGAAACCGTCCGCGGGGGCAATACGGCGGCGCGACTCGAAACCTCTACTGCTATGCTAAAGACAATTTCCTATGGGATATCTTTTTCAGGAACATGCGCCGGTGGAAACCACCAACCGGAAGCTGGTCGGCCGTGTGCTCATCGGGTTGCTGGTGCTGGCTTCCGCCCTGGTGGGTGCGCTTGCAGGACTTCTGCTGGTTTACTCCACCGACCTGCCTCAGGTGCAGGAACTGGAACACTATCGCCCCAGCGCCATCACGGAACTTTATGATGACCACGGACGCATCATCGGCTCCTTCGCGCTACAGCGCCGGGTTGTTGCTGCCTACGAAGACTATCCTCAGGTCCTGCGAGAAGCTCTGATTTCGATCGAAGACAAGGACTTCTATCGTCACTCGGGCATTAATCTCTGGCGCATCGCAGGCGCGGCTTACCGCGACATCGAATCGGCGGGAAGGGTGCAGGGTGGGTCCACGCTCACCATGCAACTTGCGCGCAATCTGTTTTTGTCGCCCGACCGCTCATTTCATCGCAAAATCCAGGAGGCGCTGCTCGCCGTGCAGATCGAGCGCCGCTTCACCAAGCCTCAGATATTCACCCTCTACGCCAATCAGATCTATCTGGGTCACGGAGTGTACGGATTCGAAGCGGCATCGGAGTTTTACTTCAGCAGGCCCGCCAAGCAGCTGGCTCTCGCCGAAGCCGCGCTGCTAGCCGGTTTGCCCAAATCGCCCACCTATTACTCTCCAATCATTCATCCGGACCGCGCGCTGAAGCGCCGCAATCTGGTCATCAATTCGATGCTTGAAGATGGAAAGCTTACCGCAGAACAAGCCAGCGCTGCCCGCAATCGGCCAGTCGAGCTAAAGCTGCAGCGTGATCCCAATCCGCCGGCGCCCTATTTTGTCGAGGAAATCCGGCGTTACCTGGAAACCAAATATGGAAGCGATCAAGTCCATCAGGGTGGTTTGCGGGTCTACACCTCGCTCGACATGGACCTGCAACGCGCCGCGAACCAGTCCGTGCTCGATGGCCTGGCCAGCTATGAGCGCCGCCATGGCTGGAAAGGCAGGCTCGAGAATGTATTGACCAAAGAGGTGACGCTCGCCAACTACCATCACCCCGATTGGGATGACGAACCCGAGGTGAACGGCTACGAGCATGCTTTAGTGACAGCGGTTTCATCGGGTTCCGCGACGATCAAGTTTGGCAGCCACACCTCGTCCCTCGCGCCGGCTGATGCGGCGTGGACACACCGTAAGCTCCACGAAATTCTCAGAACCGGCGACAACGTCTATGTGAAGATCCTCGCGCTCGCGCCGGATGGCAAGGCGCGGGTCAGCCTGGAGCGGGACTCTGGCGCGCAAGGGGCGTTGGTCGCGATTGACAACCCTAGTGGTGGCATCAAGGCGATGGTGGGCGGACGAGACTTCAATGAGTCCAAATTCAATCGGGCCACACAAGCGTTGCGCCAGGTAGGATCGTCTTTCAAGCCATACGTCTACACCGCCGCCATCGATCAAGGCGCCAAGCCGGATGACACCATCCTGGATGCGCCGGTAACGTTCCAGACTGCCTCTGGCCCTTACAGTCCGCACAATTATGACGAGAAATTTGAAGGCACGATCACCCTGCGGCGTGCGCTGGCGCAGTCACGCAACATCCCCGCACTGAAGCTGGCGGACAGTCTCGGGATCAAGACCGTCATCGACTATGCCCATCGTTTTGGAATTACGTCGAACTTGCGACCTTACTTGCCAGTGGCCCTGGGCGCGGCGGAGGTCACACCGCTGGAGCAAACCTCCGCTTTCAGCGTCTTTCCCAATGACGGAGTACGCATTACGCCTCGATACATCACCAAGGTCACCGACTATCAAGGACGCGTGCTGGAAGAGGATTTCCCCGATGTGAAAGATGCGATTAGCGCTCGAACGGCCCGTATCATGACTTCGATGCTGCAGGAAGTGGTGCTCCATGGAACGGCGATCGCGGCCGCCGCCATGAAATATCCACTGGGAGGAAAAACCGGCACGACCAACGACTTCACCGATGCCTGGTTTGTGGGCTTCTCGCCTACGCTGACTTGTGGAGTCTGGATGGGATACGACGAGAAAAAATCACTGGGTGCCAAGGAAACCGGCGGCCACGCGGCCTTGCCCATCTGGATGGACTTTATGAAGGTCGCCTTGGCGGGAAAGGATCCGGGCGCATTCCAGCCACTCCCAGAGTTGCCGCCGAATGCCGTAGCGCAAAAGATCGATACGCCGGATACGGCGCCAGCGGAGGATGAGGCGCACTAAAGGGTATTTTGCTGGAAGTCCGGAGACACTCTGACATAGGCTAAAGCCCGCGTCATTTGCGGATCTGACGGCACGGCTGAAGCCATGCCCTTCCTTAGAACTCGATTATAATCTCCTCGTCATGAAGGCCTTCTTTCGCCTGGTTCTGCTGGCGCTGATTCTGCTGGTGGTGGCGCTGGTTTCGGCGCTCACAACGATGCGTCTGGCTATCCACGGACGCGAAGTCGCTGTGCCCGATCTAGTGGGCAAGACTCCCACCGAGGCCCAGAGGATTGCTGAGCAGAGCGAACTGCAAGTCGAAGTGGAACAGCAGTATTACAGCCCCAACGTGCCGGAAGGAAGAATCTTGTCGCAGCTACCGCCGGCGGGCACGCAGGTGCGGCGAGGCTGGCAGATTCGTCTGGCGCAAAGTCTGGGACCGCAACGGGTGGAGATTCCGAACGTGTTGGGCCAGAGCGAGCGCGCAGCCGACATAAACATTCGAAGGCACGGGCTGGACGTGGGTGCTATCGCGGAGCTGCAGTTACCCGGCGCTCCGGGCGATCAAGTAGTGTCCCAGGCCCCGCCACCGAACGCCAGCGGTGTTTCGGCGCCCAAGATCAGCCTACTGGTAACTGGTCCTCCGCAACCTCAAGCTTTCATTATGCCCAATTTTGTAGGCCAGCCCCTGGGCGGCGCGACCTTGGCTCTGCAGGATGCCGGAATGCGCGTAGGAGCTGTTACGGTTGCGGCGGTCGCCCCTGAGACCGCCATGCCCCAGGTATCACCGGCCAGCGTGATCGTAGCGCAAACCCCGATGCCAGGAGAAAAAGTGGCAACGGGAACAGCGGTGAACTTTCAAGTGCAGTAAGAAAACAATCGTCCCATCCGCGTGAATCCCGCGGTTAACTTTTTTGCAGAATTGCCGCGAAGAAACCATCAGATGGGTGCAGACCGGGAATCGTTCTCAAATAAGGCCCATCCGTGAGTGAATCGAGATCATTCCAGACGAATTCGCCTGAAGAGCGGAGGTGCTCCAGTTCCTGGCGACAGTCGCGCACGTGGAACGACGAGTCTGCAGCGATTGCTTTCTCCACGACTTGTGCATTCTCCTCTGGCTCCAAAGAACAGGTCGAATAGACAAGCCTTCCTCCGACCGCGACATGTTGCATCGCCGCTCGCAGGATGGCCAATTGGCGGGTTTGTAAGTCGGCTAGATCTTCTAGTTTCAGCCGCCACTTGATCTCGGGATTGCGGGCGAGCGTACCGGTGCCGGAACAGGGCACGTCGGCTAGAACGCGATCGAAGCGAGTGCTGACCGGAAGCTCACGCATATCGGCGGTGATCACTTGAACATTTTTGGCGGTGACCAGCTTTCGCAAAAGCCGAGATCGATGCGGATGCAGCTCGATCGCCACGATGTCCGCATCAGGATTGCGCTCGGCAATTATCCGCGTTTTCCCGCCGGGCGCAGCGCAGCAGTCGAGGATGTTTTCTCCCTTGCCGACCAGCAGGCCAACCAGTTGCGAGGCTTCATCCTGAATGGTGATGTGTCCGTCCAGAAATGCCCTCGTATGCGTCACATCACCAGACTGAACTCGGCGCGCGGACACCAGCAGTTGGCCCTTCTCAAGGTGAACCCCGGTCTTCTTTAGCTCGTCGTCGAGTTTAGGATCGATTCCAGAATGGCCGAGATGAATTGCAGTCTCGGGCGCACGTTGATCATGCGCACAGATTTGCTGGGCGGCGTGATAACCGAGCTCCTCGACCCACCGTTTGACTAGCCATTCTGGATGTGCAGAACGCTCGGACAATTCCGCAACTGATGTCGCGTCTGCGATCGCCGGAACCCCGCCACTTCCTCTGGCTGGGCTAGCTAGCTTGCGCAAAATCGCATTGGCAAAGGGCACCGCGGAACGCTTCCGAGCCCGCTTCACCAGCTCAACGCTCTCATGGACGGCGGCACGTTTCGGAATTCGGTCCAGAAAAATGATCTGGTATGCGGCGAGACGTAGCGCAACCAGGACTTCGAGATCGAGCCTTTCCAGCTTCTGCGAGGAAGCCCGGCTGATGTCGCGGTCCAGCAGAGATCGCCAGCGAAGCACACCCATCACCAGTTCGGTTGTGAGGCCGTGGTCCGCTGACGAGAGTTTCGCGTACTGTATGGAGTGCAAGAGTTCTGAGGCGTAAGCATCGCGCTGCTCAACTCGAAGCAGGATGTCGAAAGCTGCAGCGCGAGCAGGGGAGACAGGCATCAGTGTTTAGTTCTAATCCTGAGGCTGGCGGATTCGCTCAGCTTGAAGGATGGTTGAAGCAAGCTCATGTTCCCAGCCGCTCGCCGGTGCGCGGACGATAGCCGTGAACGAAGTCCCGGGCAGGCATGCGTTTCTTGCCTTCGGGTTGCACTTCTAGCAACTCCAACCCAGTTCCTGCTCCGCAGCCCACGAACAATCGGTCGGCTTCAACGAGAAGTTGACCCATCGGGAGCGCTCTCTGCAAACTCGCCGCATTCCAAACATGCAGGTTCTTGCCGCGAAAAGTGGTGAAGGCGCCGGGCCACGGCTGGAATCCACGCAAGCGATTGAGAATTTCTCCCGCGGGCCGGTGAAAATCAATTTGGCCATCTTCCTTTTTGAGAATGGGCGCCATCGTCGCCTTTGCGTGGTCCTGCGGCCGCGGATGAATCGTTCTGGCTTGCAGTCCGCGCAACGTCTCCACCATCAGATCAGCGCCCACGGCAGCAAGACGAGGGACCAGCGTCTCGGCCGTGTCTGAAGGCACGATGGATATTTCTTTCTGCAATAGAATGTCGCCAGTGTCCAGCCCAGCGTCGATTCGCATTGTCGTCACGCCGGTTTGAGTCTCTCCGTTGGCGATGGCCCATTGAACGGGTGCGGCCCCGCGGTATTTCGGCAGCAGCGACGCGTGCAGGTTGAGATTGCCGAGCGGCGGAAGATCGATCATCCACTGCGGAATCAGCCGGCCGTAGCCCACCACGATAATTGCTAGTGGCTTGAGGGCAGAGAGCCGCGTTCGAAATTCGTCGTTGTTCCTGATCTTCTCCGGTTGCGTGACCGGCACCGCCAATTCGAGCGCGCGGTGCTTCACCGGAGACAGAGCGACTTCCATGCCGCGACCGCGCGGCTTGTCTGGCTGGGTGACGACTAAGCTCACCAGGAAGCCGGCGTCGACCAGCTTTTCAAGTGTTGGCACAGCGAATGCTGGTGTGCCACAAAAAACGAGATTGGGAGGGGCAGGCATCAAACTTCGGGCGTCAGACCTCGGACGTCGGACTTCAGACCTCAGCTCGAGTCCCTCGGCTTCCGGAGACAAAGTCTGACTTCAGACGCCTGAGGTCCGAGGTCTGAGGTCCGAGGTCTGAACTCTGGCGTCCGCGCTTCTCACCACTCGCCCGCCTTCACCAGCTTGCGAATCTTACGTTTGATGAGATCGCGCTTCAGCGCGCTGATGTGGCTGATGTAGAGCTTGCCGTTCAGGTGATCGGTCTCGTGCAGGAACGCGCGGGCCAGCAGTTCTTCCCCAGTCTTCTCGAACCATTTTCCATGTACATCCTGGGCGCGAATTGTAACCTTGCGCGCGCGAGTCACCGGCTCACGAAACTCCGGAATACTGAGGCAGCCTTCGTTCTGCCGCAGCCGCCCCTCGGTGTGAATAATCTCGGGATTGGCCAGAACCACGCGGGCGGTGGGATCTTCCTTAGACGTAATGTCGATGACTGCAAGCCGCTTAGAGATCCCTATCTGGGGTGCTGCCAGGCCCACACCGCGAGCAGCGTACATCGATTCGAACATATCCTCGACCAGCTTTTTCAATTCAGCGTCAAAAACGGTGACTGGCTCTGCGGGCTTTTCCAGAACCGGGTTTCCAAATTTCACGATGGGATAGATCATTCAGTAGTTCTTCAGTTGCTGACGATAGCCTTCAAAATTGCGCAGAGTCTCAAGCATGGAATCGCCGCCAAATTTCTCCAGCGCGCAACAGGCCAAAGTTAATGCGACCATGGCTTCCCCGGCCACACCCGCCGCCGGCACTACGCATACATCGGAACGCTCATAAGCGGCCTTCACGACCTCGCGGGTCGCGAAATCCACCGACTGCAAAGGCCGCCGCAGAGTGGAAATAGGTTTCAGATAGCCGCGCACCCGGATATCTTCGCCGTTCGAAACTCCACCTTCAATACCACCGGCGTTGTTCCGGTTGCGTGTAAAACCGCCGAAACCTGCCGCTTTTTCGTATCCTATCTCATCATGCACTGCGGAACCGGGTGAAGAGGCGGCGGTGACGCCCGCGCCAACCTCGACCGCTTTGACCGCCTGCAAGGACATGACCGCGCCCGCCAGCAGAGCGTCAAGACGCTCGTCCCATTGAGCGTAAGTGCCCAGGCCAGGGCAGACGTTGTGGGCCACGACTTCGAAAATACCGCCGACGGAATCCCCCGTCTTCAGTACTTTGTCGACTTCTTCTTTCATGCGTTGCTCGGCCTCGGCATCGGCGCAGTTCAGCAGCACTTCGCCTCGACCATGCAGGGCGCAGATCTGCTCCCAGGAAATTTCTTTCTCGAGGATCGCGCCGCCCACGGCAACCACATGGCTGAGGACTTCGATCCCCAAGGCACGAAGAAATAGTTTGGCCAGACCACCGATGGAGACCCGAGCCGCTGATTCGCGGGCCGAGGCGCGTTCCAGCACGTACCGAGCTTCCGAAAAGTTGTATTTAAGTGCTCCCGCGAGATCGGCATGCCCAGGACGGGGGGAAGCCACACGTTTATGCTTGGCGGAATCACCCGCCGCGACTGGAAGAGACTCCTGCCAGTTCTTCCAATCCTTGTTTTCCAGCAGAATGGAAATTGGCGAACCGATCGTCATACCGTGTCGAACGCCCGAGAGAATGCGGGCAGTGTCGCGCTCGATCTTCATGCGTCCGCCGCGTCCGTAACCCTGCTGGCGCCGCCACAGTTCGCGATCGAGAAACGCCTGGTCAACTTTCAATCCAGCAGGCATGCCGGAGAGGAAAGCCACCAAAGCTTCCCCGTGAGATTCTCCGGCGGTGA
>JABCYV010000183.1 GCA_013290025.1 Acidobacteriota bacterium
TTTCTCCGCTCCGTTCCCGGCCCATCCAGTTAAACATAGCGGGGCGGTGCCGGAAAACTTTGCTGACCGACTGGAGGATGACACTATCCATTTTTCTCTTGCAAGAGTATCCCGCAAAGACAACGGTATTATAGTGGCGATCGCAGAACTTTCCGCGCCAGAGTGGAGCGGCTAATTTCGAAAAAACCACCCTCCCGTATGCCCTCTGCCCCGCCAGTGCCGTCAGTCCCGCCAGCCAAACCTGAGCGACAGCAGGCCCGAGCATTCGTCTCCAGCGCCGAGTTCGAATTGTTGCTTGCATGCTGCGCCCACGCTTCGGGCGACGAACGTATCCGCGAGATTCTTGGAGGTCCGCTGGACTGGAAGCGGCTTCTCCAGCTTGCCGGGCACCACGCCGTGATACCTCAGCTATATCAACGTCTGTCGGCGTCCAATGTCGTACCCCAGGAAACGTTGCATTTGCTTCAGCAACGCTCCGAAGCTAACGTCCGGCAGACCCTCTGGCTCACTCGCGAATTGCTCCGGATTCTCAGTCACTTGCAGAGAAACAGCATTGAGACTCTGCCATATAAGGGTCCCGTCCTGGCTGAAATTCTCTACGGCAATGTTGCGCTGCGTCAGTTTTCGGATCTGGATCTGCTGATCCACGAGGCGGACTTGGCGAAAGCCAAGGCCGCACTTCTCGAACTGGGATACAAGCCCGCGCTTCAGCTGACCCCGCGGCAAAACCGCGCTTATCTCGATTCCGGGTATGAATACGCATTCGACAGCTCTCTCGGCCGGAACCTGTTGGAAATGCAGTGGCGGATTCTGCCACGTTTCTATTCGATCAACTTCGACGTCGACGCGTTTTTCAGCCGGTCCATGGTCCTGAGTTTAGGCGGGCATTCTTTGCGCACGCTTTGCAGGGAAGACTTAATGGTGGTGCTCTGCGTTCACGCCGCCAAGCATGCGTGGGTACAGCTTTCCTGGCTGTGCGACATTGCGGAGTTATCCCAGTCAGGCGACTGGGTCGTCGTTCAGGACCATGCCCAGCGGCTGGGCATCGAACGAATCGTAGCGGTGACTTTCGTCTTGGCCTCCCGACTTCTTGGGACACCATTGCCACAACCAGTACAGGAGGGAATCCGCAACGATCGCGCTGCCGAAGGGCTTGCAGATAAAATTCTGCCAATCGTGGCGCAGAGAACGGAATACGACACGGAGTCGATGGCTTATTTCCGGCTAATGATGGATGTGCGAGAACGGTGGCGGGATCGATTGCGTTTTTTGTGGCGATTGGCTTTCACTCCAACCGTCGGGGAGTGGAAGGCGATCCGATTGCCCGGCCCCCTGTTCCCGTTGTATCGCGTCGTGCGCCTGATGCGATTGGCGGGAAGATTGATTTCATAGCCGACCGAGTCCCGGAAACTACCGGCGTTTCGCATTCTTCCTTGCCCGCGCCATACCCGCCCGCAGACCTCGTTCGACGGCTCGCGTATATCCAGACTTCTTCATGCAGGCCATGGCTGCCGCCGAAATACCGCCCGGCGTGGCTGCCTCGTGCAGCAGATTCTGCAGCGATGTCTTGCCCTCACGCCAGGCGATAAGACCATCCGTGAGAGCGTGCAGGGCTGCAATCTGTGCCATCCTGCGACTGAGGCCCAACTTCTCGGCAGCTGCGGCCAATACCGCAAGCGCGTGATAACCGTGGCTGCAGGAGTAGGTCACGGTAAAGGCATCGAACTGGTTCTCAGGAATTTCTACGACGAGCCCGACCCTGGCAAAGAGTTGCTTTACCTTTTGCTGTTCCGAGCGTGAGAGCTCGGGGTCAAACACCACCGCTGTCAGACCGCGCCCACTGCGGCATACCGGACTGGGCATGGCTCGGGCCCAACGCACCGGCGGTCCTAATCGAGCTCGCAACTTGGACAGAGGGACGCCCGCCGCGAGGCTGACGGCGGTCACGGGGTGGCTAATCTTCCCGATTCTGTCTAGCAATTCACGGACTGAGTTCGGCCTCACCGCGATGATCAGAAGATGAGCTTGCTGCACCGCCTTGCCGAGACTATGTTCGACGACCACTCTGTACTGCTGTTTGAGACGCAGCACTTTGCGAGGATGGCGGTCATGCACGACGATGGGCTTCTCATATCCAGAGAGCCGGAGGCCGGCCACAAGTGCGCTCGTGATCCGACCTCCGCCTAAAAAGACGGTCGCACTTTTTCGCACGGCTTTCACGCGAGGTCTACGCAAGCCCGGTCCACGGCCTCGATCAGCAACGCAATATCTTCAACCCTGTGCGCGGTGGAGATGATCCAGTGCAGTCCATTGGATGGCGTCATGTAGATGCCGTTGTCGAGCAAGCGATGGACGAAGCGAGAATAGCGCTGAGTATCCACGTAGGTGCAGTAATCGCGATAGTCGTGAATGGCCTCCCGATCGGTGAAATAGATCTGGAACATGGGGCCAAATCCCTGCACGATCGCCTTGACGTTGCGCCGGCGAAATACTTCGCGCAATTCAGCAATTGCCGCATCGCCCATTGCATGAAGCTTGCGATATGCACCATCGGTAGATAGTAGATCGAGGTTAGCGGCGACCACCTTCATGGTAAGGCGGTGTCCGTTGAAGGTTCCATAGTGCAGGACCATGCTGTCGCCCCAGCGCATACGTTCGAGAATTGAGCGCGGACCCGCCGCGGCGCCCACCGGGAATCCGGCGCCCAGCGCCTTGCCGAAGGTGCTGATGTCGGGCCGGATTCCGTAGTACTCCTGGCAACCCCCAGGCGCGTAGCGGAACCCGGTGACGACTTCATCGAAAATAAGCAGCACGCCATAGTCGCGGGTGAGTTCGCGGAGCCGCTGGAGAAAGCCATCATGCGGCAGAATGCAGCCCATGTTCGCCATGATTGGCTCGGTTATGACGGCAGCCAATTCGTGGGGATGGTTACGCAACACGACCTCAAGCGCTGCTACGTCATTCCATGGAGCAAGGACCACATCATCAAACGTGGCCGGCGGAATGCCTTGCGAGTCAGGAATGCGGGCTGGATTTTCCCGCGGACCCAGTTGCTCCAAGGGATGGGTGTGCGCATTCAAAAGATAAGGATCGTACCAGCCGTGATAGTGCCCTTCGAACTTCAGGAATTTGTGCCGTCCCGTGTGGGCACGCGCTAGCCTCAAGGCCAGCATGGTGGCTTCGCTGCCGCTGTTGGTGAAGCGAACCACTTCAGCGGATGGGACCATTCGGCAGAAGCGCTCGGCGGCCTCAACCTCGGCGGAGGTTGCCGCCGCAAAGTGTGCGCCCTCGGCCGCAGCCTGCGAAACCTTCTCAATCAGCGTGGGATGCGCATGGCCATGGATGAGCGCACCAAACGACATCATGAAATCCACGTATTCGTTGCCGTCGGCGTCCCAGACGTGGGAGCCTTGGCCGCGCTCTAGAAAAATTGGACCAGCAGTGTATACGGCCGAGCCGCGTGAAGGGGAGTTCACGCCCTCGACCAGTGATTGCTGGGCCCGCTCGTACCATTGCAGTGAGAGAGAATGATTTCGGGTTGTGCTTGTCTTCGTCAATTCTCCTCAGTGCCCACTTGACTGGCCGAGCATGCCGGCAAGAACCTAATCGGCCGTGCCGCCGCCATCCACCACCACCGCCGCGCCGGTCATGAACGACGAGTCGTCGGAAGCGAGAAACAGGGCCGCTTTAGCGATTTCGTTGGCAGTTCCTATCCGTCCTAAGGGCCGGTTGCTGCAACCTGCCAGGTAATCTTCCCACTTCAAACCCCGCATGCGCGCATCCTCTGGAAGCATGGGCGTGTCCACGTCACCTGGACAGATGCAGTTCACGCGGATGCCTTGCCGCCCGTGATCGATCGCCATTGCCTTGGTCAAAAGCACCACGCCGCCTTTGGAAGCGCAGTATGCCACCGCCGCGTCGCCACCCACGATGCCCCAGCCGGAGCTATTGTTGATGATTACGCCGCTGCCCTGCTGGATCATGCCAGGCAGTGAGGCCTTCGACATCAGGAAAGTGCCCTTCAAGTTGATCTCAATTTGGAGGTCCCATTCTTCTTCAGTGCAACCAACCGCGGTGTTGGGATAGAAGATACCGGCATTGTTGAACAGAATGTCAAGGCGACCGAAAGCGCGCACGGTTTCGTCAACGGCGCGCTGGCATTGTTCCCATTTCCTGACATCGGTACAGATGAAAATGGCTTGGCTACCTTCTTTCAGAATCTGCTCGGTCACAGCATGGCCGCGCTTTTCGTTGCGGCCGGCAATAGCCACTTTGGCGCCCTCCTGGGCAAAGAGGAGCGCCGAGGCCTCACCGATGCCGGACGTCCCACCCGTTATGAGAGTGACTTTGTTTGCCAGGCGCATGGGTGTGGCCCAAGCTACGACCCTGCCAAGCCTCCGCCGTCTACGACGAGCGCAGTGCCGGTCACGAACGACGCCGCATCACTTGCCAAGTACAGCGCGGCCTGCGCAATCTCGCCCGGTTTCCCGACGCGGCCTAGAGGACGCCGGGCGGATTCTGTTAAAAAGCGCTCGGTCGGTTCTCCCAGTTGCTGGGCTTCGTCGCGCAGCATCGTGGTATCGGTGTCCCCGGGGCAGATGCAGTTTACGCGAATGCTTTGCGGGCCGTGGTCTATGGCCATCGCCTTAGTGAGCAACACCACTGCGCCTTTCGACGCGCAGTACACCGCCGCCTTCGGGCCGCCAGCAAGCCCCCAGCCCGATGCCATATTGATGATGGAACCTCCGCCGGCCTTCTCCATGATTGGGATAACCTGCCGGGACATCAGAAAAATGGATTTCACGTTCACGGCCATCACCCGGTCCCAGTCTTCCTCGTTCAGTTCCAGCACAGTAGTGCGGCGGATGATTCCCGCGTTGTTGAAAATGACATGAATCCCGCCTAGTTCGCCCATCGTGCGCTGGACGATGCGTTGGCAATCTCCTGCCCGAGCCACGTCGCCTGGTTCGAACATCGCCCGGCCGCCGTTGCAGGCAATCTCTTCGACAACCGCCCGCCCAGATTGCTGGTTTAAATCGACAATGGCGACCGACGCACCTTCCTGGGCAAAAAGCAGCGCCGTGGCGCGCCCTATGCCGGAAGCGCCGCCGGTGATGAGCGCCACTTTACCGTTAAGCTGTCCTTCACTCACCGGCTGGCCAGCCCTCCTGCGGTTTCCGCACCGTCAATCGTATAGACCTGCCCGGTCATGTACGCGGCGTCGTCGGACGCCAGAAACGCGAACAGCGCCGCGATCTCCTCAGGTTGGGCGTGGCGTCCTAGAGGAATCTTGCGATTTAGTTCTTCCAGCATTTCATCGGTATATTCAGCACGCTGCATGGGCGTGAGGACGTATCCAGGCGCGACCGCGCAAACCCGAACTTTGGGCGCGAGTTCCAGGGCCATGGACTTGGTCAGCTCGATGACTCCAGCTTTTGTGGCGTTATAGTCGGCATAGTAGGGCTGGCCGACGAGGCCGTTAGTCGAAGCAGTCTGAAGAATCACTCCGCTGCCACGTTCCCACATATGCCTGGCGGCGGTCTGGGCCACGTAGAACACGCCCGTCAGATTTACAGCGATGACCTTGTCCCATTCCTGAGGCGTGATGTCCAGAAAGTTATGGCGGATGCTGATGCCGGCGTTATTCACTAGCACGTCTACGCCACCCATCATGCGGACGGCGTCGGCAAAAGCCGCCTCAACCTGCTTAAGGTTTGAGACGTCGGCATTTACCGTACCGGCGAGCTTCGGCAAGTGCGTCTGGATCTGCTTGAGGCCCTGAACATCGCGGTCAAGCACACATACGACCGAGCCTTCGTCAAGAAAGCGTGCTGCGGTGGCAGCCCCAATCCCGCTCGCGCCACCCGTGATCAGGACACGCTTCCCGATAAGTCCTCGCATTACGTTTCCTCAAGACAGCAAAATGGGAACTTAGAATAGAACGCCGGAGGTGATCCTGGCTAGGAGTTGAAAACCAGTTCTCGGTTCTCGGTTGCTGGTTCTCAATTAGATGGGCTTGCCGCGAAAGAAGTAGACCAATTCGATGATCAGAATGATCACGACCATGAGTTCGAGCACGAAGGCTCGGCTCTGATTGAACTGATCCATCATGAAGCGGTAGAGGTCCTCTGCGGTTTGCAGTTTTTGGGTCACCAGGTCTTTATAGTCGGGGACGCCGACCTTGGCCGCCGCCAGCTTGTAGAGGCGCGCAGAGAACATGTCGCTGAGGAACTTGATGGCGTTGTCGGCGTGCTCGGTTAACTCGGTCACGTCGAGCAGGACGGTATGCAGTTTGGTCGCCGCACGTCCCAGGCGCCAGCGGGACAGCATGCCAGTGCCTTTGTCGAAAGAATCGTACACGCGTTCTAGTTCGCGAGTCAGGAGTTCATCGTAATGCCGGAACTCCAGCAACTGGGAGTTGGCGTACTCGAGCAACTGGATGGCGGTCTCCGCCCCAGCGTCAGTGTCATAGAGGAAGGCAGCATTCCAGCCGATCACGGCCAGGTCGTTGGGGTAATAAGAAATGCGTGACTGCAGAATTTCATTGCGCTCGCCGTCGGAAAGCTGAGCCGTTTCGCCACGCACAATCTGCGCGATACGTGCTCCTTGGGAGGCACACAGTTCGGCGGCGGAAGGCGAGCCAGTTATCTCGCGCACGTGGAAGATAAAGTAATCTTCGCTCAGCCAATCGGGGTAGGGCTTGACCAGGGCAGGCGCCGCCCGCTCCAGCTTCTGGCGCGCAATGCGCGCCGCGTGGCGTTCGAAGTCCACATCTGACACCCAGCGGCTCCCCAACAGCACCAGCGTGTCCCAGTCGCCTGAAAACGGCAACTCAAAGACCACGCTGAGCACACCGTAGTCGTAATACTTGATCTGTCCTTGCAATTGCTCGCCGCTTTCGAGCACCAGAGGCTCGATGGGTTCCACAACCGGGGGTCGCTGATAGCGGACGTAGCCGGGGGCCGGGTGCTTGAGGGTAGGCTGCTCTAACGTGCGCGCCCCGAAGATCTGGCGGAGCTGGTCGAGCCGGATCTCCTCGCAGACGTCAAATTGGATAAGCACCAGGACCGAACCGTGGACCGACGCCTGAATGGCTGGTTCCGCCTTCGCCACAGGAGAGACGTCGGTGACCATGAGCGAATTTTCGCTGTCCCGGATCATATGAAAGTAAGGCCTAGGCCCGGGCTGGGAGACTCCATCTGGGCCACCCTATTTTCCCAGAAATCAAGCCGCTCCGGGGAGGCAATGCAGGAATAATAGCTAATGTATTTGTAATCAGCAGGTTGGCTACTCGCGGCGAGCGAGTGTCCACAATATTGCCACAGCGGTCGCAGCGCCCGTTAGCGCCAGCCCCGTCTGTTTCATGGACCGCTTCACTTCTGCCTGCCGGAGTCGGACTCCGACGCGTTCCGGGTAAGCATTGTCAACGGGTACGGCATCTGCCCGCATGGCCATCTGAATGATCTCCGCCAAGTGCAGGGCATGGCGGTCGGTGCACTGAGCGATTTGCTCCCGGCAACTGAAGCCGTCGGCGATGATGAGGCAACCGGGCGAGGCTTTGCGAACGGCGGGTAGAAGCTCCAGTTCGCCAATCGCGACGGAGACGTCATATTTGTCCTCCTCAAAGCCAAAGGAACCTGCCATACCGCAACAGCCGGGTGCCGGCGCCTGATATTCAATGCCCATGCGCTTGAGGACCGCCTCTTCGTCACTCATCTTCATGATCGATTTGTGATGGCAGTGGCCGTGGATCAGAGCCTTGCGGGCTAGTTGCGGCAATTCGAAATGCTTGGCCTTCTTTTCCAAAAACTCGCTGAGGAGAAACGTCTGCTGGGACAGCCGGCGTGCCCGAGCGTCATTGGGGAATAGATTTACTAGTTCGTCGCGAAAGACTGCAGCGCAACTTGGCTCCAGCACAACCATGGGGACCTCGCCTTCGATTTGCTCTGCTAGCGCGTCCAAGATTTTCAGTAGCAAGGTCTTAGCACGGTCAAGCATGCCGAAATCATAAAGTGGACGCCCACAGCACAGGCTTGCGGAGGGTATCCGTACGTGAAAGCCTGCTGCTTCCAGAACCTCAACCGCAGACTTGCCTGTATCAGGCAGGAAATAGTTGTTGAATGTATCTGGCCAGAGTAGCACGGGAGATGCGCCGATATTGCGTGGTCGGCGCCGCTTGAACCAGTCGCGAAACGTGTGCGGGGCAAACGCCGGAATGTTTCTCTCGCTCGGCATGCCCATAGCCAGCTTGGCAATGTCACGCAGGAATGGCAGTTGCGTGGCTAGATTGGCCAAGCCCGGGGTGTTTGAAGCCAACCGCGCCCAAATATCGATGTTCGCGAAGGCGTAAGCACTGCGTGGACGAAGGCGGCCTTCGTAGTAATGAGACAGGAACTCGGCCTTATAGGTGGCCACATCCACTCCGACGGGACAATCGCTTTTGCAACCTTTACAGGAAAGGCAGAGGTCGACCGAGTGCTTGACGTCTTCGTCGCGCCAACCACCGCGGATGACGTCGCCTTGGGTCATTTCCCAGAGCAGGTGGGCGCGTCCACGGGTAGAGTGCTCCTCTTCGCGGGTCACTCGGAAGCTTGGACACATTACGCCGCCCTCGTCGTGACGGCATTTTCCCACTCCCACGCAGCGGAGCGTGGCTTGCGCCAGGCTGCCGTGATCTTCCGGAAATTGAAAATGAGTTTCTGGTTCCCAAGGTAAGTAGTTGGCACCCAAACGCAGGTTCTCGTCCAACTTGTAGGGCTTGACCACCTTACCCGGATTCATCTTCCAATCGGGATCCCATATCGCTTTGAACTCACGGAAAGCCTGTACCAGTTCAGGGCCGAACATCTTGGGAAGCAACTCCCCGCGTGCTTGCCCATCTCCGTGTTCGCCAGAAAGCGAGCCTCCGTAGCTCACCACTAGGTCAGCAGCCTCTTCGACGAACTTTCGGTATTTCGCGATACCCTCGCTTGTGAGCAAATCAAAGTTGGTGCGGTTATGCACGCAGCCGTGGCCAAAATGGCCATAGAGGCTTCCGACGTAGCTATAGCTATTCATCAACTTACGCAGATCGCGGAGGTAACGGCCTAGTTTCTCCGGTGCGACTGCGGAATCTTCCCAGCCTTCCCAGTTCGGCGCCTCCCCGGGGACGTGAGAAATTACTCCCAGGCTGGACTCCCGCACCTCCCACACCCGCTTGATTTGCTGCTTGTCGGTGAAAAGGCGCATCTGTGGAGGATTTGGGCCTCGGCTCAGCGCTGCCACCAACCCGAGCGCCTGGGCTTCAGCTTCCTGCCCCGTGTTCGCGCCAAACTCGGCAAAGAGCCAGCCTCCGCCTTGGGGCAGGAGAGCTAACCCCTCGGAGTTGATGCTCCTGCGCCGGGTGTACTCGACCAGCAGGTCGTCCACTCCTTCCAGGCCGATTGGTTTATGTGCCATCACGTCGGGCACGTGATCAGCACACTGGTAAATGTCGGGATACGCGATCAGCAGTAGCACACGTTCCGGCGGGCTCTCCACCAAACGGCATGTGGCCTCCAACACCGTCACACATGTTCCTTCCGAGCCTACTAGCGCTCGCGCGACGTGGAAGCCGTTCTCGGACAGCAGGTAATTCAGGTTGTATCCGGAAACCCGGCGCGGAATGTTGGGATAGCGCTGACGGACAAGTTCAGAATACTTATCCCGTAGGCTCTTCAGGCCGGCATAGATTGCTCCGCGCCGGTCGCCTTCACTAATGATTTTTTCTAACTCTGCATCGCTGGTTTGTCCTACTTTCATGCGCAGACCGTCATAGGTAAGAATTTCCAGCACTTCGATGTTGTCGTCGGTCTTCCCCGCCATGACGGAATGCACCCCGCAGGAGTTATTACCAATCATTCCGCCGAGCGTGCAGCGATCGTGGGTGGCGGGATCGGGACCGAACGTTAAATGATGTCTCTCAGCCGCGTTGCGGAGATGATCTAGAACCACGCCAGGTTGAACCCGGGCGATGCGGCGGGCTGGATCAATCTCCAGAATCTTCGACATGTGTCGGGAGAAGTCCAGAATGACGGCCACGTTGCAGCATTGGCCAGCAAGAGATGTCCCACCGCCTCGGCACAGGATAGGAGCGCCGTATTTACAGGCAAGCGAAACCGTGGCGACGACATCATCGACGCCGCGCGGAAGGACCACTCCAATTGGGACTTGACGATAGTTAGATCCGTCGGTTGCGTAGAGAGCACGGGTGCTGCGATCGAAGCGGACCCCGCCGCGAACGTGGCGGCGCAGATCGGCCGCCAGAGCCTCGGCAACCAGGTGCAGTGG
>JABCYV010000184.1 GCA_013290025.1 Acidobacteriota bacterium
CTCCCCGATGATATCTTCGGGTTTTTTGTAGTCAGTCAGCAGTTGATCGATCAACTTCTTGTCGATAGCCATGGGACTTTCATTCTCCTCTTCCCATAGCCGTTTACACAGTTCTATTTATACCCTCTGATAGCAAGCTGGGTCTGCCGACCTGGCTAGATGAGTTCCACGTCGTTGGTGGAATGGCGATGTTACAACAACGATTCCAATAGCAGCGGGCGCAATTCAACCGGAATTCGCCAGGGTTTGCTCCGCCTGTCAGTACATGCTTATTCGCGAGTCGTCGGCTTCTCCGCCAACAGCAGGGCATCCGTTGAATTCCTTCCTGGACTCCCTACTCTTCAGAAGATCATCTGCACCTTTCCGCTTTAGCAAGCGTACTCGCTGGATATGGCCATCGCTTGCGCTCTCGCCTTGAGCTTCAACGCAAACGTAAATTCCAGACGCGTCTTGTTCTAAGAGCCTGATGGCAATTTGTGATCCCCCATGTGGCGTCTCGAGGAGTACTTCCTTCTCGTCTACCTTCCGTGTCACATACCCATAATCGCCGAATGTCTTCTTTCCTTTTTCCCGCTTCGGCCGGATCCCAGAGGGAAGCGTTGTTACATCCAGTTTCTCGACCAAAAACTCGCTCACCTTTTCGCTGGGGTATGCCACATCATTTCTTGCCAGAGCTAAGGGCACACACGTCAGGACGATTATTCCACACAACAATTTCATGACTCTTCCTCCTAATTTTCTGGACCAATCACCCCGATCGAAAAATGTCTGCTCTTGCGCGTGAACGGCGAGCAGCACTGTCTTCAGCTCGAAGGGATTGACCGTGGGCCGCCATAGTGACTGTTGCCATATCGACGACCTCTACCGAATGGAACTGACGACTCTAGGAAATATTCCAGGCTTTCATTTCCGGCAGAGACAATCTTTTTGCTGGTCTGAAAATTTCGGTAACAGAATCAGCTTTTCGTGCAATGAGTGAGAAACCCTAGATGGAAGCCCGGTTCGTTTCCCTCTTATGCCAGGAGGAGGGCGGGAGCGCTTTTAATGTCTCGAACTCACACGGGGATAGCTTCGATCACGCTCTGCGGCGCCATGGTGGGAACGATCTTTGTGAGTCTGTAGCCGGCAGCAGCAAGCAGGGTGCGGAATTCAGATTTGGTTCGTTCTCGTCCTCCGGTCATCACCAGCATGTTGAGATCGAGAAGCTTACCGAAAGAGTTTGCATCGGCGTCGGGCACAACCATTTCCACCAGCAAGAGTCTTCCATTCCTAGTCATCGCTCTGCGGCAATTTTTCAGGATCCTGATGCCGTGGTCATCATCCCAATCATGAATGACACCACAGAGAATATAGGCATCGGCTCCCTCCGGAACCGAATCGAAAAAATCTCCGGCTATCGCTGAGCATCGTCCACCGTACACGTTGGAACCGAGGTGCTGCTTCGCCATCTCAATGGCAGGTTCCAGATCGAAGACTGTGCCTTTGATCTCCGGATTAAACTGAACGATGCATCGCAGCAATTTCCCCTGCCCACCTCCGATGTCGACGATGGATGAGATTCGGGAGAAGTCGTATGCCATCAGAACGGCGTAAGCCAGCATCGAAGAGACATCGGTCATCCCTCGGTTGAATGTGTCAGCGGCTTCCGCGTTTCTTTGGAGATACTCAAACAAACCAGTTCCGAACACGTTGTTGAACGCTGGAGAACCGGTTTGGATACTATGAAGAAGATCTCCCCAGGCTTGGTAATGAATTTCGCCGATGCTCATCACAATCGCCCTTAAGGAACCGGGAACATTGCTTTGGAGGCTTTCCCCGGCGCTCGCTAGCGCAAAAGAATCGTTTTGTAGATGAGCAAACACCCGCGCACTCGACAGTGCACGCATAAGGCGAAAGAGAGATTGCTTGTCCGCTCCGGTTGCCGCGGCCAGAACGTCACACGACTTAGGACCGTCCTTCAATAGATCTGCCAAACCAAGCTTGGCAGCGACGTAGATTGCCTGTGACAGCCAATAGCCCGTTGCCATCTGGAACAGAGCCGGCGGTTGGGGGTTGCTGTCGCCCGTTTCTATCTGGACAGCGCTTCGATTGCGACGGAGCGTCAGCAGTGGCTTCAGTTCCGTCCACAGCAAAGTGCGCCGGGTACGCGCAAGAAACCGCAGCAACGGCCAACTGGGGAACAAACCGCGACTTACCATCTTAGTAGTGCTACCTCAGCCGCCATGCCCGGACCTAATGCCACCATGATCCCCCAGTCGCCAGGATGCGGATCTCCGTTGCGCACCACTTCGTCCAGAACGAACATCACGGTTGGGGACGACATGTTTCCATAGTTCCGCAATATAGCGCGGGAAAATCGAATTTGATCGTCTGTGAGACCCAGATATGCTTGGACGTCATCGATTACCTTCCGTCCGCCGGGGTGGACCACCCAGAAGCGAATGCCAGACCTGGAGAGTCTATGTCGCTGCAGCAGGTGCTGAAGAGCCTTTTCGATCATGGGGCCAGCGACTTTGTGAATCGAAGCGCCAAGTACGATGCGCAACTTCCCATCCTGATGCAGCAGTCCAACCTCTTCGATTTGCTCCGGAGCAAGGAACGTTTCGAAATCCACAATTGTTGGATAGCGCACGGTGCCTGGTTGGTCCACCCCCAACAAGAAAGCGGCGGCGCCGTCGGCGCAGATCGCGTTTCCTACTACGGTTTCAAGCGTATTATCGACGTAGTAACAGGCGGAGCAGATTTCGACGGCTAGCATCAATGCCACGCCTCGAGGATGGGCGCGGACAAAGTCAGCCGCACGCTGTAGCGTGGGGACGGCACCTGCACAGCCGAGACCTACGATAGAAGCTCTCTGAACATTGTCCCGAAACCCCATATGAGCAATCAGCCGGCTGCCCAAATCCGGACACACGTAGCCAGTGCAGGTACAGACCGCGAGAAAATCGATGTCCCGAACGGTTCTTCCAGCACTCGCCAAGCAATTTACAATCGCGCGACAACCAGTTTTCACGGCGCCACGCAGATACCGCTGATTTAGTTGATCAGAGCTCTCGTCGCGATTGAGATCGCCCTCCAAATAAAAATGGCGGTAGTCGATGTCACCATTAAGGAAAATCTTACGAATGCGCTCGCTTTGGTAACCGGCCGCATGAAAGCTTTGTTCCTGCGTGAGCCTTAGCGCTGGATTTGCCGTACCGATGCCGATGATTCGAGGATTACTCATGTGTTATTTTCTTCAGCAGTCCTAACTTGTTACGGGTCCCGCGTGACTGTGACTGTCAGATCCGCACGCTCGCAATCGGGCTCGCCGAGGCTCGCAACAGACCTGTAGATTGGGTGGATCGTCTTCTGTTCTCGGAAGACAATCAAAAATAGAATGACTGGCGTGCATCCGAGTAGTGCGAGCATTCCCAGAAAGACGTTGAATACAGCCTCGTAATTCATCGATCAGCAAACCTCATATTCGTACGTCCCTCAATAACCTGCAAACTCTTCGGTCCGGATATCGTCTTGATCGACACCAGCCTCACATAGCGTTCGGCAGGCACCAGCGACCATCGCCGGCGGCCCTGCAAGGTAATAGATCGGGCCTCGCAGCCTGCCCACGTGCGTTGAAAGCATTTCCGGGCTGATATGCCCTGTCTCCCCCTTCCACCCCCGGTAATTCTTGGGCAGGCGCGTGAAGGTCGGAACAAAGCGAAACCTCGGATTTGCCTCTCCCAACTTCCAGAGCGCCTCCATGAACGCGGCATCTTCAAAGTAACGGTTCGCGTAGAAGAGAAAAATAGGATGGCGAAGTTTCTCCATCGCAGCGTGCGAAAGAATGCTGAGGAATGGTGCGATTCCGATTCCGCCAGCCAATAAGACAGCCGGCCTGGCCGTGTTGTTATGAAGAGCAAAAGAGCCCATGGGGCCTTCTATCTGGACCTCTGTACCGATGGGCATAGCGGATAAGGCACGCTTGAACTCTGTATCCCGCATGCGGGTCGTAACTACAAGATCTTCAGCGAGCGGAGAGCTTGCAATGGAGAAAGTATGAGTTAGTCCGTTTGAACGGTCAGGTTCTGAACCTAAAAGGTGTAGGTCGATATACTGCCCCGCCTTGAATAGAAAGTTACGCGGCTTTTCAAAGTGAAAAGCCATCGTCTCTTCGGCGACTTCTGTTCGATTTAGCAGCGTGCTTTTGTAGGCAATCATCGAGCATCCTTTTTGTTGTGCAACCTTAATCCTGAAAACAATCTGTGCTTGGAGTGGCGCACTAGGTTGAAGCGGAGATCCTTGCTCTGTGCGATGTGCTCTGCGAATCACCGCCAGCCAAACGTGAGGCCTCACATCCCTAACCATTCGACTACTTGTTTGTGCTAACTATTGAGATCGCGTCTTATTCCCAAGACCGTGGGAGGTTCGCAGATGAAAAGACCCTGTGGAATCGCGGTATTGCAGCGAGTCATTTCCGGCAACAAGTGCAGTTCCTGACACTGAAAATGGAAAGCTGTTGCTGCCTGAAGCAAAAATGCCGACGTGCCTCTTGCGGCACACCGGCATTTTCGCCTTCGTTCCCGCTCCCCTCGCGAATGACGGTTTGGTTAATTACAGAACCCGATTTATTTGGGAAGCAGAATGGTTTCGTCGATAGACTCCGCCACCTGATGGCCCAGATCTTTACCAGCCACGTGGTCGGAGCGGAAATGTTGCCCGGCGTAAATCCGGCTCAGCCCCGCCTCCTGCGCCGCCGCTGAGAAGCTGGTGAAGTGCCGGGTCACTCCTGCCAAAGACTCGGACGTAACATCAAAGGTAAACCGTTGACCGAAGTAGAACCGCAGCACTTCGGCCCCGGCGGCGCTGATGGCACTGTGGGCGCCCGGGTACGAAGGGTCGGGAGCGGTTTTTGTCGTTAGCGGAAGCCACGTCGGATTGGGCTCCGTACTGGGATTGCCATCACTGCCCGCCATCTGAATGGCAGTGACTGGCCGCCAGAACTGGTAGGTGTACTTAGCATCAAAGAACGCAATCGCGGTATCGGCAAGGCTGATGTTCAGCAGCGCAAACAAGCGCGCGCTTTGTGCCAGGCTAAGGTGGTGTCTCAAAGCCGCGGTCTGCGCGATCTCATTCCAGAAGTCCTGAATATTGCCATTCCAGAATGTTCCAATCAAGGTCTGCTCGGGAGTACGAGTTGTGCTGTTGATGAATCCCAGACTTTTGACTTCGTCAAAAACCCTGGTGTACGAGTCGCTGGTCAACTCGGGCGGCGGGCCGGGGCGAAATTCGTCGGCGCGCGCCAGGGCAAACGGAGTGACCTGAGGCCATTGCGTGAAATCTGCTGCTGCGAAATTGGGTGGCGTCAGTTGATAGCCTCCAGGCTGGTTCCCCGGAGTGAACGGAGAAGGAGTAACGCCCGACCCGTCGTTGCTTCGCAAGGACAAGATCTGAGCCGCAACCGTCTGCCCCACGGCGATGCCATCAGCCTTATTCTGCCCATCCGGAATTTGCGCCAGGTCTTGCTGAAGCTCAGCGTCGAGCGTCGCCTGGAAAGCTGGGTAGAGCGCCACCAGCGCGTCATGGGCCGCTTGGTCTGCCGCAGCTGGTGTGGAAGCGTGACCCGAGACGTTTGGGATGCGGACAAAGTATGGGCTGAAGGTTCCGTCAATGTTGTTGACGGCGTCGTACACAGCAGCATGCAGGATAGCGAAGTTGCGAGTTGAATGAATAGTTGGTGGTTGGGCACCAGCAGTCCTTACGATCGCCAGAAGAGTTCTATTCCACTCAATGGCTGAGTTGACCGACTGAGCGGACGAAGCTCCTGGATTAACTTCATCGTCTGTCGTGGAACTGGCGGACGCTGTGGCCCCTACCGACAGGCTGGCGCAAAGAAGTACGAGTGCGATCAAGCTTTTTACCATCGCGACTTATCCTCGTTGTTGGGTTAGGCGAGAATGGCAAAGCCGATTGATTGCCAAAACGCAACGTCAGGCACTCTCACCAATATCGAAAACTCAGGATGGAGGCAAATATTCCCCGGTTGACCTGTGAATACGGAAAAATAATCGTGAGAAAGTGAGCCGGATGATCTTCAAGGTCCCTGCCTTCCTGCCTAATAAACTATGGGCTTTGGCCGGGCGCTACGATAAGGAGGCTGGATATGCAGTGTGCGATGATGAGGTGGGAGACCCGGTGAATATCCTCTTGACGCCTGTCCGCAACCTTCACTCTCCTACCGGGTTCGTATCCACAGGGACCGAGTATGATGCCCCACAAAATCTACGCCATTCTTGCTGCGTGCCTCATGACCGCCGCCGCTTCCGTTTCGGCGGAAGCGCAAACCATCAGCCAGCTTTGCACACCCAAGGTTACCGTCAACGAAATCGTGGTCTCGCCTAAGCAGCGGTATGACGCTAGCCAGAAAGCGGAGCCGCCGCTTACCGACATGGGCACCGGCTTCGCCTGGCCGGACACGCCAATGGGAGTAATCAAGACCGCTGATGGCTACCAGTTTTTTGCCAGCGATGGCGGGCAACACGCCCGTCAGATGTGGCAAGGCCATTGGGTCGGCAACAATAAGTGGGGATCGGTGGTCACCACTGCCGGGACGCTCGACAACCCCCTCGGCTCGGGCGATCCCCAGGACGTCAGCGTCTCACCGAATCCCGATCCCTCCGTGAACCCCAACTATTCCAGCTACGGCTATATGGGCGGAGGCCCGGTCTATCAAGTTCCCGCGGGCATGACCGGGGCTGGCAACCTGCTGGTGACCTATCACGCCGAGCTCCCTAACGACGCGCTGTACGCAGCCCTCGGACTGGCCGCGTCCTCGGATAGCGGGCTGCACTGGAAGGACCTCGGGGAAATCATTCGCCTCAACCAGTCCTATGCGGTCGGGCTTGACGGCTTCGAGATCGGCGATGGACCACTCGTACTTTCGCCCGACGGCAAGTATTTCTATTTGTATTTTCCGGACTGGATCGCCAACGGCACGCTTCACTCGACCACCACGACCAACGTCTCTGTGGCGCGGGCGCTGGCTTCCTCGGTGCTCGAGGCCGCATTCGGATCAACGCGCCAGCACGCTGTCGTCTTCGAAAAATTCTATAAGGGCAGTTGGCACCTGCAACCGGCGATCGGCGGAGCATCCACCGACCTCAATCCAACTTCCGCATATCAAGGGTATCTCGATATCCACTACAACAGCGCGCTGCAGCGTTACGTGATGATCATTTCTAACGACACTAACTTCGCCTACGCCGAATCTACTGACGCTCTTACCTGGACTGTTCCCACATTGCTTGGCACCTTCGGCCCGATCGCGGCATATCCCACCGCTGTCGGACTCGGCGACGATCCTCACATCCTTGGTCAGAGTTTCTATGTGTACTTCACCCACCTGCCGACCGATGGCATGGGGTGGACGAACGGCGCGCTGCGGCGGCTTACGCTTACCTGCCAATAATCGCCGAGCATAGTTAGCGCCAACGCTATCAACTTGACCGTATTAGTCGACGGGAGACTGATTCTTTTATGCGAGTTGATAAATATGCTTTCCTGACCTCAGCCCAGCTGCTCATCTGCAGTGCCGTGCTGTGCGCTTCGTCTTCAGCGGTTCCAGACGCTCCACTGGTCGTCGATCAGAACAGCCACGTCGTGACCATGGAATATGAAGCTTGGTTCGGTCCCAACGCCGTGACTTTTCAGGGCACCGCGGCCAAGCCCAAGCTCCAGTCGGCGGACATGCAACCAGTCGGTGGCGGCTACGACAGCGCGGATCCCGCTGTCATCAAACAGCACGTCGCCTGGCTCGAGTACATGGGACTCGATGCGGCTCAGATCGAGGTCACCAATAACGTGGCCTGCATCTTCAACAGCGAGTGGTTCGTCAAGAAATACGTCCGGAACTGCACCGCCAGCTTCCGTCGAGGAAATCAAAACATCCGCGACAATACCGCGAACCTTTATCAAGCGTGGTCAACGCTGGGTACCCGGCTCAAACTGATTCCTATGATGGGCGGCATCGACAACAACGTCCTATACAAGGACATCGACGGCAAAACTGCTCTCGAAAAGGAAATCGAATATTTCGGCGCGCGCATGCGCAAGTACCCCGCCCTCAACGTGATTTACCAGGGTAAGCCTCTCATGCTGATTTACCTCGGGGCGGCGCAAGACCCAAACCCATCAGACAATCCGTTGTGGTTTCGAATTAGGAAATTTCTGAAACACCATCCCGAGATCGAGAGCAAATATACCTTCAAAATGGTGGCGGGATATCTCGACAGCCAGCCCGGCCTGTGGGCCACGCAAGGCACCCCCAGCGGCCCAGTGGAGATCAGCCCACCATACGGCTTTTGGAGCGTGGTTGATCGCCTCAATCCCACTTGCACCGTCGCCCCGTTCTGCCCCTACTACCCGTCCTATAACAAGACCGGTTCCCGAGTCGAGAATTTCACGGTTTCCGTCGCCACCGCGGGACAGACCGGATGGGGCTGTCCCAACCCCAACTCCCCGCCCTATTGCTCCGACGATGCCCTGCGCTTCGACGACAATCATTCTTACGTCACGCTCAACTCGTTCATGACTTACGCGCGGCAGCTCGCTCCCATCTTTCTGATCATTGATCAGTTCAATGAGTACGTACACCCGGACGAGGGCTTTGACGCAAATACCGACGACGATATTGAGCCTGCGAATCTCTGGGGACGCAGTGCCCTCGACGCCGTCAGGCATGAGATCCGGGCCTACCGTTGCAAGATGGACGACGAAGAAGTCCCGGATCGCCCCTAATTTCAACAACCCTGGAGGCGATTTTCGGACAAGGCAGCCGGGTTTCTCTGCACCTCAGACTGCATGGCGGAGGGAGAGGGATTCGAACCCCCGGTACGGTTTCCCGTACAGCGGTTTTCAAGACCGCCCGTTTCAACCACTCACGCATCCCTCCGCGCGGCGTGTGTTCTCGATAGTTTAGCAGCTTGGAGTTGCGAGAGCCTTTGAGCCCGCCCGAATGCGGGACATCGTGCTCTAACCTTTCGCCATTTGTTCGTGCGCGTGTGCAGCAGACCTCAGCTGCGCGTGTGCAGCAGACCTCAGCAACGACAGTGGTCGATGTCCGGGGAGGGATTAGACCACGTGGGTAGTTGTAAAGATTGGAGAAGGAGTTACAGTTTCCGCAGGGCGTACCTTAGCTGATCCTCCCTCCCCCAGCTAGAAGCGCCTCGGAGGGTCTTCCATGAAGAAGATAGTGTGTGCCATTGTGCCCACGCTGGTCATTGCCTTCGTGCTTGGGGGGATCTCAGGAAGCGCGGCGGCGCAAGACAATACCACCTACGCTGTTAACTACTACTCGAATGCCAACACCAGTGGCGCGCCGGACGCCACTTTGCGGGTGATCAACGACGGCGACACAGGGGGCACGCTCTGCGCGGCCTTCTACGTATTCGACGACAGCGAGGAGATGCAGGAGTGCTGCAGCTGCCCAGTAACCGCGGACGGTGTCATCGCGGAATCCCTGAACAAGTACCTGCTGGCCAATTCTCTAACTTCGGTTGTGAACCATAAGGGCGTGATTAAACTGGTTTCGACGAACGCCCCCTCGGGAACCTGCGATCCCAGAGTGGGCGCGCCGACCGCTGGGATCCGGGCGTGGTCTACTCACATCCAGGCGGGAGTGCTGCTTGAGAGCGCTCCGGTGCCCTCGCGGTGGTTTATCACCGAAGCTGAGTTGCACAACTCGAATCTCATCCCTAGTGAACTAAGCGATTTGCAGCAGTTCTGCTGGTTCGAGATCGCTCTCGGCATGGGACACGGCATCTGCGCATGCGGTCAAGAGGACCAAGCTTTTTAGTGTCTGGCGACAAGCTGCTGGCCCAACAGACGAGGGATTTGGCGTCAAAATAACCAGCGCCCCGTCTTTGTCGACGCAATCTGATGTTCGGAGCGAGCCCTCTCCCCGTTCCCGCCAACTTCCCGCGGGCGATTCCGCCGGTTGACGTTTGAGCAAATCTCGGTCGTGATGTATAAGACAAGGCCTATGCTGCGACTGGCCTTCCTGCTTGTTTTTGCAGTTGCCTCCCTAAATGCGGCGGTCAGCACCCAGGCGCAACCGTCGACGTCGCCGTCACCCGAAAGAGTCACGATTACAACTCGCACTGCAGGCCTTCAAAAGCATGACGGTTTTCTCCCGTACTATTGGGACGAAAAGAAAGGCGACATTCTTTTTGAGCTCTCACCGGCTGCTTTGACACGGGAATTTATTTACTTTACCGGCATGGCCACTGGGG
>JABCYV010000185.1 GCA_013290025.1 Acidobacteriota bacterium
AGGTGCGATGCTCGGCAATTTTCTCAACGCCACGATGGAGATAGCCGATCACGCACTCCGTGCCCAGGACCTTTTCGCCGTCCAGCTTGAGGATCACGCGCAGCACTCCATGGGTGGCCGGATGCTGCGGGCCCATGTTGATGATGAGTTCGTTCGAGTCGAGGAAAGTCTTGTCGTGCTGTTCCAGTTCCAGGTGGGAGGTCCGGTCGGTCATTGCCTGGTCGGTCGTTGTCCGGTCAGTCATCGTCCGGTCGGTCATCGTCTGGTCAATCATTGGCCGCTCTCAATCCCCAGGTTGATCTGCACCCATTCCTGGTCCTGCTGAATGATTCCGTAATCCTTGCGTAGGGGATGGCCCTTCCAGCCGTCGGGCAGCAAAATGCGCTTCAGGTCGGGATGTCCATCGAAACGGATGCCAAACATGTCATACACTTCGCGCTCCAGCCAGTTCGCAGCCGGCCAGATGGCAACTACGCTGGGCGCGCTGGCGCCGTCAGCGATCATCGTCTTGATGCGCATGCGCTCATTGCGCTTGAAGGAGTAAAGAATCCAGACCAGATCGAATTGCTTCTCCCGCTGAGGATAGTGCAGGGCGGTGACGTCGACGAGGTAATCGAACTGTTCCTGATCGCGGAGAACCTGGAGCAACTCCGGAATCAGCGAAGAATCAACCACCATGAAATTCTGGCCCAAATAGCTGTTGGCTTCGATACCGGATCCGTAGTGCCCTTTGAGCCGCGTCACCATGGGCGAATCCCAAGGCGTGGGAACCGGAGCTGAGGGCTTGGCGGGTGCGGCGGGAGCGTGGGCCGCAGGTGGAGCGGAGGACTTCGGGGGCACGCCAGCCTTTTCCGAGGGGGATTGAAATGTGCCGGGAGCCGCTTCACCCGCCGCCGCTTTCGGCTCACCGGTCGGCGGCGGGGTAGGGGATTTGGTTTCCTCGGACATAGCTGCGAAGGCACAAACCTCGGACGCGGTCACGACACACAGGAGAACGTTAACTTCTAACAGCTTGCAAACAGGCTGTCAATCGTGGGGAGCGGGCCGTTCATTTCCTCTGATTCGCCTGGTAGG
Organism: Acidobacteriota bacterium; assembly: GCA_013290025.1. Taxonomy (GTDB): domain Bacteria; phylum Acidobacteriota; class Terriglobia; order Terriglobales; family Acidobacteriaceae; genus JABCYV01. The sequence continues at coordinate 1,075 of JABCYV010000185.1, forward strand.
CTTCGATCAGATCGCGAATCCGTTGCGCCCCCGCTTTAGTGTGGCCGTGGCTAGTGATGGGATCGGCGCCGCCTGAGGAATCAATCCGAATCTCCGACCAAATCACCCCAGTAGTAATGTGCACGGATGCGACTTTGCCGATGGCGATGCTCTCCTCGTTGCTGCCAAAGAGGCGAGGCTTGATCCGGCTCACGTGTTGTGGCGTGACCGTGATTCGTGTGGGAAAAAGAAGATTTCCTCGAGTCAGGCGGCTGGCGACAAACGTCTCGGCCTGTGGAACTGGATCAGCCATGCGCAAACCAATCTAGATCCATTCCAGCGCACCCTTCTTCCAGATCCAGATGTAACCCACGACCAGGATGGCGAGGAAAATTAGCATTTCGACGAGTCCGAACGCCCCCAGGGCCTTGAATTTTACCGCCCAGGGAAAAAGAAAAATGGTCTCCACGTCGAATACCACGAACAGGATAGCGACAATATAGTAACGAACGGTATAACGGCCGCGGGAGTTGTCCACAGGATCGATGCCGCATTCGTAAGGCATCAATTTCGCCTTGCTGGGATTCTCCGGGCGGACCAACTTGGCCAGCAGCAGCGGCAGAGGAATCATGATTGCCACCACTGCGATGAAGATAAAGATGGGAACGTAGTTTTGCGGCATTAACTTCCCTCACGTCTTGCTGCCGAACACAGTTGACTCGTAATAGTAACTTCTGACCAGCCCTTGCTTCAAGGATCAGCGTTCAATCGGTGGCGGAACTGTTGAAAGAACTCGAGTGTCCGCTATCGCCCAAGACATAATCCGTCACCGCTGTTTTGTGATGCTACATCTTGGTCGGTCGCCTGACTGCTCGAGTGAAATGTGCGTGCGTGCGCACTCCTGATCTCTGGAAAGCCTTGTTGGGCACGGTTTTTGGCATTTTGTTGCAATTGTTTGCACTCATCAGATACGCCTTGACAGTGCTCTGTTACTGGTGACAAACTTCGACCCCGCTCTTTCCGCGCGAGGTTCGCAGCAAGGCGCAAACCCGCGTATGTCAGCCCTTCCAAGGAGATTCAGTTATGTCGATCCAGAAAGTCGCCACTCTGCTCGTAATTTTCACATTGGCCGCTGGCTTTGGATTCTCTCAATCAGCCCGGGCGCAAGTTGCCGCAGACAACCCTTCGCAAATGCTTTCGAACGCAGAAAACCTTGGTGCTGAGGATTTGTCCAAGCAGATCACGGTCACGGTTTGGTTGAAGCATCATAACCAGCCCGCATTCGATGAACTGGTTCGAGAGATGTATGACGCGAATTCTCCGAACTATCATCACTTCCTCACTCTAGAGCAATATCACGCGAACTTCGCGCCGACGGCCGGGGAAGCAGCCGCGGTCCGCGACTTCCTCACAGGCCGTAATTTAACTATCTCGTCCGTGGACAAAAATAACCACTACATATCTGCGCAGGGCCGTATCGCGGACGTTCAGGGTGCCTTCCAGGTTCAGATCAACCGCTTCAAGATCAATGGAGAGATCCATCGGGCGAACCTGACGGAGCCCGCTATCGAAGGGCCTGCCGCCACCGTGGTGGCTGCAGTGCAGGGATTAAACGACCTCCGCTACCAGTCTTATGCGCGACGACCGATCAATCCTGATACCGGTGGCCCCGCTAGGAGCATTCCACTCAAGTCTGCAGGCGGCGCGGGCTCAAATGGACTGTTTTTCACGGCAAACTGCCTCGGTGGCCCTGCGACCGAGACTTTCACCACCGCTGGCGGTGGTCCATCAGCCGTCTACTCGGGCAATACCTACGGTTCAGGCATTGCTTCCGTTCCACCCGGCGCTCCCCAGTGCGGCTATGATGCTGCCGACATGCAAGCCATTTACGGGTTGGATACGGTCTATGCCAACGGCTTTGCTGGCACAGGCCAAACCATCGTGATTGTCGATGCCTTCGGTTCGAATACGATTCTTGCTGACGCCAACACGTTTTCCAGACTTAACAAGCTGCCCCGGCTCACCTCTAAGAATTTCCAAATCGTCAAGCCCAATGGCACGGCGACCTGCACTGCTAAAAACGGCTGTATCGCAGGAAATTGGCAATTCGAAACCACTCTCGATGTGGAATCGGCGCACAGCATCGCTCCAGCTGCCAACATTCTCCTGGTGCTGGCTGCGGACAACTCGGGCACAAATCTCGATATCGCAAATCTGTTTGCAATCGACAATCTCGCGGGCAACGTAATTTCCAACAGTTTTGGACTTCCAGAGATAGTGTTTGTCGACCTTGCGCCGTCAGCGCTCGTAGTTGAAAACAACATCGCAATGACGGCCGCGGCTCTGGGCATTTCGCTGCAAGTTTCCACCGGCGATGCTGGTGACAACCTCGCCTTCGATAATGCGAATTTTGGCATTAACGCCAAGTCTCCTGGATTCGCTGCCAGTTCACCGTTTGCGACGGCCGTGGGTGGTACTAGCACGTTCTTAGGTGCGGACCACACCGTCAAGTTCCAGACGGGCTGGGGCCTCAACTTCGCTCGAATCGCGAACCCCAGCCCGAATCCTCCCGTCGTCCCACCTCTCGGTTTTGGCTTCAATGGCGGAGCCGGGGGAGGGCCTAGCACCGTCTTCGCCAAACCATCGTTCCAGAAGAACTTGCCGGGCAGTTTTCGCCAGACGCCAGATATCTCCATGGTTGCGGATCCACAGACCGGGATAGAGATCATCGTGACACCCGACAGCGTGCCGGGTCATCCGCAAGTCGTCACAGTGTTTGGAGGCACGAGTCTGTCTGCCCCCATGTTCTCGGCCATGTGGGTGCTTGCGAACCAGGCGGCCGGCGGCGGTCCTCTGGGACAGGCGGCACCTCTGCTCTATAGCCTGCCTCCTAGCGCCATCAACGACGTGCGCCAGATCGGTTCCCCAAATAACGTGACTGGGGTCATTTCAATTCCCAACACGCCACCAAAACCGCCCACTATTATTCACGAAAGTGCGAAGGCTCTGGCAGCGCCATCCGCATGCGCGGCTCCACCATGTACGCTGGGGGGTACGCAAAACTTTGTCAGCGCGCTCTTTCAAAGCTCTACCTCCACTCGTTGGGATGTGTTTGTCTTCGGGACAGACTCGTCCCTCACCACTGGTCCAGGGTGGGACAACGTGACGGGCTTGGGCACGCCGAATGGGTTAGCGTTCATCAATGCAGTCGTGGCAGCGTCAGCGGGCGGCGGTGCTGCGGCTACCCACTGAACTGCATCCTTTGAGATGATTATTGGGGTCGCCCGTCGGGTGGCCCCTCTTTTTTTCACCTCTGCCCAAGGGACCGCCTGGATTACCTCCACATCCCCGAATCCAACGGACGTTGTTTATAATCGGTTTTCCTGATTCAGCCGGAAACCCTCTTTGGGGATCGCAATCCGCGCAATAAAAGGAATTCCTTGGCACTCGACGACGATATTTATCAACTGCGGCGGCAAAAGCTGAAACAAATCGAAGCTCTCGGCCAACCGGCTTATCCCCGAAAGTATGATTTCACCCACACGATTCCTCAAATTCTGGTGGAGTACTCGGATAAAACCACGGAGCAATTGGAAAATCCGCGCGTGAATGTGAAAATCGCCGGGCGCATCATGGCCATCCGGTTGATGGGCAAGGCTGGATTCGCGCACCTGCAGCAAGGGGGACAAAGGCTGCAGATCTACATCAAGAAAGATGCCGTGGGCGACAAGGGTTTCGAGCTGTACAAATTGCTCGACCTTGGAGATCACATTGGGGTCGGCGGATATCTGTTCCGCACGCGCACCGGAGAACTGAGCCTGCATGTTGATGAGATTACGTTCCTCTCCAAGGACCTGCTGCCGCTGCCAGAAAAATGGCACGGCCTCACCGATGTTGAGCTGCGTTATCGCCAACGCTACGTTGATCTGGTCATGAATCCCGAGGTGCGGGAGGTCTTCCTCAAACGTAGCAAGCTGGTGCAGTCGCTGCGGCGGTCCATGGAGGCGCGCGGTTTCATTGAAGTTGAAACTCCCATGATGCAGCTCATTGCGGGCGGCGCTGTAGCACGACCTTTCAAAACTCATCACAACACGCTCGATATGGATCTCTATCTCCGCATCGCGCCGGAGCTTTATCTCAAGCGGCTTACTGTGGGCGGCCTGGACCGCGTCTACGAGATCAACCGTAATTTCCGCAATGAAGGCCTGGGCTGGCGGTGGAATCCTGAGTTCACCATGCTGGAGTTTTACCAGGCGTATACCGACTACCGCGGCGTGATGGACCTGACCCAGGAGATTATCGAACAGGCAGCGAAGGACGTAACCGGAGGAACAAAAACCAAATGGGGTGAGCATGAGATCGATTGGGCGGGCGCAAACTGGCGGCGGATGACCATGCGCGAGGCCATCATCCATTACTGGCCCGAAGCGGCCGGAACCAAACCCGAACTTTCAGACTTCGCCACGCAGGATTCGGTCAAGAACCTGGTGCAACGCTTCAACGCAGCTCACGCGCACGTTGCTTACGATCCGAAAGAGCCTCCAGGTAAAACTGTTGCCAACTTATTTGATGCAGTTGCGGAGGAACAACTGGTTCAGCCAACTATCATTTATGAGTTCCCTACTGCCGTCTCGCCACTGTCGAAGCAAAAACCCGATGAGCCCGACTGGACCGAACGCTGGGAGATTTTTGTCGGAAAGATGGAAATTGCCAATGGCTTCAGCGAGCTCAATGATCCTGAAGACCAGCGTCGCCGCTTCGAGCAACAACTAAAAGAACGCGAGCGCGGTAACGAGGAAGCCCATCAGATGGATGAGGACTATATCCGAGCACTTGCTTACGGCATGCCTCCCGCCGGAGGGGTGGGCGTCGGCGTGGACCGGCTGGCCATGCTGTTGACGGACTCGCACACCATCCGTGATGTGATCCTGTTTCCGCTGTTGAGGCCGGAAAAAGGAGCAAGCACAGAGGACGACCGGGACGTACAGAAGAAATAGACGACTTCGGAGCAGGACACTTGTCTTCTGTCTCTTATGTTTCGCATCGTCAGCGTCATCCCGACGCCCCCGCTTTCACCAGCGGGGCGAGGGATCTGGCGTGAGAACGGCAAGTGCCCGAGTCAGCTCCGCGCAAGATCCCTCACCCGGCTGAACTGCGCCGGGTCTCGGGATGACGCCTCTGAAAATCCCAAACCATGGTCCGCGCCAACCCAAGATTCGGTTAAACTCAGCCGCTGCCGAGCCTGTCCCCGGCGATTTGACCGCAAGTTTCGGATATCGGATAGATGATTGCGACGTTTGGGCGGAAGGTGTAGTCGAATATCTATGAGTTTCGACTTCGATTCTGCAACTCGCCGAAAGCTCGGATATCAGCTTATCGACCAGATCGACGCGTTTTTCTCTTCCCTACCCGATCGCGCGGTCCAGCTTCCCGCCACGCAGCGCACTTATGGACCGCTTCAGGATTCGCTTCCGGAAGCGGGGGAGGATGCAGCCAAGGTGCTGGATAAACTCTGCCGTGAAATGGTGGATCAGGGATTCCATGTGCCTAGCGCCAACTATTTTGGGTTGATGAATCCCACTCCCACCTACATGGGCGTGCTGGGGGAAGCGCTGGTCGCAGCGCTCAATCCACAACTGGCTACCCTGGCACGCTCGCAATTGGCGTCGAAGATCGAACTGGAAACCATTCAGTGGATCGGAGGACGTGTCGGCTGGCGCGGTCCGTTTAATGGAACTTTCACCAGCGGCGGCAATGAAGCTAATTTCAGCGGTCTCGCTCTGGCCTTGGCGGCAAAGTTTCCGAACTCGATTGATGATGGCGTGGCTTCAATCGGCGGTCAGCCGGTAGCCTATGCTTCGACCGAGGCGCACCACTCGCTCGACAAATCCGCCGGTCTGCTTGGTATCGGACGCAAGGCGCTAAGACGGATCGCTGTAGATGAAAACTTGCAACTTGATCCAGAGAAGCTTGAAGCGGCCATCCTGGCGGATCGAGCGGCCGGGAGAAAACCTTTCTGCGTGATCGCTACCGCCGGCACCACGAACTCTGGCGTTGTGGACGACCTTGTGGCTCTTTCAGAACTTTGTCGCCGCCACGATCTCTGGCTGCATGTGGATGGCGCATATGGCGCGGCAGTCATCTTCTCCGATCGACATCGAAAGTTGGTGAGTGGAATCGAGCTGGCAGACTCGATCACCATCGATCCGCACAAATGGCTGGCTGTGCCTTTCGCCGCAGGCGTTATTTTGACTTGCCATCCGGAAACGCTGGAGCGTGCCTTCGCGGTGAGGGCGCCTTACATGCCAAAGGCGGCGGAAGCGAACTTGCCGGACAATGCCCGCATCAGCACCCAATGGACGCGGCGGATGAACTCACTCAAGCTCTGGCTGACGTTGCAGGTTCACGGACGCAAGGCGTACGAGGAATTGATCGATCGTCAGCTGGCTCTAACCAAACAATTTGTGGAATGGGTCCGGGCTTCAGAGGCGTTTGAACTGGCGGCTCGGCCGACTTTGCCCATTGTCACCTTCCGGCTCAAATCGTTTGAGCTCAGCCCTCAGCACCTGGCCGCAGCTCATGGCAGCATCGTGGAAGAAGTCACCAGCGATGGGCAGCGCTGGATCTCGGAGACCACGGTGAACGGCCAAAGCGTTATCCGCATGATGGTCATTAGCTATCTGACCGAAGAGCGCCACCTGCAGGATTTGGAACTCGCTTTAACGACAGCGGCCCGCCATTTAGTCTCTCATGCCAGAGTAGGGTGATCAGGCTTGTTCCCGGTTGCCCGACAATACACTAGAAATGGTGCGGGCCCGCGCCTAGGCTTTTTCTCAGTCGGTCAACAGGCAGCGCTATCGTAGCGTCCCTCCAGCCTCCTAGGACGCTGGGTCGATAGCGCTCTGCCTCTCTAGGTTCTCTTCAAGGACGCGGAGTGTTGTTGCGCCCAGTTCCACGCGGTGGCGACGATTTGTTTAAGCGAACGCGTGGCTTTCCAATGAAGCAATGTCTCGGAGCGCCGAGGGTCGGCCACTAACTCTGCAGGGTCGCCTTGGCGTCGGGGTGCCGTACGGGTGGGGACAGTTTGGCCGGTTACTTTTTCAATGGTGGAGATAATCTCGCGCACGGAATGGCCTCGGCCCGTCCCCAAATTGAGCTTGGCCGAGCTTCCACCGGAAAGATATTCCAAGCCCAGAACGTGCGCTTCAGCCAAGTCATTCACGTGGATGTAATCGCGCACGCAGGTGCCATCGGGAGTGGGGTAATCATCTCCGTAGATCTCGAGTGCGGCGCGGTCTCCTCGAATGGCTTCGAAGGCGGATGGAATGAGATGAGTTTCGGGGGTGTGGTTCTCGCCGGCGCCTCCGTCTTCATCTGCGCCGGCGGCATTGAAGTAGCGGAAGCTCACGAAACGTAAGCCGTAGGCGTGGTCGTAGGCTTCGAGTGCCTGCTCCAAGGCGAGCTTGGTAATTCCGTAAGGATTCACTGGTGAGCGCGGCATGTCCTCGGTGATGGGGACCTTGCCGGGAATGCCGTAAACCGCGCAAGTGGACGAGAAAATAAACTTGCGCACGCTGGAATCCAGGACTGAGTGTAGGAGCGAAAGGCCGCCGAGCACGTTGTTCTGAAAATATTTTCTGGGATTAGTGACGGATTCGCCTACGTAAGCATGAGCGGCGAAGTGCATCACGGCATCCACCCGGCGCAGCACCGGCGTCAAGCTGGCTGAATCAGAAATGTCGGCCACGATCAGCTCAAAACCCTCAGCCAGCATTTTGTACCCAGTCGACAAGTTGTCATAAATGATAACTTCGTGACCGTGACGCCTTAGGACACGCGCCGCGTGACTGCCGATGTATCCCGCACCTCCTACGACTAGAACAGTCAAGCCAGTCCCTCCAACTTGTGTTTCTGAAGCATCCAGTCGGATTCTAGCAGAGGCTTTTCGCAGTGCAGGCTACGCGCTTTCAAGTCGCAAAAATTGGAGGGTCGAGTGCCAAGTCGCAGAAATGACTTCACGATTTGTAGCTGATACATTGGCCAAATGCAGAAAGACGCCCATCCGGAAAACAATGCTCAATCCGTGTTGCAAATGTCAGTGGATTTCGCTGGGACTTTCCTTTTCGCCGTCGAGGGCGCGACCGCGGCAGTGTTGAGCGAACTCGATTTCTTTGGAGTGATGGTATTAGGTTTCACGACCGCCTTGGTCGGCGGCGTTGTGCGTGACCTCTTAATCGGAGCGGTTCCTCCTCGGTCAATTCGTGATTGGCGCTTTCCAGTGGTAGCTTTCACAGGCGCTGGGGTCGTATTTTTCCTGCACCGTTACGTCGAGCGAATCCCGAGTCCAGTGATGGTCACGCTGGATGCAGCATGCTTGGGGTTGTTTGCAGTTGCTGGGGCGGAGAAGGCGCTGGCGTACCAGATCAATCCGTTCATTGCGACTCTGATGGGCACAATCACTGCGGTGGGAGGAGGGACGGTGCGCGACCTACTGCTGGCGCAGGTTCCAAGCGTTCTCCATTCCGATGTCTATGCGACTTGTGCCCTGCTGGGGTCGGTGGCCCTGGTAGTGAGCCGCGCGATGGGGTTGCACCGCACTCCGTCGGCCGTCCTGGGCGGGGTGGTTTGCTTTTTACTGCGCGTGGTCAGCGCCTGGCAACATTGGAGCTTACCGACAGCATTCACGACGTAACGGCGGCCAAGAGTAGCGCGTTGGCGGGATTTACGCTTGGGATGGACTCATTGGTTCGCCGTGAATATAGGGATCCTTCGACTCGCAAGCTCTCAGGTTTAACCTGGGAGCTTACTCGCTCAGGATGACAACGAGAAGAAACTTAGGTCTCTTCGCTTTCTCTCAGCTTGGCAATCACTCCAAAATCTTCGAGCGTGGTGGTGTCGCCCTTCACATCGCTGCCGCTGGCAAGCTCACGCAGCAGGCGGCGCATGATTTTTCCGCTGCGCGTCTTGGGCAGCATGTCGGTAAAACGGATATCGTCGGGGCGGGCCAGCGCGCCGATTTCTTTGGTTACCCAGCGTCGCAGTTCTTCTTTCAATTCCGGTGACGGCTTCTGGCCTTGCTCAAGCGTAACAAACGCCGAAATCGCCTGGCCCTTCAGTTCATCCGGACGGCCGACCACAGCGGCCTCGGCGACGGCATCGTGCGCCACCAAGGCGGATTCAACTTCCATGG
>JABCYV010000186.1 GCA_013290025.1 Acidobacteriota bacterium
GAATCGCCGTGACGTAGCGGTGGGTGTAACCGTGGTTGGAAGCCAGGAAAGTCTGCGCGCCGTCCTCGCTAGCCATCACGCCGCTGCGATCGGTGGCCAACAGAACGCGGTTCGAGTTACGCGGATCAACCATTACGTCATTCACGACGACTTCAGAATTGGTTACGTGCTTCCAGGTCTTGCCCGCATCCAAGGTCTTCCATAGCCCTTCTGTCGTGCCGGCATAGACGGTGGCGGGATTGATCGGATCCTGCTTCAGGACGCGAGTGCGCCGCGCCGAGAATGGAATTCCTTGCAGTTTTTGGAATAGGTCGCCGGCGCTGTCACTCTTATAAATTCCCGAGCAGGCGCTGGCGAATACCACGGATGGATTCGTGGCGTCGACGATGATCGAAAACACGTCCGAATCATCGATCATGCCTTTGTTGATGTGATGCCAGGTGGTTCCGCCGTCGCTAGTTTTCCACGCCAGATGCCAAGTGCCCGCGTATACCACGTCGGGATTCTTGGGATCAATGGCAGCGGATTCAATGTTCTTGATTTCGGGATTCGAGGCAGAGATTCGCTCCCAGCTGTCGCCGCCATCCCGGCTGCGGAAGACTCCGTCGAGAGCGCCCGCCACCAATACCTTGGAATCGGAAGCAGAGAGCGCCATGGCACGAATCGATTTTCCGTGCATCGCGGGAAGAGCTTCCCAGTTTTTGCCCCCGTCATGACTGCGGAACAGGTCGCCGGCTTGCTGGTTTTCGACGCTCCAGGCTGAAACATATATATGTTTGGAGTTGTGTGGATCGATGGAGATGTGATCCAGCACGTAGTCGTCGCCACTTCCCAAATGCGCGAAGCGCGACCAGCTATGCCCGCCATCCTCAGAGGAGAAAATACTTCCCGTGCTGGTACCCAGGAAAATGTGATCAGGATTGCGGGGATCGAAACTTAGGCTGCGGACATCCCCTCCATCTGGCCCTAGGACTGCCCACTGAGCAGCCCATAGACCTGTGGCACAAAACGCAACGACCAATATAATCATATACTTACACGAGATTGCCCGGATCAGTGCCGATTTCATAGGTGGATTTGCCCCTGGCGAAACGATGTGCCTAACCGGGCCAGAGTGACAGCGTAACTCATTGCGATCAAGTTACGTAAGGGAGGTAGACAAAGGGCCAGTCGAGTTTCAGCCTCGAACCGGCCTTGTCCAGTAGCAGTTACCTTGTTGCGCTATTGCGCCTTCGGTTTGGCCGCCTTTCTCTTGGGCGCCGCAGGGTGATCCGGAATCGCCTTCACCACCCCTTCATTCACTGGTTGCGCGCCCTCGCCAGAGAACGTGGCGCCAGCAGGAACTACCCAGTATTCGGCGGTTTTCGTTCCCCCGCTGCCCGTTCGCACCTCGATGCGGCTTGGGTCAATTCCCTGCTTGGCTTCACCTCCCGTCAGATAAGCTTTGGAATCGACGGCACGCTCGGCCGCTAGATTCTTGCGCTTCTCGGTCGGCTCCGCATTGCCGACAATTACGAGCTTGTTGTCAGCATTCTGCTGCAGGTTCTTCGCCACATCGTCGAGAATAGCTTTGCACGTGTTGTCTACGCGCCAAGGTTTGTTCACGTTAGGGAAGTCGCATTGGCTCAGCTTGCTGGCCTGCGGCGGAGGCGGAGGCGGAACCTCGACGTTAACTTGGCTTGAAGACGAAGTCGTCAAACTGCGGGAGTCAGTACAGGTCGCGCTCACCGTGATCGGCCCTGCGGAAGCGCCGGTCGTATCGAGCGTAGCCGTTCCTCCGCTGCCGGAGACACTGCCCCCGGTGGCGGTCCAGCCGCTGACCGTCACTGGCACGCCGTCTGGACTGGTGCAGTTGCAGGTAAGTGTGGAAGACGTGCCGGCCTGAACTGAAGCCGGACTCGCGGAGCATGACATGGTTGGTGGATTCTTTGGCGGTTCTTTGACGGTGAAATTTGCCGTGCAGCTCGCCTCGCCGTTCTTCTTCATTTTGTGATCGGCAATATGCGCCGTCACGGTGTAACTGCCGCCCGCGAGACCGTTCGTATCAATATTGGCGGTGTTGTCCTTGCTAGTGACCTTTCCGCCGCTGCTACTCCAAGTGTAAGTAAGATCGTGCTTGGGATTGAAGCTGCTGCCGGTCGCCGTCGCCGTCACAGGTTCACCCACCATGACTTCGCTGGGTTGTACGGCACAACTGGCTGTGGGTGGAACCTCCGGCGCTCCACCGACGTAAAAGAGGATGCCACTTCGAAGGCGAACCCCGCCCCAATTTGGGCGCCTCAAGCCAGGCTGGCTCGGAGGAACTACGTTCGAAAAGTTCTCGGACACCCACTGATAGTCAGCTTCGAACAGACGAATGCCGAAGCCACGGCTGATAGGAATATCGATCCCCCCTCCGAGAATCGCTCCAATTCGGTTGTGGGGCCCACTAAAGGAATCATTTAGACGATTCCAACCAAACAGTGTGTGGGCGAAGTAGTTGATGCCCTCCCCTCTCCAAGTCAAGCGGGGACCGGCGGACACCGTCTCAATGTTCTTGGCCACGTCGCCGAAGTTCACTCCGGAGTCTGCTTCCAAGGCGAGGTTCTTCGTAAAATTATAAGCGAAGGCAAACCCGGCACCCTTTGGCATCCCCCCAACGTTCTGGGACTGCACCGGATTGGTACCCGCGATCGGTACACTCCCGCGTGGATCCAACCATTGATAACCGATAAAAACGTCGGCTTTAGGCGTGGTTTGTTCCTGGGCTAGCGCGGCGACCGACAACAGAAGCATTGCGACCACCGTCATTGCGATTGCGAGACACGGGACACGCCAAACGCTTTTCTTGCTACGAAGTGACATGCAATCCTCCGGAAACTGACGGGTCAACCTAGTGTTCACGGGCAATCTTAAGATCGCGGTGGCGTAGACCAATCCCCCGCATGGAAAATTCTCGAGACGTATGCCATCAAACCAACGAACCTTAGAACCACAAACTCTAGCCCAACGGTTGGCACCCGGCATATTATTCGCAGGGTTCCTGCAGAGTCAACTAGGCGAACTGCTAACTTAAATTGAGCCGCGACCAATAATCCGAAAATCTCAGATTGATATTTTCGCTTTCTGCAGTAACACGAAGCTGCGATCTAGGCTGGTTAGGGGCTTCACAGGCTTGCAGGTAATCGGCTGAGCCTCAATAATGACTGCTGGCCGCAAATCTATGAACCAAGAAAAAGTACTGATCGTCGAGGACGAAGACAATGAGCGGACAGGTCTGGCTGAGCTAGTGTCCGCGTGGGGCTACCGCGCCGAAACCGCGAGAGATGGCGCGGAGGGTTTGGAGAAAATAGCTAGTTGGTCCCCTTCCATCATTGTCACCGATATGAAAATGCCGCGCATGGGAGGCCTGGAGCTTCTCGAAAAGTTGGCAACTGATGACCAGACTAGAGCGGTCGTCGTAGTCACCGCTCAAGGCACGATTGACAGCGCGGTGCAAGCCATGCGTATGGGCGCTTACGATTACATCACCAAACCGATTGATACGGCGCGATTGCGTACTATTCTGCAGAATGCCTCGACTCTGCTGGGCACGCGGGTTGAACTCGAGGTCACGCGCCGTAAGTTGCGGGATGCAGGCTCTCTCGGCAGTCTTGTCGGTCCCTCCAAGAAAATGCAAGAAATTTTCCGCCTGATTGAAATGGTGGCTCCCAGCACCGCATCCGTCTTAATCACCGGGGCCAGCGGCACCGGTAAGGAACTGGTGGCGCGTACCGTCCACGAGCTGAGCCCTCGCCGGGGTAAACCTTTTGTTCCAATCAATTGCGCTGCCATTCCAGAAACCCTAATCGAGAGCGAAATCTTCGGTCACGAAAAGGGCGCCTTCACGGGCGCGCTGGAGCGACGCACCGGCTGCTTTGAACTGGCGGAAGGGGGAACCTTGCTGCTGGATGAAATTGGCGAAATGCCGGTCGCCACTCAAGCCAAGCTTCTACGGGTCCTTGAAGATCGCAAGTTGCGGCGGTTGGGAAGCAAAGTGGAGACCACGGTGGACGTTCGCGTACTCGCCGCCACGAATAAGGTGCCGGAAGATGCAGTGGCCCGCGGCGAGCTTCGCAACGACCTTTACTACCGACTGAACGTGTTTAACATCCATATGCCACCGCTGAGGGAGCACAAAGAAGATATTCCTGACCTGGTGCAGACCCTGCTCGGCGAAATGAGCGCCAAGCACGGGCGAAAGGTAGCGGTGGTGAGCGAGGCTGTGCTCAATCTATTTCGCAATTACTCTTGGCCCGGGAACACACGTGAGTTGCGCAACACATTGGAGCGGGCTGTGATTGTCTGCGACGGTGCCGTGATCGAAACCAAGCATTTGCCGCCAGGGTTTGGGTTGTCGACGGTCCGGCCCCCGGTCGACGATCCGGACGCCATACGTCTGGGAGTGGGCACCACAGTGGGAGAGGCAGAGAAACTGCTAATACTGAAAACTCTTGAAGCCACCAGCAACAATAAAACCCGGGCAGCCGAGATTCTCGGCATCAGCCTGAAAACCCTGCATAATAAGCTCAAGGAGTACGGCAGCGCGCCCGCCGAAACGGCATCGGCCAAGGAAGGATGAACCTAGGCTGTCGCTTGGGCGGCTGGTTAGCATCGGGGTATCGGGCAGTTATTCGAACTAGCCCAGCCTGTCGAAGCGCTTGACGAGAGGGCATGCGCCGAAGAACAAAACTCGTGCTCGCCATCACTTTGATGGTGGTAGTGCTCGCGTCCGCGTTTTCCTACATCTATATCTCGGAGTTGCTGCGTCAGGGGGTTACGACGGCTAGTGAATCTGCCTCCCAGTTGACTTCCAATCTCGCCTACCTGGCGGCGAATGCTGCCCCGGACTTGAGCAGCACCAAGGTGAATACTGCTGATCCGAAAGCAGTGCGCCGGGCGATTGCCTACTATCTCAGCACCGATCGCAATCTGAACGATGCTTTGCAATCGGTAGTAAGCACCTGGCCGATGATTTACGACGCGGCTGTTGTGGATGCCGACGGCAGTGCGATCCTCCACACGAATCCGGACCTGGTGGGCAAGCGCATTCCTGTTCGGCCCGATTTTCAACTGGTAAAGAACGCCGACTTCCGCAAGCAATTTCGCCTGTTGTACAACTCCCCTACCGTCTACGATGTGCGCCTGCCGCTCACATTGGATGGCGCTGCCTTCGGCATAATCCACGTGGGCGTTTCCACTGTCTTTCTGAAAAGCGAACTCACCCCCCACTTGCGCCGGGCGGCCATCTTATCTGCTCTTGCCATTTTGCTTTCCATGTTATTAGCGGCGGGACTCTCCCGTCTGGCGTTGGGTCCTCTGGAGCGCCTAAGCCGCAGCCTGGATAGCGTAACCGGAGGAAATCCCGAAGCGGTTACCGAGGACGCTGGGCGCGATGAATACGGGTTGGTTACACTGAAGATCGCGCATCTCGGCCGCCAGATGCGTGACGCCAAAGAGATCTTTTCCGCCTTGAAGGACAACGTGGATCAGATCATGGGCAACCTGCAAGACGGTCTGATGCTGTTCACCCGTGATTCGCATGTCGTGCTGGTGAGCGCTTCCGTGGAACGCTTCCTGGGCCGGCCACGACGAGAGTTACTGGGCCGCACAGTGAAAGAGATTTTCTCTTCTGATTCGCCCCTGGGCGTACAGGTGCTGGAGGCCTTTCAACTGCGAAGCGCAATTCTGCAGCGCGAAGTGGAGTCGCCGAGCGGAAAGCGAGTGCAGATCTCGCTCGACTTCATTCAGGAAGGAGGAGCGCAGATCGGCGCCCTGCTTACCATGCGCGATGCTGAGTCGGTCCGGCGCATCGAAGATGAAATCGAGATGTCGCGCCGGCTTTCCGCCAGCGGCCGGCTCACCCGCGGTGTCGCCCACGAAGTCAAAAATCCGATCAACGCTATCGTGCTGCACTTGCAGTTGCTGCAAAACAAGCTGCAACAGATCGATCCTGATACGCGGCGGCACATGGATATCATCGGTAGCGAGATCTACCGTTTGGACCGTGTGGTTCAGATCCTAGTCGACTTCACTCGGCCGCGCGATCTCCGCCTAGAGGAAATCGACCTGCGGCGGCTGTTGGAGGACGTCACTACGCTGGCCACGCCTGATGCGGAACAACACGGAGTCACCTTAACTTGCGAATTACCGCCAGAGCCGCTATCTGTCAAGGTGGACGCCGACCTGATGAAGCAGGCCATCCTGAATGTGGTTCTCAACGGCGTGCAAGCCATGCCACAGGGAGGACTGCTGACGGTTTCGGCTCGGCGGGAAGACGAGATCGTGGTCACCGAGGTTCGGGACCAAGGCAGCGGTATTCCGCATGAACTCCAGGAAAAGGTTTTCGAGCTGTACTTTACTACCAAGAAAGCCGGCTCTGGCATCGGACTGGCGCAAACCTTCCAGATTCTGCAATGGCATTACGGATCAGTAGATTTCCAGTCGGTGCAGGGCCAGGGCACAACGTTCCGGCTCCGCCTCCCTATGGCTGAATCCCGGTCAGACTCTTTGAAAGAGGCGGCAACTCGCACCTAAGCGGAGAGTAGCGATGCCTCGCTCGGGAGCGTAGAATCGTCCCAATCGCCCGGAGCGCCCCGGGCATGAGGTTGAATATGTCTCTGGCCGCTGTCCTCATCGTCTGCGGGCTCGTCGCTTCGCCCTCAATCGGCGTCGCGGATAGCTCTGCAGTGCCCGTAATAGCAAAACAGAACCAGCGGGCACAGGATTCCCCTCCAACCGCTCCGCCGCCGGAAACGCCCCCTGAGCAAGGCAAGCCGGAGCCACCGTCAGCGCCGCCACAAACTCCCGCTCCTGCTACACAATCTGAGAATCCGCAGCCTGACTCAACCGCCAAGAAGCCTGCCGCCGCTCCCAAGAAGCGTCACCGAAAACGCAAGCCGACCGCACAGCCGGAGTCAAGCCCGGCTAAGACTGTGGTACCCAACGGCAGCACGACGGATCCCAAGGCGCACATCGCTCCCAGCATTACCGACGCACAGGCTTCTCATCAGCGCCAGAACACTACCCAGTTGCTGGACTCTACTGACGCAAATCTAAAAAAGCTTGTTGGCCATCAACTCACCCCCAGCCAGCAGGACACGATGAAGCAGATTCAATCCTACGTCGAACAAGCTAAGGTTGCTGACGCTGCCGGCGATCTGCAAATGGCACACAATCTCGCCTTCAAAGCTCGCCTGCTCTCGGATGAACTGGTGAAACCCTAAGGGAAGGCTTTCGGGCCTCAGGGTTCAGGTTCAATTCTCACAACGACTATTTGCCTTTGGCGCGGGCCGCATTAACCTTCGCTAAGAGGTCCTGCGCGGGTTGTTGCGCCGGCCCCGAGATTCTCACGGCTTCGTTGAGCGCGTCTCGCGCTTCGGACACACGATTGAGCTTGGCATAGGCAAAACCCAGACGGAACATCGTCAAAGCGTAGGACTGGTCGTCCTGTCCTTTGAGCAAGGTGCCCGCGGTCTTTAACTCCGGGATGCCCGCCGCAGTTTTGTCCTGCTTCAGGTAGGCATATCCGACGGTGTAGTGTGCCACCCCCGCCGACACTCTATGCGAGCGATCCGCGTCTGGAGTATCCGCTTTAGCCACCGCAATCGCTTTTTCAGCGTATGTGATGGCTTTGCTCAAACTGCCCGGCTTTGGATCCTCAACATATGTGTTTGCGAGGAGCAGCAAGGCAGCCAAACTATTGGGGTTCGCCTGCAGAGTCTTTTCCCCATAGGCAACCAGCCGGGAAGTGTCCTTGAGTTCCGACAGTGAAACCATGGCGTACGAAGTTACCTGGTCTTCGAAGCGAGAGGTAGGAAAGGCCGGGGTGAAGCGCTCGATGTAGCTGATGCGTGTCTTGGCGTCGTTTTCGGTAGCAATCGCATTGAAAGCAGTGGCCTCGAGAAATTCGCACGAGCTTTTCGTTGAGTTCTTTTCGTCCTCCACGTGTGACGCGAACTCCTGGTCGCTCATTCCTGCCGGCTTAGGCTCTTTAGCAAACGAATTGCAGACCTCGCCCCCGCGCGTGGAGTAGTCCATTAGCTTGGCGTTATTCTTCATCTGTTGTGCTATGCCGGCCTGCGAGACAAGAATGTCCAGATTATGGGGAGATCCGATGAGGGCCTTGTCTCCATACTCGAGCGCCATCTGCAGATCTCCCGTAGCCTGATAAGACTGCGAAATCTGCCAGTTGCCATAGGCCACGGCCGCGGGATTCGAAGCAAACTTCTGGACGAAATCCTGATACATAGCCAGCTTTTTCTGCGTGTCGGGTTCGTTGGAGATCGCCTGCAGGGCCTGATCTTCGGGCGTGCCCGCGGGAATAATGATCCTGTCCACTTGTGCCTGCAGGACAAGAGAAAAGGACGCCGTGTAGAGAACAACCAGTAGCGCGACGGGCCAGCGACTGTGTCTCATAAACCACCTCCGCATTTGTGCGGGGGCATCGTAGCTCCGAATGAATTCGTGCGCAAGTTTGTACTTAGGCTGACGGGGCTGATGGCACGGAATTTGCACATGCTGTAGTCTGGCCGCATGCAAGATGGAGATGAGACGGACTTTCACGCAGCCGCGGAGAGTTCATCTCAATGCCAGAGACCGCGCACTCCAGCGGGGTCTTTCCGGGGACAAACTTGGAGGCATTCCCTTCTTTTGATCGTCCTGGTCGCGCTGCTCCTGCGATTGGCGGTTATCACGATAGGCCATACCTATCGCATCACGCCGCGCCGTGATCACTTCCAATTTGGCTGGGAGATGGGACGCATTGCGCGCTCCATTGCCACTGGGCACGGTTTCAGCTCCCCCACGGATCTACCAACCGGACCCAGCGCCTGGGCACCACCACTTTATCCGTATCTCCTGGCCGGCATTTTCAAGCTCTTTGGTGTGTACAGCAACACCTCGGCGTGGATAATTCTGGCATTCAATAGTATTTTTGGAGCGCTCACTTGCGTTCCGCTTTATCGCCTCGCGGAGAGGATTTACGGAGTTGAAGTGGCCCACGCTGCGGCCTGGACTTGGGCGGTATTTCCGTATGCAATTTATTGGCCTGTGCGCGTGGTGTGGGAAACCAGTCTGAGCGCGTTTCTGCTGACGTTGGTCTTGCTGCTTACCCTGCGCATGCAACACGAACCACCCCGTCCTCGAGCGTGGATCGTCTTTGGACTCCTGTGGGGTGTCATTACTCTGACCAACACCGCGCTTCTGGTCATGCTCCCATTTTGTTTGATCTGGTTGCTGCATTGGCTGCCGAATCGCTCCCGTCAACTCGCAGGAGTGCTTCTCTGCTTATTAACTGCAGCTCTTGTCGTCAGCCCTTGGCTGACGCGTAACCACGCCGTTTTCGGCAGGTATGTGTTCATTCGCGACAACCTTCCGCTCGAAATGCACATGGCCAATAACGACCGCTTGACCGGACTTTGGACACGCAACGAACACCCCGGCAACGATCCCGCTGCAATGAGAAGATTCCAAGAACTGGGAGAACTTGGTTTCATGGACGAAAAGCGGCAGGAAGTCGGGGAGTTCATACGCCAGCACCCTGGGAAATTCATTTGGTTCAGCCTGGAACGGGCAGTCTATTTCTGGATTGGTACTCCACAAGCGACGATCGTCAACGGGTACGATCTGATCGTCGCGCGCCATGTTACTTTTTTCTTGGGCAGCGCTCTTGCCTTTGCTGGACTCTGGCTGACGATTCGCAATCGTAAGTGCGGAGCGTGTCTTCTCTTTTGTCTTTTGGTCTTCTATCCGCTTCCTTATTATCTGGTGAATCCGTTTCCCCGCTACAAGCACCCCATTGAGCCAGAAATGCTGTTGCTAATCGTGTATTTGTTCTGGGAGGCGCGACGCATCCAGTTCCGATGGCCCATTGCAAAAATCTCGCCAGAGCCCGGTGCCGCGGGGAGAGCTAGTTTCCCATCAACCACGAGGGACACGAAGTAGCACGAAGCGAAACCCTTTAAGCTGTCACTCCTTCGTGCTACTTCGTGTCCTTTGTGGTTGATGAGTCTCCGGTTGGCGTCGTCGCCGTCATCGTTTAAATTGGAGTATGCGCGCCATCCTGCAGAAACGAGCGCTGCGCTACGTCTTCGGCGCAAACCTTATCT
>JABCYV010000187.1 GCA_013290025.1 Acidobacteriota bacterium
GGCGCTCTTCCTCTGCGCGCTTGCGCTCTGTGATGTCCTGGACCGTACCGAACATTTCATACGCTCGCCCCGATGCATCTCTTTTCACAGTACCCAGACCCTGGACAGTACGCACTTCGCCATCGGGACGTACGACCCGATGTTCCGCCTCCGAGTGCACTCCGCTACGAACGGCCTCCTCAGCTGCCCGGAAAACATGTTCTCTATCATCAGGGTGGATCATTTCACGAACCATCGTCATATCAATGGGACCTTCCTGCGGGGGCAGCCCGTAGATGCGATAGAGTTCGTCAGACCAGGTCACGCGATTCGCAATCAGGTCCCAATAATAGTGGCCCATGTGGGCGACGCGTTGGGCCTCTTCAAGCCTGGCTTTACTTTCTTGCAAGTTGCGAGACAGTGCTTGGCGTTCTTCCTCGGCGCGTTTGCGTTCAGTGATGTCCGTAACTACGCCCATGTACTCGAGATTGCCAGAGCTATCTCTTCCGGCATGCGCAACGGCGTGGACGTACTTGATGACACCATCGGGCAGTAAAATTCGATGCTCGACGTCCAAGTCCATGCCGTTCTGCGCGGCACGATCCGACAGCTGTCGCACACGGTCCAGGTCGTCAGGGTGAACTCTATCGAATACCAGGTCGAGAGTAGGATTCGTTTGTCGCGCGAAACCCAGAATTTTGTAGGTTTCGTCAGACCAAACGAGTTCACCACTGCGAACCTTCCATCCGAAAGTCCCCGAGTGACTCAGTCTCTGAGCCTCTGCAAGATACTGCCATCGTCTTTGCAAATCGGCTTGCGAAGCTTTCAGATCTTCATTCGCTTTTTCAAGTGCAGATGTTCCCTCAGCGTCCCTATCCTGCGAACGCTTACGAGATTCGGAGAGGAGTCTTCGATCTCGGCGCCAGCCAAGCAGCACGGCAATCAACGCGATTGAAAGCACAAGAATGATTAGAAACTGCACCATGGGCAATAGAAGCTCCAAATTCGATGAATCTTACCCTACCTCCTGGGGGCACGTCCCCAGTCTCACTACAGTACGACCTGTCTTCACAAGATGTTTCGCCGCAAAGCGGTGGAATCGACTCAGCTAGCGGGGTGGTATTTTGAACTTATATTTGTTGATTTTGAAACGCTTCTTTCATGTGGCCGAGGAAAGTCAGCCAGGAAGGCCGCCCGGGCTCGTTCTTTGCCGATTGGCATGCGCTGGACTTCATGCAACAAGGTGGAACCGTCGCTTATGGAATAGTCCCCACACGACCCGGAGTGAACGCCGTCGATTCGGCGAGCATCTTCCTTCGCTGGCTGAAAGCCGCTTCCCTGGCTGGGGATCCCCAGAAATTTGCCCAGCGGGCGATGATCACAGCGACCTGCGGACTCGGACTTCTCGACACGTCCGCCGTCGCGGAGTCATTCGGCGTCGCGCATAGCGTCAGCAAACTGATTCGGTCCCTTGCGGGTTCGCCAGAATTGGACGAAGAAATCGCATTCGGAAACTAACGTTGGTGGCTCCGGGTTCGTCGCGATAAACGCGCTTATAGGGAGTAAAAGAGCGCATTCCCAGTTCGACCGCGAAACACGAACAAGCATAGTGTGCCAACTGTGTGCAGAATTCATCCCGGCAATCTTGGCGACTGAGACAGAACCATCGGCTGACTGTCGGCAAGTCGACAATTTCACCCTTGCTGACCTCCCAGCGCATTTTTGTGCCTGATGTGTGCCGGATCAGGCACGATGTTCTCCTGGGCCTTTCGACCATAGCGATGCAGCGGAACTTTTCAAACCGCGGCCCGCAGGCAGGTGCGGACGGTGAGGGGAGCAGCAGACGGAGAGAACTGCGCTGGCGTTCCCGCGGTCGGCGCAGTTGGGAATCGCGGTACACCGTACAGCAGAAAATGCGGCGGCGTTCGGCGGTCGGCGCAGGGTGGGAATCGGTACATATACAACGCTCACTCCGCTGGATGAGCCGAAGCGATGGCAACTGGGGCCCACGATTTTGTTCGACCGCCCCCGCCCAGCACCCCTCACTCCCCCGCCATCAGATTTCCCCCGTGGGGTGGCCCAGCGGTGGAGACGAGAGCAGAGCCGAGGTGCATCGGGTGTGCGGCGGTGTGGCGGAACTTTTCAAACCGCGGCCCGCAGGCAGGTGCTGACGGTGAGGGGAGCAGCAGACGGAGAGAACTGCGCTGGCGTTCCCGCGATCGGCGCAGGTGGGAATCGCGGTACACCGTACAGCAGAAAATGCGGCGGCGTTCGGCAGTCGGCGCAGGGTGGGAATCGGTACATATACAACGCTCGCTCCGCGGGATGAGCCGAAGCGAGGGCAACTGGGGCCCACGATTTTGTTCGACCGCCCCCGCCCAGCACCCCCCACTCCCCCGCCATCAGATTTCCCCCGTGGGGTACATGGGCCTTACTGCGCCTGCGCTAGGAGTTGTTTGGGTGCGCTCAAATACCCGCTGACCTTGTTCTTGTCCACAGTGAATACCACCACTTCATAGAGCTGCCGATCACGTCCTGTATAAAACTGCAACGGTTCAAACATGGTCCGGTCTTTCTTCTCGATCGCGCGATCGTCGGCTAGCACATTGAGCGTGTATCTAGCCTTCTTGGGGTTAGCTTTCTTGAGTTGCAAGCTGACCGTGGACACTCGACTTGGCCTCGTACCCTTCACAAGCGTGAACTCATAGTAGTTACGGTCACCCCGGTGCTTGAGGATCTCCAGATCGTCCCGAGTATGTGCGATCAAGCCGCTTTGGACACCCAAATCGCCAATCGATCGCTCCAGCTTTTGCTTGGTTGCTTCCAAGTCCGACCTGGTAGTCGCCACGTCGGTTTTGACCCCCTCGATCTGCTCTTTCTGTTCCTTCCTCACGCTCTCGATCTGTTGGGTTTGCTCCTTCTCCAGCCGTGCTATAGCCTCTTGTTGGACACGCAACTCCGCACTGCGGGCCCTGAGCCGCTTTTCTGTCATGCCCACTTTTTCGGCCAGAGTACCGGTCCTGGCTTGCATGATTGATTCTTCGGAATCGAGGTGTTTGTTCAACTCACTGATGTCGGACGTCGTCGCTCCTTCTGCAGTCTCCACGTTGCTGATGCGCCCGCGCATTTCAAACAGCAGGAACAGCGTTGCTAACGCATAAACACCGGCTGTAGTCAGGAGTAGAATTTTCATCCTGTTGATCACTCTGGGTGAATCGGAGTCAGACATGGCGTTTTCCTCCCGGCCTGGATGCGGACAAGGTAATTGATAAGGACAGGGTAGTTCCAGTAGCGAAGGTGCAGGGCTGGTGCCGAGTGGTCAAGCAGATACTACGTCGGGGATCATTTCACTTTGGTAACCGCGAAAAACTTGCCCGCAAAAAGGAACTGAAGGTCTGTTCTTTCCTATCGCGTGTAGATTCTGTGATCTGAAGGAAAAGCAGCAGGGGAAGGTAATCTCGTAGACCGTTCAGTCCGTCGCAAACGCATACCTGGCGGTCGCCTTCGGAGAATTTGTCGGGGCATGGCAATAACACATAGTAGCAGCGAGGTCAGTAAAACGTGTTGAGTGATCGATTTGTTCTGTTTCGCGCAAGGATTGCGAGCGCTATGGGAAGACATTGCGTCGCGGGGTAAGAAACGTGGCCCGGCCTGCCAACCGTTCGCCTTCGGTCGAACCCAGGACAGTGGAAACGGTAAAAACCTGTGCCGTCCCTCACCCCGAGACTAAAGGAGAGCTTAGACCCGCCAATAGCCGAGTTCAAGAGCATCAGAGGCGAGCGCCAGCGCCGCATAGTTGTTGTAACATCGCGATTTCACTCATTGACGGGGTTGTGAGTATAAACGCGTGATGCAAAAGAAAAGCTGCCCTGATTAGCTCGTCTGCGGAGAGATTGTGCTGTTAAACGTGATGCGCCAGAACTTCCATTCGCCATCGGCCTGCCTTTTCAAAATCCAAAGGTTCTTCAAGCTCATCTTTTCAACCCCGCCGCCCGACTTAGATGTTCGTATGGCGTTGACAGTCGCTCGAGCAAACCCCCAATGTCCTGCCGCCTCAACCTCATCGTAAATCAGGCTGCATTTTTCTTCATAGGTCTCGGCGTAATCATGGGAGAGACGACGGATCTCTTCTTTGCCGACGATGGACGGGCGGTCGGGGGGCATGATAACTACATCGGGATGCATCGTTGCCATCCGCCTGTCCAGATCCTCAGCGTTTACTCCCGCGAAAAACTCTTCCCCTAGTTTCTTGATCGCCTTGACGTCATCGTCGGTTGTCGCATTCGTGTCCATGAGTCCTCCCATCACACGGTAATATCAAGGAAACGCTTCAACTTGGACGTATAACGTTAGCACTAACGCTTTACCTACTCTGACTCAAGTGGTGAAATATCGCCGTTACGCTCAATGACCAGCAGTCAAAACGTGAAATCGCCTCCTTTCGCCAATTACTGCGCGGCTTCTGGGGTAGCGGTATAGTTATGCTCCCAATGCCCCAGACACGAACCCGAGTTTAAGCCGGAAAAAGAAAGGAGAATCAAAAATGAGCAAGTTCGGAAAGTACCTTCTTCTCGCGACAGGTTTCGCGATCCTTGCGACTTTTGCGCATATTCCAGGAGCCGTCATCGACGTTCATGCCCACGATCGCGGCTGTAGCGTTGCCAGCCTCAAAGGGACCTATGCCTTCCGCAGGACGGGCGTGAACAATGTCGTGGGCGGCCCCATCGCCCAGATTGGCATCGCCTTCTACAGCGGAGATGGGACGCGCGGCCTCATTCGCACGGCCAGAAGCGCCAACGGTGACATCCGAGACTGGACCGATTTCCCGACGAACGGAAGCTACACGGTCGATCCGGATTGTACTGGGTCGTTCTTCGATGCAGACGGCACACATAGCAACGACCTCGTCGTCCTTGACGGAGGCAAAAGATTCTTCTTGCTCAGCGTGGCCCCGGAAACGATTACCACGGAAGAGGGGGAGAGGCTGGAGGTGAAGGAGAAGGACTAACGGTGCGCTGACTAAGTTGGATGCACACTTCTCCATTTGAAGCGGTTGTGTGGGACGAGTGTCGGTCAACTGTTGAAAAATCGCCATATCACTCATTGACCCGACCCATGGCTGGGCGGTTTTGAGCGCTAACGCCTGTTTGCGACAGGCACAATCGACGCATCAGTGCACGGCGCTGTAAAATTCGTGCTTGATTGCGAAACAGCCCAACGGCTGTCGCAGCCCCCGTTTCGCGCTGTGATTCAGAAATGGCCAAAAGGAAGAAAAATACGGGCCTTCCCTATGAAAGGTTGGTGCAGGCAATCTTTCAAGCCATTCACGATCAGGAGGAAGTCGCAACCATCAACGTTGAGCAACACAAAACCTTGCAAGGCAAGACCGTGCCGCACGACGTTGATGTGTACTGGAAATTCGAGAAGGGCGGAATAATCTACGAGACCATCGTTCAAGCTAAAGACTGGCAGAGCCCCGTAAAAAAAGGACAGCTCATCGAATTCAAGGGCGTGCTTGATGATCTACCAGGCCAAGTCCGTGGCCTGTTCGTAACGCGCACCGGGTACCAGAAGGGAGCCAAAGACTTCGCAGCGGCCCACAAGATTATTTTGTATGAACTGGGAGAGCTACCGCCGAAAAAGAACGTCAACCTGACCACGTTGGGATGGGCAGTAGCCAAAGCAGATATTAGATCGTTCAGCATACCGAGCAAGAATCCGGAGGAGAAGCCCGTTGAAGAACTTGCCGTGGGAATAAACATGACAGTCTTTAATCCCCGATTTTCAAATCTCGTGTTTGAAGTCGATGGTACTTCATTCCAGCAAAACGTCCCTGCATCCGAACGCGACAACGGCAAATTCAAGCTGCATACACTGCCGTTCCAAGAGATAATCCTCTACGATCAAAACCGCGCATTTGTCGGCAACTTGGATACTATTGTGCGGAAGGAACTCGCCATCATAAAAGGCGAAAAGCTTGACCGAAAGCATGTCGTTCACGTTTTCGACCGTGATACGTTCCTTGGGCCTTCTATAACAGGCGGCTACTTCATCAAGACTAAACAAGGTCTCGTTCGACGTAGAAATTGAGGTTGCTGAGAGGCCGGCGCACTTTAACTTGACCAAATTTGTGCAGCTTGTTCTTCACGAAATTCCTTCCGATAAGTCCCGAACTTTCCTCGCCCGCAAAACAGTACCCTCTTGACAACCTCGCAAGATGACTTCACAGTGCAGACCGATGGCCGTAACTGTCGACAAATCGCCATAGCGCAAGTTGACCATTGGTCAATACGCGCTAACGCCTGTTAACAACAGCATCATTCACCCCGTAGCTGTTTTGACATCGCCATTGCACCGGTTTGGAGTGCGGAGTGCGAACCGCCCTTCGTCTCAAGCAGAAAACCATGTGCATGAGCGCGACTGAAGCGCCAAGAAACGTGCCTGGAGACTGTGCAAACTCGTTCACCATTGACTCCTGACGGTCCCCAGAATAGATTCTTGGCTGGCATCATGCCAGCGTACCCCTCAATGGAGGACCTCGTGAGTGCTCGCGCCCTGAAAATTGCAGTTCTTGCAGTGTTACTCAGCAGCGCCTTCGCTGGAGCGCGAACGATCAGCTTCGCGTCAGCAAAGACTTTTTCGAGCGGCGTCACCAACCCTGGATGCGTGGCAGTGGGTGACTTCAATCATGACGGTCGTCTCGATCTGGCGGTGACTGATCACATCAATTCCATCGCGGTCTTTCTGGGGAAGGGAGATGGTACTTTCAGTACCCCCACGCTCTATACCCTCGATTTCAAGGGCGAGGGGTGTGCTGCGGTTGCTGACTTCAACGGTGATCACAAACTGGATCTCGTGGTCGTTGGGGGTGACACAAGCGGACATGGCCTGGCTCTCCTTACAGGGAAAGGAGACGGTACCTTCAATTCTCCGGTCTACTACACGACTACCCTCGCAGGCTCCTCGCTGAACTTGGCACTAGGAGACTTTAACAACGATCACAATCTGGACATATTTATCGGCGGCGACGGCAGCAGCGAGCCTGTCTTCGGCGACGGCAAGGGCGGTTTCACCGAGGGTCAACTCCAAAACGCCAGCGGTTTCAAAGTGACGGTCGGCGATTTCAACGGAGATGGAAACCTGGATGTCGCTTGCACAAATCCGATCTATATGCCTTCATTCGCCGTCCTTCTGGGGAACGGAGACGGCACATTCCAGGCACCTCAAGTCTTTAGCGGCATCAACGAACCTGTCGGCATCACGACTGCGGATTTCAATCATGACAAAAAGCTGGACTTGGCCGTGACGGTTTACAACGACGCTGCGGTGCTGGTTCTGCTTGGTAATGGTGACGGCACCTTTAAGAGCGGCACTGAATATATTGCCGGCAATTTCCCCGGGACCGTCATCTCGGACGACTTTAATAAGGATGGAGAGATAGACCTTGCTACCTCCGACTTCGGTGGCGGTCTGGGCGGTGTGGGCGGCGTGTCGGTGTTGCTGGGTAATGGGGATGGAAGCTTTCAGAAACCAAAAAACTTCGCTACAGGGACTAATCCGACGTATTTGGCAGCGGGCGACTTCAATCACGATGGTTCGACGGACCTGGTAGTCACGAATGACACGGATAGCACCGTGAGCATTCTTCTAAACGCTGCCGGGACGCGGGTGAAGTTAAGCAGTACGCCTAACCCTTCCAACGTGGGCCAACTCGTGACCTTCACTGCGACCGTCGCGGGAACAGTCACGACTTCTTTGACACCGACCGGAACCGTAGTCTTCAAGGAAGGCTCGAACACTATCGGCAGCGCGTCTTTGAGCCAAGGCAAAGCCACGTTCACAACCCTAACGTTTGCCCACGGGACGCACAAGATTACTGCCGTCTATTCGGGAAATTGGAAATTCAACCCCAATGTGTCCAGTGCGCTGGTGCAAACCGTGAATTGACACTTACGATTACGCCCTAGTCGGTTTGGAAGTCCCCTCAGACTGTGGATCCGACGGGGACCAAACAAGAGCGATAACTGTTGAAACATCGCCATTTCACTCATTGACCTCAAAGCCTTTCTTCACCTCGGAACTCTGCGGAATGCATTCACTGCCAACACTTCGCTGGTGTGACCTGGATGTTCTCGTTTAAGCCGTTCTTGGAGAGTCGTTATATCACGGTCGCGACTCGAGGTCCGGAAACCATACATTTCATAGCTACATTCGCAACCACCAACCGGACATCTCACGCGCTCTGATCTAAGAGCATTCTTTGACTTCCTAAGTTCGGCTTGAAACTTCGGATGGGCGATTACGTCAGTTCTGTAGGCTTTCGGCATCCGTCTACATTGACACAATAATCTGGGATCGGAAACGTGCTTCGTTCGCGCTGACGAAGCTACTTTGGGTGGTTGTTGATAGATCGCCATTTCAATCATTGAGGTCAATGGAGTGCAAACGCCTGGTTTCGCCATTTGCCTGTTCAAGTGTTCAAGTTGTCGATTTTCGGAGCATAGTTCGGCTGAGGCAATGGCGCCGCTCGTGCGGACGGCGGCGTCGGGATGGCAGGTACCGCGAGGATGAGCTAGTGGCGGTCCCGGTCATCATCCGGATGTTCGTGGCGCCAGTTCCAGTATTCTGACTGTTCCTTAGCCTTCAGCTTGGAGAATTCCCGATGTGTTTTGTGCTGAGCCTCCTGCCAGGATTGGTAGGCACGGCCTTCGTGGTCGTCCCATGCATGACAATCCTTATGGTCGCGGTCGTAGTATCCATTGTTGGGGCAGTTTTGATGCTTATCCTTGGCCTGGAGGCCCACGGGCGCAATCAGGGTCGCACCTAGCAGAAGCGAACCTAGACACCGATGCAGTCGCTGCATGTAATTCTCCTTAAGCGGAACTCCATGGTTTGGACCCGCTAGTTCCGCTTGTACGCCGCCAGCCTTGGCAAGGCTGTACAATTTTGAACACTTCAGGGATTCCATTCGGCAGTCGACGCTTGGCAGAGTCACGTTTTCAACGGATGATCATTAGTGTCGAGAGATCGCGATTGCGCTCAATGACCAGCAGTCAAAACGCGAAATCGCCTGGTTTCAACAGCAACGCCTACAATGTTCCGCCCACCCGTGCTTTGCCTGCGTACTCGATTATGCGGGTCGTTAAGCCGGGTGTTTTCTGGAGGAAGCTGTCTACGATTTCCTCGACCTTTTCGCCATACTGGCGATGCCAATGATTGAGTCCATGGAGGGCACTCAGTTGGCACAGCTCAGAGGGTATTGAAAGTATCTCGGCCATTGTGTTGAGACAAGCTAGATGCAGTTCAGGTTCTCCTCCTGTTTCATTCCCATAGATCGGCCCTCCATGCGTTGGAAAGATGTCCCACCACATGTAGCAGACGCCCTGAAAATCATCCTTCTGCTCATTCGCCTTACCCGGTGCCACTGGAGCAACAAACATGCGGAAGAAGTTCGGCATCGCACGGACACAATCGACGCGCGGGTTTAGCGGCACTTCGGAACTCAGCAAGGCATACGCCGATTCTCCCGGCGATGATTCGCCAATCAAGAACCATATCCCTTGCGCGACCTGTTCGAGTGAATACCGCTTTAGCTGATCAGGGGCCAAGAACAAGCGGGTCATGTACTCAACCGTGACTGCGCCAGATATTTCCAGACGATCCCAATAAGTATCGAAGTCTTCATCCCAGTACCACTCTCGCTTCCGAACAGGATGGTCGAATGCGGCATGGAGCCATTGATCGAAGGTTGCAGTTCGCATCCACCGAGTATGGCATGTCTCTTGGCCTAACATCGCCACTACGCTCAACACCACACGGCACCATATACTTGTCCAATGCCGGGAGGCACCCGTATCGGAAGTCCCAAGAGCCCGGTGACACTAGCCGCGGTGGTGGTGCTCCTAGTCGTTCTCGTTTGGCTGATCTTGCACGTTTCGGGCTGGCTGCGGTAGTTGGCGATAAATCGCCATAGCACAAGTTGACCGTTGGTCAATACGCGCTAACGCCTGTTCTATAAAAGGGAATGTCAAGGAAAATAGTTCTCCCTCGACCGGAGGTGGGGAAGATTTCCTTGGCTTCCAGCCCCTGTCACCATAGAAGGCGCTGGTCTGGTGTCGTGCCCCTGGGATTGGGTTTA